>NZ_JAKNJD010000019.1:0-86951 GCF_022132345.1 Butyricimonas sp. DFI.6.44 | reverse complement strand
CGCCGATGGTACTGCCGAGAGGTGGGAGAGTAGGTCGATGCCAGATTTAGAGAAGAGCGATTCAAACGAGTCGCTCTTTTTTTTATGGTGCTAGGGATAGTATTTCAATTGTTTATCTATCTTTGTCGTGATGAGAATACGGACGAATATAATATCGATAGGTTTAATCCTGTTAGCGTTATTTATGGTAGCGATATACTTGATCGGTAAGAAGATCAGTGATGTCGGTAATGATATGAATAACGCGAACGTTCGGGAAGCATCCCGTTATCGGGCGGAGTCCGTGGCTTATGAATTCCGGAAAACAGAAGAATTACAGCGTTTGGCAAGAGAATTTTTTGGGCGAACGGAGTCATATAATGAGGTTGATTTAGTTTCTCTCATGCAGACTATGTTGCAGTTGGATCCGAAAATAAGTCGAACGTGGTTTTTCAGAGGTACAAAAGATTCCTTGCGTGTATTGGAACGCAATAGCTATGAGTTTCATCGGTTGAAACTCTCGGGAGTGGAATTAAAATATATGTATACCTTGTTGGATACAATGAAAGGGCATCATTATAGCGGGACGTACACGGAAGAAGGTAAGATTTACTGGTCGACGATAGAGGCGATAGAACCGACGGCATCCCGGAGGGCTCTTTTCGGTTTTGATATTCTGTTGACGGATTTACATTCTTACTTTGCCGAGGCGAGCGGAAAAGTTTCCAGTTACGTGTTTATCGTGAATGAACAAGGGATATTGCTTTCTCATCCTGACGAGAGATTGTTAGGTACATCTCCTTTTCCACGGGAAGAATTGGATACGCTGAGAGAGGTGTTGAAAACGAAGCACGAGTTGGAAATGATGGTGCATTCTGTCTTTCTATCTTCTCAGGTGCTCCGCATTTATTACCCGTTGACGATAGGGGAAGAGAAATGGGTGATTGCCGTGAACGTGCCCCAGTACGGGAATAAAGAGATTTTGGACGAGTTCCATAGATACACGTTAATGATCGCTTTGATGACGATTATAATATTTGCCGTGTTGCTTTTCTTTGCCCAGCATAAATGGCGGAAGGAGTATCGCCTAAGGCGTAAAATAGAGCGGGAATCCATGGAATTGCATTTGCAACAGTTGAAGAATCAGATTAACCCTCATTTCTTGTTTAATTCTTTGAACTCGTTGAGCGTTTTGATCGGAACGGATTCGACTTTGGCGAAAGAGTTCGTGTTGAAATTATCCAAGGTGTATCGTTATTTATTGGAAACGAGAAACGAGAGTTTATCAACGGTAAAGGAAGAGATTGACTTTACACGGCAATATTATTTCCTGCAAAAAATACGGTTCGGGGAACAACTGGATTTGACGATTCAAGTATCGCCCCTCTCTCTGGAGGCAAAAATACCTTCCATGAGTTTACAAATGCTCGTGGAAAATGCGATAAAGCATAATCTGGTCACGATTCAGAATCCGTTACATATTAATATACACGATGAAGGTGATTGGTTGATCGTGGAAAACAATTACCAGCCAAGAGGGGAATCCAGCGAGGCCTCTATGGGCGTAGGTTTCGAGCGGATTCGTACCATTTACGAGTTCTATTCCCCGGAAAAATTCGTATGTGGTTGTCAAAATGGTTATTACGTGTGTCGATTACCTCTTTTGAAAAATGGTTTATAACTAAAAATCGAATCTTCACTCCGTTTTTTCGGGGGTTCACTCCACTTTTATTTTTATTCAGCGAAATCTGTTTTAATATTGTATAGCATCAAAGAGTTAGACAGATTTAACGAATAAATAAAGTATGGCAAAAACAAAGACATTAATCTTAGGTGTGACAGTAATCATCGCGTTATTGTTGCTTTCCATGACGGGATATTCCCGTGAAAGACAAAAGAAGAATGAGTCTAAAGAAAAAACGGAAGTCGCCAAGAAGGATACTTATGGTGATTTAGTAAAAAAGGCAAAGGTGGCCGAAGGAATGATCAAGATTCTGACGGTCGAGAATGATTACTATTTTGAGATCGCCGATTCATTAATGGGACGTGATCTTTTGATCGTGAATAAAGTGTCGGGAGTGCCTTACGAGTTGAATGATGCGGGGTTGAACAGGGGAATGGAATATGACGATAAACTGGTACGTTTTTACAAAGACGAGCAATTGAATAAGGTTTGGGTGACGACGTACAACCCCAGAGTGAGTGCCCCGGAAGGTGACGCAATAGCGGAGTCGGTAAAGGCGAATTACCGGGAGTCGGTGATCGAGTATTTCCCGATAGAGGCTTACGGGAAAGATTCCACGTCCGTGGTAATCAAAGTAAACAAGATTTTTGACGGAAGCGAGAAGAGTTTTAATGATGTATATAATAGTATTTCTTTAGGGGGAACTATAAAGAAAGATTTATCAAAGATATTGAGTGTGAAAGTGTTCCCGTCTAACGTGGTGGTGAAATCGCTGATGACGACATCTGTGGTGGATGGTGGCGTGGCTGTCCCTTTGACAGTGGAGACGACGACGAATCTGGTATTATTGCCGGAGAAACCGATGAAGCCGCGTTTCGCTGATAACCGTGTAGGTTTTTTCACGACGGAACATGCTTATTTTAATGATGCTCAGCAAAAAGTAGAGAAACGGGAGTTCGTTCACCGCTGGCGGTTGGAACCGAAACCGGAAGATGTAGAGAAATATAGTAGAGGAGAGGTGGTAGAGCCTGTTAAACCTATCGTGTTTTATATCGATCCCTCGACCCCCAAACAATGGAGGGAAGAGATTAAAGCAGGAGTATTGGATTGGCAGGCCGCATTCGAGGCAGCCGGTTTCAAAAACGCTGTTATCGCGAAGGATGTCCCGGAAGGTGATGAAGATTTCGACATTGATGATGTTCGTTATTCTGTCATTACCTACGCGGCGTCTGAGCAAGCGAACGCCATGGGGCCCTCTGTGGTCGATCCTCGTTCCGGAGAGATTATCGAGGCTGACGTGGTATGGTGGCATAACGTGATGTCGTTGCTTCATTCATGGATACAGGTGCAAACGGGACCGATAGACCCGAGAGCACGGGGGAATAAATTGAGCGACGAGCATATGGCAAGTGCTATTCGTTTCGTGTCTTCCCACGAGGTAGGGCATACTTTCGGGTTGAAACACAACATGGGTGCTTCATGGTCATTCCCCACGGATTCTCTAAGATCCCCGAGTTTTACTTCCAAGATGGGGGGGACGGCAAGTTCTATCATGGACTATGCCCGTTTTAATTACGTGGCACAACCGGGAGACGGGGTGGTGGATATAACGCCGAAGATCGGGGTGTATGATAAGTTTGCCATTAATTGGGCTTATCGTTGGTTGGACACGAAGACTCCGCAAGAGGAATTGCCTGTATTGAACGGTTGGATTCGCGAACACGAGGGTGACCCGATGTACTGGTACGGGGAGCAACAAGACCCGAAAGACCCGATTGATCCGCGGTCACAGGATGAAGACCTTGGGGATGATGTCGTGAAAGCGAATCGTTACGGGATTATGAACTTGAAACGTATCGTGCCGAATATCGTGGCATGGACGGAAGAGGAAGGTGAAGGCTTTACACAAGCCGGCAGGTTGTTGATGGCGGTGATTAATCAATGGAAGATGTATGCCGGACACGTGACGGCAAACGTGGGAGGAATATATATAAACAATCCGGTGATGGGAAGTGCCGAGGACCGTTATGTCCCCGTTCCGAGGGAAAGACAGAAGGAGAGCGTGAAATACTTGATTGATGAAGTCTTTATCGTGCCGGATTGGTTGTTCGGGGCAGATGTATGGAAGAAGAGTTACCCGATACAAATGGGGGTAGAGTATTCTCCTTACACGGTAGCCCGGGAAATGCAGTACGCTACGTTTTATAATTTGTTGAAAGATGAACGTCTGATGCGTATGTTTGATGCTGAGGCCACGTTGGGTCGCACCAAGTGTTACACGCCTGAGGAGATGTTCGCGGATATTCACAATGTTATATTTGCTAGTTCTAATGCGGGAAAGAATCTGTCCCTTTATGAAAGAATGACACAGAAGAATTTTATCGATGCCATCATTGTAAGCTCCAATAAAGCCGTGGAGAAAACAACGAAAAAGGCTTTGCACAATAATTCTAATACATGTTGCTTCGCGTCAAAAGAAGCGGCATTTAAAATAGAACCTAGAGAAGACGCTCAATTGAGAGTTTTACATTTCACTTCTATGGGACGGGTTTCCGAGGCGGTATCCGTGAAGAGAGGTGAGTTGTTGAAAGTCTTGAAATTGGCGGAAAGTAAGCGAAACACGGGCGACGTTGAGACGAGAAATCATTATGAAGATTTGATCATCCGTATCAAGGAAGCTTTGAACATGAGATAATTATTATACCTTTAACATACGAAGTAAACAAATGAACATGAGAAAGATTTTATTATTAATGGCGTTATTCTGTCCGCTTTGGTTGCTCGCTCAAAACGAGGGAGATTACCGAACAATTAAGGGCGTGGTAATGGACTCCGTTACGAACGAGACTTTGATTGGCGCGACAGTGGTTATTGATCCGGATGCCCCCGAATCCAAGAATTTAGGGCCTAAAGGAACAATCACGGATATCGATGGGAATTTTGAATTGAAAGTGCCTAAAGCCGTAAATTACGTGGTAATTAGTTTTATCGGCTATAAACCCTTGAAACTGGATATCTCCAAGAAAACGGAGTTTAAAGTGCTTTTGCAACCGGATCAGGAGCAATTGGAAGAAGTGGTGGTGACCGGGTATCAGCAGATAGAGAAACGGAAAGTTACTTCTTCTATCCAGACAGTGAAGATGGATGATATCAAACGAATCGGTGTCGCAAGTATAGATCAGTTGTTGGAGGGGCAAATTGCCGGTATGACATCCATTCCGACAAACGGAGCCCCCGGAGCTCCGAATAAGATGCGTATTCGTAGTACGGTTTCTTTGAGTGGTAGTACTGATCCGTTGTGGGTATTGGACGGTATGATTCTGGAAGGGAATGATATCCCAACAAACTTTGGTGACAAAGATAATATTGATAATCTGTATAATACTTCTATTGCAGGAGTGAATCCGGCGGATATTGAAGATATTACTATTTTGAAGGATGCTGCCGCTACTGCGATTTATGGTGCTCGTGCTGCAAACGGAGTAATTGTAGTTACAACGAAAAAAGGAAAAGCTGGAAAGATGCGTGTAAATGCTTCGGCGGCGATGTTCGTGACGACTAAACCGGATCTTGGGAAGTTGAATTTAATGAATGCTTCGGAGAAGGTTGATTTTGAATTGAGAATGGCAAGTGATCCAAATTTAGTGTATCGTAGCAATTATGGTAGTGTTGCTCGTATTCTTTCTAGCAAGGGAGAGCTATCTGCTTTTCAAGAAGGTGGTTTTAGTGCTTTGTCCACTGATTCACAATCTGAAATTAATGCATTGCGTACGAGTGGTTCTGATTGGGGAGATTTGGTGTATCAAAATGCAGTGAACCAACAATATAATCTGAGTGTATCTGGAGGAGCAGAGAATGCACGTTATTATGCTTCTGTTGGTTATTATAATGAAGAAGGAACTACGATAGGTACGGGATTCGAACGCTTTACGGGGACAATGAAGACAGATTTTGATTTGAGAGATAATTTGAAATTAGGGCTTTCTTTATTTATGTCTCATAGTAAGCGGAAAAGTTATATTACAGATTCAGATTCTTTCACGAATCCTTCCTATTATACGCGGAGCGTGAATCCTTATTTGAATGTTCGAGATGAAAATGGAAATTATGTCTATGATCAAGATATTAAAGGGTTGGATGATGCTTATCTAGAGTTCAATTTAATTGAAGAACGGGAAAATACAGATTATTGGTTGAAGAATTTAGCTTTCAAACCGATGATAACGCTGAATTACAAACCTTGGAGTTTCCTTTCTTTAACCACGCAATTTTATATGCAATTGGAGGATTCCAAGACCGAAAAATTTGCTGATGAAAATACTTATTTCACGCGGAAATATAGACAAGATGCGATGTATAATTCGGAGTCTTTTTTACCTAAAGGTGGAATCATTCAGAATTGGGCAGCTGATATGTCACAATACCAGTGGAAGATACAAGGTGAGTTTAGCCATGTTTTCGCAGAACGTCATGCCGTGAATTTTATGGCTGGGTTTGAAATGCGTGGAAATAAGAATACAAGTGTGCACACGAAAGGATTTGGTTTTGATTCTCGGGCATTGACAACGCAACCTATTGTTTTTCCGAATGGATTGAGTACTTCTACGATAAATTCTTCTAAATATCAGCAATACTTGAAAACCGAGACCCAAGATCGTTATTTATCTTATTATTTGACAGGTTCGTATACTTACGATAATCGTTATACTTTTTTTGGAAGTATGCGTTTTGATGGTTCCAATTTATTTGGTGTGGCTCGAAAATATAAATATTTACCACTTTGGTCTGCTTCAGCTGCATGGAATATAAATAGAGAGGAGTTCATGAAAGATGCCGAGTGGTTGAATGATTTGAAGTTGCGTGTATCTTATGGTCTACAAGGGAATATTGATAAAAATACATCGCCTTATGTAGTGGGTGATTGGACGACTTCAACTGTGTTACCAGGAAATTCAGAATCTTCGATTACAGTATCTACTCCTCCTAATCAAAATTTGCGTTGGGAAAAAACGAAAAACTGGAATCTTGGTTTGGATATGGCTGTTTTTAATAATCGTGTTTCTTTTAATGTTGATATTTATCATCGAAAGAGTGTCGATTTAATAGGAATGAGGTCTTTACCTTATGAAAATGGGTTTGCCACTTCTACTATGAACTGGGCTGAGTTGACGAACAAGGGGTTTGAGTTCGCAATATCAACAGTGAACATCAAGACACAGGATTTCCGTTGGGTGATGGATTTTAATATCGCAAGTAATAAGAGTAATGTCGATAAGATTCAAGTAGCCGATAATTCATGGACTCCTTCTCTTGAGGGACATTCTGTCGGCGCTCTTTTTAAGTTGAGAACAGCCGGTTTGGATGAAGACGGTCTTCCGATGTTTTACACGAAAAGTGGGGATAAAGTGAATTTTGAAACTCTTTTCAGTTTAACGGATGAATGGGGAATCGGTTTACCCACGATGGGATTGACGAATGCGGAGTATAGAGATCTTTTTGAATATGCGGGAACGAGTGAGCCTAAATTCACGGGAGGTTGGATTAATCGTTTCTATTATAAGAATTTTGACCTCACTGTGAGTTCAAGTTTTGTGATTGACCAGACTATGCAGGAAACACCTTTTTATTCTCCGAGCGAAACATCTCCGGGGCAGAATTACTCGAAACGTGTATCAGAGATTTGGTCTTCTTCCAATACCACCGGGAAATATCCGGCATTGGTAAGTTATGCGATGTATGATAATATGCGTTACGTGAATTACTATCAATGGGTAAACGGAGTGGATTCTGGTAACTCGTTTAAAAACTATGATTATTGGTACAAAGATATGAGTTACTGGAGAATAAGTAGTATCCGTTTGGGATATACTTTCCCGCGTGAACTTACCGATAAATTGAGAATCAGTTCAGCTCGAATTAGTTTTGAGGCTCGGAATCCTTTCGTGGTTGCATCAAGCTACAAAGGGTATTTTGATCCCGAAACTTGGGGAAATATATATACGCAGCCTCTTGCCAAGACATTCTCCGTAGGTTTAGATGTATCATTTTAAGATAGATAATCATGAAAAAAATAATATATATAATCAGTTTATTTACCCTTTTTGCGTCTTGCGATTATTTGGACGTGAAACCTGTTGGTAAGGTGATACCAGAGAAGGTTACTGAATTTCGTGCATTGCTAACCTCCGGTTACAATACAGTATCTAGTTATAAATATTTATTAGCTTTCCGTTCAGATGAAGTTATTCCAATTGGAACGGAAGATGCTTATGCACAGTTGATCGATTTTGCAATTTGGAATGATAATTCGGTGAACATGATGGCTTCCTACCCGTGGAGTACTCCGTATAAAGCTATTTTTTATGCGAATAGTGTTATTGCGGATGTGATGGATGCAGAAGTTGATACGCAAGATGATTCTCGGGAGCAGATATTGGGAGAGGCTTATTTGTTGCGGGCATACATGCATTTTGATTTATTGAATCTTTATGGAATTCCCTATAATATAGCTACGGCTGCGACGGATAAAGGTATTCCGCTTGCCTTGAAGATAGATATAGAGCAATCTTATACTCGGGCGACGGTTGAGAAGGTATATGAGCAAATATTTGCGGATATTGCAGAAGGGCAGAGATTATTAACAGTTGATGAACAAGAATCTTCAATTTTATACCGTTTTTCCAAGAAATCGGCTAAAGCATTCGAGGCTCGTGTAAGGCTTTACCATCAAGAGTGGGAAAATGCCATGAATTTGGCAGAGGAATTGCTTCCTACTTGTCCATTAGAAGATATGACAAGTGGGGCTGCAATGGAACCTTATAATATTAAATCGCATGAAGCGATCCTGTGTCTAGAAGAATGGGGAAGTAGGGATATATCAAAATATTCACAACTTCTTCCTACATTGCAAGAGAAATATAATGCAGAAAATGATTATCGTTTTGATATGAATTTTACTCTCGGAGATGGTGGAAAATATGAGCCTACAAAGGGAGGCGAAAATTCAAATTATAAAGTATCCATTCGTTCTGCAGAAATTTATTTGATTGCGGCAGAAGCAGCAGTTCACGTGGAAGGAAAATTGGAACAAGCGAAAACACGTTTGAAAGAATTGTTGAAGACACGCTTGAAAAAGGATTATTATTTAGAGCGGGCTGAAACGATAGATCGTATGTCAAGCGAGGAATTACTTGTCGAGATTATGAATGAACGTGCTAGAGAGTTGGCACTAGAAGGAGGACATCGTTGGTTTGATTTGCGGCGTACAAATCGTCCTGAAATAGTAAAAGTTTACACGGATGATAAGGAGACAGTGCAGTCAGCCACATTGATGAAAGATGATCCTCGTTATACGATTTCATTACCGCGAGAAGCCACAGAGAATAACCCGGATTTGAGAAATTAATCCGAGTAGCAATTAGGTTTAGGTTAGTAGTTGGAAATCCCGCATGGTTATGTAATATGACCGTGTGGGATTTTGTTGGTAAATAGAAATGTGTATTTTATAAATTTTTTCTCTATTTTTGTGGATATGGAATCGGGGATATAACCTGATGGGTATTTATCAAAAATAGCTTATGAATGCAGTTATCATTGAAGACGAGTATCTTGCGGCATCGGAATTGGAGAGGTTGTTGGGGGAGGTGGCTCCGGATGTTGCTATTTTGGCGAAGTTGGATTCGGTGAGCGAGAGCGTGAAATGGTTGAGGAAGAATAAGGTGGATGTGATTTTTATGGATATTCATCTGGGGGACGGGCAGAGTTTTGATATTTTTGAACAGGTGGAGATCACGGTTCCGGTGATTTTTATCACGGCGTATGACGAGTACGCGTTGAAGGCGTTTAAATATCAAGGGATAGATTATATTTTGAAGCCGTTTGACAAGGATGAGTTGATGAATGCGTTGAGTAAACTGGATTCGCTTTCCGCCACGAATGCACCTTTCCCGGCTGCTTCGTTGACGGTGTATCAAGAACGCTTTTTAGTCACCGTGGGAACGAAGATGAAGTCCGTGGCGATAGGTGACGTGGCTTATTTTATGGCGGACGGGAAGTATCTGGTACTTTTTACCCGGGACGGACAGAATTTTATCCTTGACCAGACGATTAGCGGGATCGAGTCGAAGTTGAATCCCACGCGGTTTTTCAAGATTAACCGGAAGTTTATTATCAGCTATGATGCTATCAAGGAGATGGTGAAGTATTCCAATAGTAGGATAAAAATTATTTTGTCACCCTTGCCGCCGAGCGGAATAGAGGCAATCGTGAGTTCCGAACGGATACAGGAGTTCAAGCAATGGTTGAACCAATAATAACGAAAAAAGGCTGTGTCCATCGTGAACACAGCCTCGTCCCTATTGATTACCCAGTTGTTTTTATTTGTTTTAATTTCCCATGAATACGATACCCACGCTAATCGTGAAGTTTTGCATGGCTTCTACTTTTCCGGCTTTCGTGCCGTAAGTGTATTTAGCCCCTATGTTGAACGCAAACTGATCGTTTACCGGGATGATAGTACCTATTTCAGGAGCGAAGGCGAATTGCCATTTGGAGTTCGTGGAGCTGAATTGTCCCACGTCCAGTTTCATTTCCGTCCAGCTTGTTCCGACACCTAAACCGAAATAAGGTCTGAATGTACTGTTTTGATCCGTGAACCAGTAACGCCCGATAGCCATGATGGGCACTGTATTGACGTAGCGGTATTGATAACCGGTGATGGTGTGAATGTCGCTGCTACCTTTGAATTTGAAGTTACCACTCATTTTTCCTTTATCTTTGTAGTAGGTGTTCCAGCCGATCATACCTCCGACAGAGAATCTTTCTCCCAAGAATTGATGGTACTCGAGGTCCATACCTCTGAAACTCATTTTACTCGCAAAATCGTGCATTTTGCCAAACGGGGCAGACATCTGGTAGTTCAAGTTCAGCATCTGTCCTTTTACCAATGGGCTTAACCCGAATAGTATAAGCGATATAATTAATAACTTTCTCATAATCGTTTGAATTTTAAATTGACAATTAGTGATCTACTCTATTGCTTTTTCAAATACGGTGATTGAACGAAGCATTGGTCGATGGTTGATTCCATCCTGTCAAGAATAGATTGGGCAGAGCCTTGTAACAAGCCGTCGGCAACACCACTCCAGAGTACCGGGATTTTCTTGTTTGCGCTTGTCGGGGCGGTTTGGTCCGCGGCGATCATATCGATCACGATAGAACCACTTCTGTAAGAGTACACGGCAACAGGATACCACGGGTAAGAAGGTCCCCAACCCGGTCCCCAAGTCGGACCCCAAATCCAGTCCCAACCCGGATACCAACCCCAGTAGTTGTACCAGTAGTCGTTCCCGTAATAATAATTCACGTTAGAGAAAGCTGATACGGTGACAATGAAACTCGGTTGTTCATCACTTTCGCTTTGCGGGTCGATGTAGGTGTAACCTAGCTGAGTGAAATTGTCTTTTACCAGTTGTAAGATTTGCGGATCGTAAGTGTGATTCGGTGTTTCTCCTTGAGCCACGAAATAAACGATCGTATCGGGAAGTGAGAATGTAGTGTACTTGGTGAAGTCTGCGCTCTTGTCATAATTGGTTATGGCAACATCCATCTCCTTCACTGTGTCTGCGCCTCCCGGGTAACATGAGACCAGAAACTGTGCGAACAGTCCGATGCATGATAAAAAAAGTAAACGTTTCATACTGTGTTAGTTTTAGTTTAACAATTGTTGCTAATATATTTTATCTACAACGAGATAATCATTACAAGCGATGAGTATCAAGTTCTTGATCGCTTGTGTGAGGTTGTATACGCCGACGCGGGCGATAGGTTTCAGCTTCGCCAATTTATTTTTTTACGTTGATTTTAAAGATAACCTATTCTGGGGTAGTAGCTAAGATCAAGCGGTATTTATGGTCTTTCGCGATGTTCATTACTTTCACGATTTGTTCTAGAGGCACTGATTTGTCGGCTTGCAGAGAGATACAGGGATCTTCCTGTTCTTTTAGTTCTTCCACTAATCGGCGTTCGAGCATGGAGAACGGGATGACCTTTTCGTTCAGGTAAAAAGTATAATTTTTATCAATAGAAACGACAACAATCGGTCTGTCGGAGGTTTGGTTTGTACTTTGAGGTAATAGCAACCTTAGGGCGTTGGGGTTGATCAACGTGGACGAAACCATGAAAAAGATCAGCAGTAAAAATACGATGTCGGTCATGGACGACATGTTGAAGTTCGGGTTGATTTTACTTTTGCGTTTGATTGCCACGATTTATAATTGAGAATTTATAATTGAGAATTATTTCTTTCGGAGGCAAAGATTGATAAACTCGGAGGAGTGGTGTTCTATACGGAGAACGATTTTATCGATTCTTGCAACCAAGAAATTATAAGCTAATTGTCCGATGATACCAACGATAAGTCCTGCCACGGTGGTGATCATTGCCGTGTAAATACCGCGGGACAGGAGGGTGATATCGATGTTACTTCCTGCCATTGACATGTCATAGAAGGCTTGCACCATACCGACTACGGTTCCGAGGAACCCGATCATGGGTGCGACTCCGGCACAGGTTGCCAGCGTGGGTAAGCCTTTTTCCAAAAGGGCTACTTCATAGTTGGCGGTTTCTTCCATGGCTTGGCGTATTTCACTCGGGGCTTCTCCCTGCATGACGATACCTTTGGCTATTGTCTTTGATAAAGGGCTTGCTTCCGCTTCACATTCGGTAAGCACGGCTTTCGTGTTATCGTTTTGGATATATTCCTTGATTTTTTGCATGAACGCGACATCGTTTATACCCGTCTTGCGGAATAACCAATAACGTTCACACGCGATGTAAATGGCTATGATGGATAGAATGAAAATCGGGATCATCAGCCAACCGCCTTTTACGACCATCCCCCACAGGCTCATGTCCGTGTTCGTTGCCGGGGCTGCAAGGATTATAAATGTTGTGTACACCATGTATTCTTTATTTTGTCGTGCGAAGATAATGTTGTTTTTGTGAACCTGCAAGAAAATGAGTTTATAAGGTTATAAACTTTATGAACCTTATAAACTTTATGAACTAGAGGGAGAGTCTTTTCGACTCTCCCTAATTTTTATCTCGATCTGATTTCTTTTCTCATGAATGAGGCGTATGATAACGCGAAGCAGATCACGGTAGCGGCGATCAGTCCCGTGAGTTGTGGCCAGACGACCATCAAGCTCTGCCCGAGTGGTAGCGGGCTGGGGATAGCGCCGTGTACTTGTTCCATGGTTAGCGGTCCCAAGCTTCTTACCGAGGGCATCAATAACGTGGTGGTTGCCTCGTTGAAAAGCATACTTGGGGCAAAACGCAACAGGTTGAGCATGAATCTCTGGTAACTGATAACTTGGTACGTGCTTGCCATTGCCGAGGGGCTGATGGCTTTTCCGACCAGATTGACAATCATGTTATAGAAAACGCTGAAAAATAACCATACCGCGATGCATGCCAAGGCGGAAGTGGCAGCTTGTTTGAATTTGATCGAGAAGAAAATCGACAGGTTCAACCAAAATGCCACGTACACGATACTTACCCCGATGAAACATATAATACGTAGGAATTCTTCTGCTGTCGGGGGAATCCCGATGGCGATCAACCCGAATCCCATCACCATGAATGCCAGTGCGAACAGCATGACCCCGATAACGATCAAGGCTCCCGTGAATTTGGCGTTAATCAAGTAATCCCGATGTATCGGTTGGGATAAAACCCGACTCAGTGTTCCCTTGTTTTGCTCGGAATTGATGGCGTCAAAACCCAGAGCTATCCCGAGTAGTGGTCCCAAAAAACTGATAAAAATCACGAAAGAGGGTAATGTCCCGTCAGACACGGTGAATAGTTTCAAGAAAAGAAACGAACCGTCGGGATCGTTGGGTTTTATCGCTGCCCCTATATTGGTCAGTGCCGTGTAGAGCGAACCCATGCAAGTCAGGGCGATGATGGCTATCAATATAATGAAACGCCAACTTCTGACATGGTCGGCCACTTCTTTACGGACGATAACCCAGAATGGACGTTGTATTCTACTCATGGCTTTTTCCTCCTCCGAAATAACGGTTATACATGTTTTCCAACCCGTGTTCCTCGGTTTGCAATTCGGCGATGTTCACTTCTGCCAGAAGTTTTCCCGCCCCGAACAACCCTACCCGGTCGCAAATTTGTTGTACTTGATCCAGATGGTGGGACGAGAAAAGTACGGTCAGCCCGTGCTCATCCCTCAGTTGCCGGATGAGATCCATAAATTCTTGAACTCCGGCAGGATCGATACCGGACGTGGGTTCATCGAGAATGATGACTTCCGGTTTCTTGATCAGTACATCGGCTAAGCCAAGACGTTGGCGCATACCGCGGGAGTATTTCCCTGCCTTTTTTTTCGTGTCGAGGGGTAATCCTACCCGTTCAAGTAATTCTTGTGCTTTTGTTCGGGCTTCTTTCTCGTCGATACGATTGAGGCGAGCCGTGTAGAGCAGGTTTTCGATACCGGTCATGTCATCGTAGAAACCCACGTCTTCGGGGAGATAGCCAACCTTCTCCCGTACTTGTATGGGGTTGCGGGTGGAGTTGATGCCGCATACTTTCACGTCTCCGGATGTAGGGTCGGTCAACCCGAGCATCATCAATATTGTCGTGGATTTTCCGGCTCCGTTCGGTCCCAGTATCCCGAAGATCTCTCCCTTGTGCACGGTGAGGTTGATATGATCCACTGCCGTGAATTTCCCGTATTGTTTCGTTAAATCATGAAGTTCGATAATGGGTTCGTCCATGATTTACCTCCTTCCATATTTGCGGAATAGGAAGTACACGCATCCCAACGCGATCAGGATGACTAATACACCCATCCAGCCCCAGATCATAGGTGTTCTTACTGCAATACGGAAATCTGCCGTTGAATTGACTTCCGGTGTTTTGGCAGATATTTTGGTGACGTAATCTCCCGGTAAAGCTTTTTTGGATGCTTTCACGACAGCGACAGCATTAGCCGTTTCCCCGGCTTTCAGGCGGTCTATTTTTGTCGGCTCGAACGTGACTTCCCAATCTACCGGTTTATTGGCAGAGAGTTGAATGTCTTTCAATTCTGCCGATCCCGTGTTTTTGATTACCAAGTCGATTCGTTTCGTGTCCCCCGCCGTGATTTCCGTGCTGAGTAACCCGCGGGGAGTAGTCAGTTCCATTTGGTAAGTCCCCGTGATCACAACCTCGAGTTCCATGTCCGCGGAAGTCGTGCTGGTTGCCGCGCGAACGGGAATTTTGTATGTCCCTGCTTCAACATTGGCAGGCGGATTGATATCGATCGTGATGTTTTGGGTAGCATTCGGTTCCACTTGAGCGGAAGTTGCTTGTTTGTAATTTGCCTTGAAGACCACATTCCATCCCCGGGGGGCTTGTGCCATAAGGGCGTAAAGTTGCTGGTCCGCCGTTTGGTTTTTCAGCGTGGCATTAAACGTGAATGTCGACTTCGAATTTCCTTGCATGTTGGGTTGGTTCGTGGTGAAATCCGTTTGGTAAGTACCCTGTTTCGAGACCGTGATACTCAAAGGGAGTTCGCCTAATCCTTCCGCCATGACGGAAAAACGGTAAGTGCCTTTGTTTACCTTTAACGGAATATCCACTTTCAGGGAGAAGTTTTTCTTCTCTTTCGGGAGGACGGAAAGTTGGTTCACAGTCCATGTTCCGGCTTTGATCTCGTACTTCCATCCCCGGGGCATTCCCTTGATGGTAATGTCGGCGTTTTTCACTTCGTCACCGTTGTTGATGACGTCAATGTTGTAGTTTACAGATTCTCCCGGCGGCACGGCTATTTTCGTGTAGGGAGTGTACAGAATCACCTTTTTTTCGGGTTCTGCTGCCTGCATACTGAGGGGAAGAAATCCCGCGAGCAGGACGAGTAATAGATTTAAATAATTTGCACGCATTGTCATAAAAAATTTCGTTAGATATTTTGATATGATTCTCAATACATTGCTGACAAATTTAATTACTATGTGTATTATATAATTTTAAAAGATTAGAAAAAAGTTTATAGAGAGGTCATGATAATATAAAAAAGGCTGTCTATTTATTTTTTAGGCAGCCTTTTTATGTATAATGAAAAAATGAACGTAATAATCAGAGAAGTAGAATTACGCTAGCAGACAAGATGCTGATACAAATCCATAGTATGATACCCAACAAGATGGGTTTGAAGCCGACTTGTTTGATCGTATCTTTAGAAAGTCCGGCACCGATCAAGAACAGGGTAAACAACATTCCCACTTTGGCAAAGCTGACGATTTCCGTGTAGAGATGATTCCATTGTGGGGTGTAGGTTGCAACAATCATGGCAATGACATACAAGAAGATGAAATAAGGAATCGAAATTTTTGATTTTTTGTTTGTTCCTTTGTTGTAAAAGAATGCGGCAATGAGCGATACGGGTATGATCCACAATGCCCGGATCAGTTTGGTTGTGGTAGCGATAACCAATGCTTCGTTGCTAAATGTTTTGGCTGCACCTACTACAGAACTCGTGTCATGGATGGCAATAGCGCACCAATAACCGAATTGATGATCGTTCATTTCCAACCAACGTCCGAGAGGCGGGAATATGAATAGAGCCACGGCGTTTAACATGAAGATCGTTCCCATGGCGACTGTGATATCTTTGTCCTTTGCATTGATAACGGGAGCCAGAGCCGCGATGGCGCTTCCCCCGCAAATGGCGGTACCCCCGGAAACCAAAAAGCCGGTATCCTTTGCCACCCGTAGTTTACGAGTGAAGAAAAGTCCCAGACCGATGGTGACCACGATGGAAACGATCGTGAAAAGGATTCCTGTTTTTCCGGCTTCAATAGCTTGACCTACATTCATGCCGAAACCGAGGCCGACAACGGATATTTGTAAAAGTATATGGGTGACACGACTATTAATGGACAGGAATGGGTGTCCGATCGTCAGTGATAAAATCAGACCTAATAAGAGGGCAAAGCCCGGATCAAGAAATGGTACAAGAAACATCGCTACGATGAAGAGTACTTCTTTTTGATTTTTGTTCAGTTGAATTTTGCTCATGATCTATTTAATATTTTGTTCGGTGCAAAATTCTTCTAAATCTATGAATTTTGGAAATAAAAAATATTCAGAGGGTATTACTTAAAGATATAGTAGAGGGGGCACTCTTTTTATCCCGGTAATCAACCGGATTCTTACCCGTGTGCCTTTTGAAGTAACGGGACAGATAGGATTGGTTGTAGCCTGTGTTTCGGGGCGAATGCTTTTTGTATTATGATCGGGAGTGTACTGGTTTCTTTCTTTCGGAATGAACAGAAGGTATTGTCGATGATGACGAAAGTTTTTCTGTTACTTAGTGTTTTCACGGCAGCGGCGTTGATTATGGAATTATCTTTTATCGTGGTGGAAGGGATGTTCGTGTTGCTTGCCTTGTGTTTCGGGACGATTATGCCACCGACAACTTCGCTTGCTCTGGATTTGGAGAGAACGAACTCGGGATGTGCCTCGGCAATACTTGGTTTCTTCCAATTTTTGTTCGGGAGCCTTGTGTCCCCGCTGGTCGGAATAGGGAATTTGTTCGTGACCACGGGGATCATTATACTCGTGTGTAGTTTTCTGGTCTATCTTTTCTGCCCGAAACAATTCAAAGATTCAAGGAGCCAGTGATTGCCGATGGGGTGATTCTTCAATCACTGAATCATAAGATTTTCTTGCGTTGTTCGCAGAATCTCAGCAGCAATTCGGCATAAGAGTCTATTTGTCCCTGTTTGTGGATGGCGTAAAGGGTTCGGGTGATCTCGAGGTCGTCCATGTCGACGATCTTGAGCATCCCGCAAGCTAATTCATCTCGAATGGAGAAAATAGAAACCAAGGCATAGCAATCCGAGTATTTCAAGTATTGTTTGATGCCTTCCGTGCTTCCGATTACCATTTGTTGGTTGAGGTCATTGATTGCAATTCCGGCGTCGGAGAGGTGTCTTTGGATGATGTTGTAAGTACCCGAACCTTTCTCGCGCACCACGAATTTCAGTTCTTGCAATTGTGCCT
Organism: Butyricimonas sp. DFI.6.44; assembly: GCF_022132345.1. Taxonomy (NCBI): domain Bacteria; kingdom Pseudomonadati; phylum Bacteroidota; class Bacteroidia; order Bacteroidales; family Odoribacteraceae; genus Butyricimonas; species Butyricimonas sp. DFI.6.44. Next base: position 69,229 of record NZ_JAKNJD010000019.1, on the reverse strand, counting down.
TGGTAATTGAATCCCACGTTGTGTTTTTGGATGAGGTTACCAGTACGATTTCATCTTTCAGGAAAGGTATGTAATGAATATCCGGTTGTGAAGGTGTTCCCTCGATGAACGCGAGTTGAATATTCCGGTTGAGGAGTTCCTGTTCGATCTGATCCGTGTTGCCGCTAATCAAGTTGATTTTTATCTGGGGGTAACGTTCTCGAAACTGGGCCAGAAGTTCGGGTAGGATGTATTGCGAGAGCGTGGTGCTTGCCCCGATATGGAGCGTGCCGGAAAACTCTTCTTTCATGTGTTGCAGGTTGAACGTGATCGCGCGTTCCCGTTCGATAAGGTCTTCGCTTTGTTCCAGCAGGTATTTCCCGGCAGGGGTAAGTGCCAATCTTCCTTTTTCCCGTTCAAAAAGGGTTAGTCCCATTTCCCGTTCCAGTTCTTTGATACTTTTGGACACTGCCGGTTGGGAAATCCGTAAAATTTCAGCCGCTTTCGTGGTGTTCAGATGTTTTGCCGTGTGGTAGAATATAGTGAGTTTGTGATCCAGCATTCTTTTTTTGTTTTAGTTCCGAGAGAATTCGGTGTTCCCTCGAAAGTTATATTCCCGGCGAAGGTATTAATTTTAGTTGATATTTCATATTTGCACCCATAGAAGACCCAATGCAATCCTACCGAGAACCCAAGGTAATAAGTTTATAGGGCTGATGTTCGAGTAGTTCTGCTCCAGTGTTTCTATATGAAAGATTATAGGATGTTCAGAGGATAAACGGAGGAAGAACGAAGGAGGGGTATGATTACGGTATTATTTGGGTATAATTACAATGGGTCTTCTATAGGTATTGGTGGAAGAGAAAACGGGATGATGTTAAAAAGAGTAGTATTAATCGTCAATGGGGCAAAACAGTGATGTGGTGGAGTTTTGGAGTTGAGTATAAGATTGTTATGTGATATTTTTAAACGATCGTTTGATGCGGTGCAAATATACATCAATTTTGAGTATCGCAATACTTTTATTAGATTTTTTTTTGACTCTCGTAATTAGGTGTTTACACTTGTGTGTACATAAAAGTGAATATTAATATTGTTAATATCATTAAATGATCGTTTTCTGATATAAAATATCGTTTTGCGAAACAGCTTTCGTGCGTCTATAATACATAGCACTGTTTAAGTGGGGTGCGTGAAACACATGGCAATAAATCAAAACCGGTGAGAGGGTTAGTGCGCGAAGCGCGTCCGGTCGGCTCATCCCGCGGAATTGCCGAAGTATCAAAAAAACGTTTGTAAAGAAGGTGAATAAATAATTACATGATCAAGGAGAAACAACTACACTGGTATGTCGCTTACACGCGAGTGAACCAGGAATTATTGATCAAGAAAAAACTGGACGAACTGGGAATAGAGAATTTCCTCCCGCTGGAAGAACAAGTGCGGGAAACCCCGTTGGGTCGCAAGATGATCCGCGTGCTTTTGATTCATGGGTTGATTTTTATCCACACGGACAAGGTGACGAGTTTCTCCCTGATCAACGAGTGTTCACTGAATATCGTTTACTTGAAAGATATAGAAGGGCATTGTTCTTTGATCGTTCCTGACAAGCAAATGGAAGATTTCATGTTCCTGCTGGATTTCTCGCCTGCCGGCATCGAGATATTGAATAAAGACCTCAAGCGAGGAGACCGGGTTCGGGTGATCAAAGGTCCGTTACAGGGACTGGAAGGCGAATTGGTGCGTTTGAGAGGGCACAAACGGGTGGTAATCCGCTTGGAAGGAGTGGCATCGATCGCCACGTCTTATATCCCGGGTTCATTCTTGGAAAAAATAGAGTAAAACAAATGGATTAATTTAAGATTTATGAATCACGATTTGCGATTGAAAAAAGTGTCAACAAGTACAATTGAAATCATAAATCTAAAATCGTAAATCAAAAAATACAAATGGAAAAAGGTTTATTTCACGATTTGTACAAGCAATTGGACAACCTTGATCTCCGGTCGTATCCCCCGGCACGATTGTCGGGCTTGTTACACGGTTACCTGACGGTGTACTCTATGGTACGGGTGTACCCGTGGCTGGAGCGTGATTTTGGAACTCCCGGTATTATTCACGAGCGAGCGAAATCGATCGTTCACTTGTATCCCGGGCAGTTGCAAAACGATGATATTTCTGTGGATACCCGGGCGGGTTATGCAGCGGACAAGATGGATGTCTACCAGGTGTACTCGGACTTGAGTTACTTGAAAAACGGTTTGGATGCGGCGTACCGGATTCTCTCGGCACGGGGGAACGGCAAGATTGCGTTGCCTTGTCGCACGCCGAATATTTGCCGTTTGTTGTGCAACTGTTATTATTTTGCCGGGGACGAGGAGTGTGGAGAACTTGCCGGGCGATTGGTGACAGAGGCGTTGGGGTATACGCGGGGTGGAAATCGTGAAATGTTGTTGTCTTGGTGGGATGCCATTTGCCTGTATGATGACGCGGTCGGGGCGATGATGTTGCCGTTGGAAGAACATACGCGTCTGGGGGAAGAGCGTGCGCGTTTGGTTATCACCGTGAGGCAAGAGGAGGAGGAGATTGTCAAACGATTCCTGCAATCGCGGGAGAATGGTTTTGATGTTACAATAAAAGTGTTTAATATACTTGCAAAGCGGGAGTTCGCCGCTTACAACGAGAGATATGCCGGGTTACGCAACCCCCGGTAACAGCGTCACCCTCGACGGTACTTCTATGCCGGATCAAGCTATTATACCGGAGGGGACGCTTCTTTTATGATATTTGCCGGAAATCAAAGAGCCGAATTTAGTTTGTGTTTATAGATGAAATATTCGATTCACGAGATTTGTAATCGTTTCTGTGAGAGGAAGAAATATGTAAATTATTGGGCAATCCTCTTGTTGGACGTGCTGTTATCTATCGGTAGCTCGTTTGTTACTCTTCTTTTTGTAGACAACTTCATTGTTGATCTTACAAGAAGTACTTATTTTATAGTGATAGCAGGAGCATTTTTCGTGAGTATGATTGTATTCCAAACGTTGGGGGTGAATAAAAATATTATTCGCCACGCAACGATAAAAAGTATTGGAAAGATGGGGATTGCCATCTTGTTAAAAGAATTCTTTTTACTGGGATTGGTTGTCTTTTCCAGTTTGCAATTATTCGAACATCATGCGTTTGCTTGTTTTTTAATTGATTTTTTGGTCACGACTGTTGTTTTGATAGGTTTTAGGGTTACTCTTGTATTAGTTTATGATCTAGCGATATCCCGGTATAGCACAAGTAAAACAAGAGTTCTAGTGTATGGAACGGAGAATAAAAGCGTGGCGTTGAAGAAAAGGATGCTTTCCAGTAAACATTATCACGTGGTGGGATTTGTGAATTCGGACAAATGTTTAAAGTCTTACGCGATATCGGAGTTACCAGTTTATTATTTCAAAGACGAGCAAAATTTTGTTCGATTCGTGAAGAAATACAATATAAATGGACTTCTATTTCCTTCTCACGAAGAGGCTCGTCGGGAAAAGGATAGGTTAGTTCGTTTTTGCCAGAATAATGGAGTAAAGAATTTTGTATCTCCGCCAATAGATGTATTGGGAGATGGCTTGAAGAAAACTGTAATCCGGGAAATACGGATAGAAGATTTATTGGGGAGAGAAGAGATTAAAATAAACACCGTGGAATTAGCGGAAAGTTTTACCGGGAAAGTAGTGTTGGTGACAGGAGCAGCGGGGAGTATCGGTAGCGAATTATGTCGCCAGTTGGCAACGCTTGGAATTAGTCGTTTGGTTTTATTTGATAACGCCGAAACCCCGATGCATGAATTACGTCTGGAGTTGGAGAGAAATTTTCCGAATTTGAAGTTTACACCTTTTATTGGGGATGTTCGTCAAAAGGAACGATTGCGGATGGCTTTCGTCATGTTTCACCCACAAGTGGTATTTCATGCGGCTGCATACAAACATGTACCGCTGATGGAAGAAAACCCTTGTGAGGCAGTTCGTGTTAATGTGGTGGGTTCAAGATTGGTTGCAGATTTTTGCGTGGAGTATGGTGTGGAGATGATGGTGATGATTTCAACAGACAAGGCGGTTAACCCGACAAACGTGATGGGAGCCTCGAAACGACTCGCTGAGATTTACGTGCAAAGTTTGGGTTTGGCTATGGAGAGGGGGAAAGTTAAAGGGAAAACGAGATTCGTGACAACTCGCTTTGGGAACGTACTGGGTAGTAACGGTAGTGTAATCCCGTATTTTCGAAAACAAATAGAACAAGGTGGCCCGGTTACAGTGACAGACCCGAGAATCACACGTTTCTTTATGACGATTCCGGAGGCATGTCGGTTAGTGATGGAGGCGGCGATGATGAGTACAGGAAACCAAATTTTCGTTTTTGACATGGGAGAACCTGTGAAAATTGTTGATTTGGCTGAAAGAATGATTCGATTAGCCGGGTATATTCCGGGGGAAGATATTAAGATCAAGTTTATCGGCTTACGTCCCGGGGAGAAGTTGTACGAGGAAGTGTTGAGTAACGAGGAAAACACGATTCCGACGGGAAATAGTAAAATACGGGTGGCTAAAGTAAGAACCTATGAGCGGGATGAGGTGTTGTGGGCTTACGATAAATTGGCAGAGTTGGCGCTGGCGGTGGAAGTAGATAAGACAGTCCGTTTGATGAAGCGGATTGTGCAAGAGTTCAAGTCGAGGAATTCGGTGTACGAAGTATTGGATAAAATTGAAATAAAGTAAGAGTTTATGATAAAAGTATTAGTTACTGGAGGTGCAGGGTTTATCGGTTCTAATCTTTGTGAAGCGTTACTCGAAAGGGGTGATGTCGTAACTTGTTTGGATAACTTTGCGACAGGACATATTGAGAACTTGTTGCCTTTGATTGAAAAATACCCGACTAGGTTCAAGTTGATTGTGGGGGATATTCGTAATATGGAAGATTGTTGTAAAGCGGTGGAAGGAATGGAATACGTACTTCACGAGGCAGCCCTCGGTTCTGTACCTCGTTCGATAAAAGATCCTGTTACGACAAACGATGTGAATATCGGAGGATTTATGAACATGTTGGTTGCTTCTCGAGATGCGGGTATTAAACGTTTTGTTTTTGCAGCTAGTTCTTCAACTTATGGAGACAGCCAAGTGCTTCCCAAAGTTGAAGAAGTTATAGGTAAACCATTATCGCCTTATGCTATTACGAAATATGTGGATGAATTGTATGCTGACGTTTTTGCTCGGACATATGATATTGAGTATATCGGATTACGATATTTCAATGTTTTTGGTCGTCGGCAAGATCCAAATGGTGCGTATGCAGCGGTAATTCCTTTGTTCGTGAAAAAATTCATAAACCATGAAGCCCCTAATATTAATGGAGATGGCGAATACAGCCGTGATTTCACGTATATCGATAATGTTATACAGATGAATTTGCTTGCCTTGTCTACAGAGAATGTGGAAGCTGTGAATCAAATTTATAATACTGCTTATGGGGAACGTACTACATTGAATCAACTAGTAAGTTATTTGCGGGAATATCTTTCTGAATTTGATGCTGAAATAGCAGGAATTGAGGTGACCCACGGGCCGAATCGAGTGGGCGATATTTCTCATTCTTTGGCTAGCGTTGAGAAAGCTAAGAAATTATTAGGTTATGATCCTAAATTTAATATGAAGGCCGGGTTGGAAGAAGCGGTGACGTGGTATTGGGAAAATTTGAAGTAGAATTTAGTTGTTATAATAAATATAGATTTTTTCATGGAAACGAAAATATGCGTGATCGGGTTGGGGTACGTGGGATTGCCTCTTGCTCGTTTATTCTCGACAAAATATGAAACGATAGGCTTTGACATGAATCGAGCTCGTGTAACGGCTCTGATGGCGGGACATGATGCAACGTTGGAAGTCTCGGATGAACTATTGCAAGAGGCTATAAAAAACGGATTTAAGTGTACGGCAGATATAGAAGAGATCAAGGAATGCAATTTTTACGTGGTAGCGGTACCAACTCCGGTAGACGAGAATAATACTCCGGATTTAACTCCTTTGTATGGAGCTAGTACAACAGTGGGAAAAGTAATCTCTAAAGGGGATATCGTTGTGTATGAATCGACCGTGTATCCAGGAGTAACGGAGGAAGAGTGTATTCCTGTGGTTGAAAAAGTTTCCGGTTTGAAGTTTAATAAAGATTTTTTTGCAGGTTATAGTCCAGAGCGAATTAATCCGGGAGATAAGTTACATACAGTGGAGAAAATTAAGAAGGTGACTTCCGGTTCCACGCTTGAAATAGGAAAGAAAGTAGATGAGATTTATGCTTCAGTTATTATTGCTGGTACGCATTTGGCTCCCTCGATGAAAGTGGCAGAGGCAGCTAAGGTGATTGAGAATTCTCAACGGGATATAAATATAGCTTTCGTGAATGAGTTATCTAAGATTTTTAATAAACTGGGAATCGATACGCAAGATGTGTTAAAGGCAGCATCTACCAAGTGGAATTTTTTACCATTCAATCCGGGGCTTGTAGGGGGGCACTGTATAGGGGTAGATCCTTATTATTTAGCGCAATGCGCTCAGCGCCATGGTTATAACCCTGAAATTATTTTAGCAGGAAGAAGGATGAATGATAGTATGGGTGAGTATGTGGCTAATGAGCTTATTAAATTGATGTTGAAGAAAGGGATTCAGGTGTTAGGTTCAGATATCTTGATCTTAGGTTTTACATTCAAGGAAAATTGTCCAGATGTACGCAATACTAAGGTTATTGATATTTATTATGCTTTGCGAGAATATAATCTTAATATCACGGTGTATGACCCTTGGGCTAGTCCAGAGATTGTTAAAAAAGAGTACGGGATAGAGGTTGTAGATAAATTACCGGAAACAAAAGCAGATGGTGCGATATTGGCTGTGGCGCATAGTAAATTTAGTGATTTGGATGTGCTTTCTTTGATGAAAGAAAGTCATGTGATTTTTGATGTTAAGGGATTTTTACCGAAAGAAATCGTGAATGGGCGATTGTAATTATATGCTCGAAATATTTCTATATAAATGAAGCAGTTAGCAGATGTCAATTTAATAAGACCGATATTGATATTTTTACTAGTATTAATGCATGCTTTTACTATCTATGGAGGAGGATGGAAACAACCTTTTGGGATTGAAGATGTGAAAGCTTATTATTGGTTGGCTAAATTTTTATCAGGTTTTAGAATGCAAGGAATAATTCTTATTGCTGGGTATGTGTTTGCATTTCAAGTTTTGGAATTGAAACGTAATTATACTGTTAAAGGAATGATTAAGAAAAAATTTAAACGATTAATTATTCCTTGTCTTTTTTTTAGCGTAATTTATTCGCTTTGTTTTACACCATTATCGGATATATTTACAATACCATCATTAATCTCAATTTTATCCGGTAAAGGTCATCTATGGTTTTTGACAATGTTGTTTTGGTCTTTTGTCTTAATGGTTATAGTTCATAATCATGTTCGAATGAATATGTGGTTAATTTTTATATTTTTAGCTTTGATTTCTTTAGTTCCAATACCTATTAAATTCGGTATAGGTAATTGTATACATTATTTTGTATATTTCTATGGGGGATATCTATTGTTTCAATATAGAAATTATGTCTTTCGTAATTTATTGAAAGTGAAATATCTGTTTGTTTCTGTTATACTATACACGATTATTCTTTTGCTTTTAACTTTGTTGAATGAATATTTGTTATCCATAAAAGATAATTTGAATTTGATATTAAAGTTGTTGGGTATTGTTGTCCTTAATTTTAATCGCTTATTAATGGCAATTACAGGAATTCTATGTGTGTATTTAATTGCAAATTATTTTATTGAAATAAAAAAGATAGTTCTTTCTAAATTTGTACTCCAAGCAAGCATCATTTGTTATGGGGTTTATGTTTTCCATCAGTTTATATTAGAATATTTTTATTATTATACTTCTTTCCCAAAATATTTGGGGACCTATTGGTTACCTGTTGGTGGGTTCATCGTTTCTATTTTGTTTTCTATTTTATTTTCTAAACTCACTTTAAAAACAAAATTTGGTAGGTTTTTGATAGGTTAAAATTGAGATATTAGGAATTTGTATTTAGTAGTATTATTGGGTAAATATGTAATATTATGACTTTATGGTTGAAAGAAGATAAATATGATGTTTCTATCAAGTTTTTAGTTTTTTTGGTGAGTCCATTTTTGGCTTTGTTTTTTGGTTTACTAAGAATTAAAACAAGATCTTCTTTTATCCTTTTTTTTCTTATATTTATAACATTGGGGTTGTCTTTCACTGTTCCAGAAAGACGAACTGATGAGTTTAATTTGGATGGAGTATCTTATAGAAATAATTTTGAAGCATATGAAAATAAGTCTGTAGATACTTATTTGTCAGATCTAGAGAAATATATTTCTTTTACAGGAGCTTCTGATTTCTATGATTCAACTATTAATTTTTTAGTGTCTAGGTGTTTGAATAACTATCATTTAATGTTTCTAGTCGTTTCTATGGTTTTTTCTTTTTTTTCTTTGGCATCATTGAAATTCTTGGTTGCAGAACGACATTTTACGAATTCATTATCTTGTTTGATCTTGCTTTATTTATTTATGACCAATCAAATATTCAACATAAATGCCTATCGTTTTTTTACGGCTGCATGGATTGCTGTTTATGCATTATTGAATATATTGTTGAAGAATAATAATAAGTATATTTTCCTGTTATTGTTAACTCCTTTTTTTCATGGTTCGTTTTTTATTCTTTATGTATTAGTATTTTTTTATTCCGTAACAGGTAAGTATTTAAAATTGTGGGGAATATTTTTTGTGATAAGTTTTTTTCTATCAAATATAGCATTGGAATTATTTAGAAATATACTTGACTATTTACCTGTTGCTCTAGCAAATAAATTTTATTACTATTTGAATGAAGATTATGTCTTGCAAGTAAATGAGGGAGGTAGTGGTTATATGTGGGTAAAACGGCTATTTGAATTAATTGCTAGAGTGAGCGTAAATAGTATCGTACTTATGTTTGTGTATAAATTTAGTGCACATATAAAAAATACGAATTGTCAAAAAGTTTATACGTTTTTATTAATTCTAATGACCTTTGTCAATTTTGCGATGATAATCCCTTCCTTGGGAAGTAGATTTATGATACTGGCTTTACCTTTTATCGCATATATATGGTTAGTTTGTTTTTATGATCGAAAATACAACAAGTATTTATATGCTCTTGGAGGGATGTTTTTGTTACATTTTGCATTACCCTTCAAAGTGTATTCTTTACCATGTATACAATATTATAGCTGGGTGTTGGAACCTTGTTTTTTTTATGCAAGCCCGTTTTATTTGTTGTATAAATATGTTGTATTGTTTTGAAGATAGTGAGAAGTTGAAGTTTGTAAATTAATGTTGTAATTATTATTGGAATGAAGAGGGTATTTTTTCGTCTATCAAAGTCGTTGTTATTCTACATAATTAGGTATTTCAATAGACGAATGATGATAAGAGATTTTAAAGAAATGCTTGCTAATAATCCGGAGCTTCATAATTCCCGAGTAGATGGAGAGGATGTTTATATGGAAAAATGGAAAAAATTAGACAAAAAAGTTTCTCCATTGAGCTATAGAATTTATTCCCCGTTTATAGGGAGAAGTGCCAATATACTTCCTCCAGATGTTTCTAGAGTATATATTGAACCCATTCTAAATCCGGGTGATACGGAAAAATTCTATAATGATAAAAATTCATTTGGTCTTATTTACGATAAAAATGATATGCCTTTAGTTTATTTCCGCTCTATGTCATATAGGTTTTTCGATGGTGATTATAATGCTGTGTTGAGGGAAGATTTTTTGAAGTGTTTTGATGGCGTGAATAAATTAGTGGTAAAGCCTGCAAAAGATTTGGGAGGGCATGGAATAGAATTTTTTGAACGTAATAGTGATAATATATTTGTGAGTTTGGATGGTAATATTTTATCATTAGAATATCTGGAACGAATATTTGAAACTGATTTTTTGATCCAAGAATGTTTCGTTCAAAGTGATGCTCTCTCTCGATTTAATCCTACATCTGTAAATACAATAAGGGTAATTACCTATCGAAATGTAGAAACGGGAGAAATTCATGTGCTTGGTGCTGTTTTAAGAATAGGCTTCAAAGGTGCTGTTGTTGACAATGCTACAGCCGGTGGTGGTTTTATAGGAATTAACGGAGATGGTAAATTGGGGCATTATGTCTTTGATAAATACGCTAGGAAGACATCATTATTTAATGGTAAAGATTTTTTGAAGGAGGAATATATTATTCCGAATTACAAGCAAGTGAAACAATTTGCAGTTAAGGTATCTAAACGAATTCCACATATGGGATTATTTGCTCATGATATCGCTTTGGATAAATTTAATACACCCAAATTGATAGAGGTAAACACTCGTTGTTTTACTGATTATTTTTTACAATTAACGCATACGCCTGTTTTTGATAAATATACAGATAGTCTTATAAAGTATTGTATAGCTCATAAAGATAAAATCGGATTGAGTATTATTGAAACATGCAAGTAAAGTGTAATGTTAGTATAAATATATTTGAGTTGTTTTGAAAGTTGGGAAAGAATTAAGGAATAGATATAGGCTGATCTCTAAAAGTAGGGATAGTAAGGTATTAATTCAAAATTTTGCTTATTTGACATTATTGCAAGTAGCGGGTTATGTTTTTCCGTTAATTACATTACCTTATTTGGCAAAAGTTGTGGGAGCGGAAGGGTTTGGTAAAATAGCTTTTGCTTCAGCTATAATTATCTGGATACAAACAATTGCAGATTGGGGCTTCAATTTTACGGCAACACGAGATGTCGCAAAAAATAGGGATAATAAAAAATTAATATCAGAAATATTCTCAAATGTGTTTTGGTCACGATGCGTGTTGATGGTATTTTCTTTTTTATTATTGTTACTATTGATATTGATTGTTCCAGAGTTTAAGAAGAATTCAGCAGTGATCATAGTAACATTTTTGATGGTTCCCGGGCATATTATGTTTCCCGATTGGTTTTTTCAAGCATTGGAAAGAATGAAGTACATAACCGTGTTGAATCTTTTGGCAAAGTTTCTATTTACTGTTGCTGTTTTCCTTTTTATAAAAGAGAAAGAAGATTACATATTACAACCTTTGTTTGTTTCTTTGGGATTTGTTGTTTCTGGTATTATTGCAATGTATTATATTTTTGGTAAGTGGCAAATTAAACTTAATAGACCTTCATTACCTGCGGTTATACATACAATAAAAGGGAGTACAAATGTGTTTATTAATAATTTAATGCCCAATTTGTATAGTACTTTTTCTACAATTTTGTTAGGTCTTTTTGCAGGTCCCGTGTCGAATGGAATTTATGATGCTGGAAAAAAATTTGTTTCAATATCATACTCGATGATTTCTGTTCTTTCAAGAACCTTTTTCCCTTACTTGGTTCGTAAAAGTGAGAAGCATGTTTTTTTTGCCAGATTGACGATTGGCATATCTTTGTTAGGTTCGATAATATTGTTCATCTTCGCACCTTTGATAATACGATTGTTTTTTACAGAGGAGTTTTCTGACTCCATAATTGTATTAAGAATAGTTGCAATGGCGTTGGTGTTTATCATGTTGAGTTCTGTCTATGGTACTAATTATTTGATTATTCATAATTACGATAAATTGTTGCGGAATATAACTGCTGTAGCTTCTTGTATCGGATTTATTTCCGCTTTCCCGTTAATTTATTTTTTCGATTATATCGGTGCCGCTTTGACTTTTTTGTTTTCAAATATGTTGGTAGGAATTTTACCGACATATTATGCTATGAAAATAAAGAAAGTAATGGGTAAATGACATTTGTTATAGTGAGAAGAAATGTTTGATAGGTCATGTAGAATACATTTTAATTCGTGTTGTAGAATAGATATGAAACAGTTTGTTAAAAATGTGATTAAAAATTATATTTACTATTCTGGAAATAGAAGTTATGATTTTTTATATAAGAAGATTATTGCATCTAATCCAGAATTAGGCAAAATAGCGGAGGGAGAGAAAGAGTGGTTGATGAAATGGAGAAGATATGATTCAAAGCTTTCCCCGTTATCATATCGTATTTTTTCTCGATATATAGGTGAAGATATGAATATATTGCCTTTGGAGTTGTGTGTAAATGTAATAGAACCGGTGTTGACTCCGAGTGGTTTCAGAGAGTTTTATAGTGATAAGAATGTTTTTGATAAATATATTCCTCGAGAGTATTTTCCTAAAGTCGTTTTACGGAATATTCGTGGCGTTTTTTACGATGAGAATTATAATTTGATTTGGAGAGAAAATGTTGATAAATATTTGTCAGATATAAAACTAGAGCAATTGGTTATAAAACCGAGTTTGATGTGTTCGGGGGTTGGGGTACAGATTTTATCTAAGGATAGCGATGGATTTAGAAATAAAGATGGTGATGTATTGTCTCTACGTTTTCTGACGGATAAATACGGGAGTGATTATTTGGTACAAGAGTGCTTTCAACAAAGTGAAGTTACGTCTTTTTTTAATACTTCTTCGGTTAATACGATTAGAATTGCAACATATAGAGATCAACAAGGAGTTAGTCATGTGTTGAATGCTATTTTGAGAATAGGAGCAAAGGGAACCAATGTGGATAATGCCCATGCAGGAGGGATGTTTTGTGGTATTTCTAAAGATGGGAAGATTGGGAGTTATGTTTGTGATTGGTTAGGTCGTAAAAAAAATATTTTTAATGAGATTGATTTTTCAAAAGGAAATTATTGGATTCCGAATTTTGATAAGGTAAGGGAATTTGCGGTTAATGTTGCTAAATATATAATACATCACGATTTGATAGCGTTTGATATCGTGTTAGATGAAAACAATATTCCAAAGTTATTGGAAATTAACGTGGGAGGTTTTAGTGGTTGGTTGTTTCAATTTACAAGTGGAACTGTGTTTGAAGAATATACGGATGAAGTGATGGAGTATTGTATGGGAAAAAGTAGAAAGTTGAAGGTTCAAATTATATACGGGTAAAGTTGAGTTTTTTGTTTTATGAAATACGATGAAAAAAAATGAAAATAGCAATTCATAATAGTCATATAAGTTATAGTGAGCAGTGGATTGCTTATTGTGAGAAACATGCAATACCCTATAAGATTGTAAATGCGTATGATAGTGATATAATTCATCAACTTGGTGATTGTACTGCTTTTATGTGGCATCACAACCATGTTGATTACAGGGATAGGATTTTTGCCAAACAGTTGTTGTATTCTTTACAAGAAAAGGGTATCAAGGTGTATCCTGATTTTAAAACGACTTGGCATTTTGATGATAAAGTCGGTCAAAAATATCTTTTGGAAGCAATAAATGCTCCTTTAGTGAAATCGTATGTTTTTTATAACAAGAAAGATGCTTTAGCGTGGATAGGTACCACGACTTTCCCAAAAGTTTTTAAATTAAGGGGAGGTTCTGGTTCGAGTAATGTCAGGTTAGCGAAAACAAGAAGAGAAGCACGTAGATTGATAAATATTGCTTTTGGTAGAGGATTTAGTTTTATTCCTATTTGTCATCTGTTTGTGGATTCTTTAAAAAAATTTATCCATGGGAAAGGGGCTTTCTTGGATATACTGAAAAGAGCGGTGAGGTTGATAATCCCTTCAAAATTTATGCGTATGGGAAATAAAGAAAAAGGATACGCTTATTTTCAAGATTTTGTGCCGGGTTTAAAAGAGGATTATCGAATTCAATTTGTTGGTAAGCGATGTTGGGCAATGATAAGAAACGTGCGGGAGGGGGATTTTAGAGCATCGGGTAGCCATGATATGACTTTTGATCATACTCGAATTCCTCGGAAAATGCTTGATATTGCTTATGCTTTAGTTGAAAAATTATCATTACAATCGTGCGCTTTTGATTTCTTGATTGAAGATCAAAAAATAAAGTTAGTAGAAATATCGTATTGTTTTGGGATAGATGTAGAACAGAGAAATGGAGAGTTTTACGTGGATGAGTTCACTCATGGCTATTGGGATGAGAATAAAGAATGGCATGAAGGGAGTTTCAATCCTTTAGGTTGGATGGTAGAACAAATGTTATAATTTTTTAAGTGATGGGTAAGCCCAAAATATTAATTGTTAGAAGAGGACATGCCGGAGGAGGGATTGAAAGAGCTTCTTCCTTGATGGCGAACTTTTTTGCATCTAAAGAACAATGCATCGTGTTGCTTTCTTTGTATGATGGTAAATACTCTTACGAGATTGATGATTGTGTTCAACATGTTGGAGTGGAATTCAAGCAATATGAAAATAGAGTATTGCGGATGTTGAATACGATTCGGATATTAAGAAAAAAAATCAAAGAGATAAAACCAGATGTTATTTTGTCTTATGGAGAGTATTTAAATTCCCCTGTGATAATTGCTTCAAGAGGGTTAAGAATTCCCGTTATTCTTTCTGACCGATTGAGTCCTGTTTTTTCTCTCGGAAGAGTATATGATTTGCTAAAGAAATACACTTATTCTTATGCGAATGGTTTTATCGCTCAAACGGATGTGGCAAGTAAAATTTTGCAAGAAAAGGTTAAGATGAGTGATGTTGTTGTTATTCCTAATCCGGTTAACACGATTGAGCGGGTGATTTGCCAAAAGAAAAATTATATTGTAACAGTAGGAAGATTATCTCCGGAGAAAGGTCAGAAATATTTATTAGAGGCATTTGCAAAACTCGAAAATCATGATTGGAAACTTTCAATTGTTGGCGGGTACAAAAGAAAAGAGCGTTATGACGAATTGGTAATTTTGGCAAAGGAATTGGGAATCAGTGATCGAGTGTTGTTCCATGGAAGACGTAGCGATTTTTCAAAAGAGTTGTCTGAAGCGCAAATATTTGTTCTCCCCTCTTTGTTGGAAGGGTATCCTAATGCATTGATTGAAGCGATGTCATTGCCTCTTCCGTGTATAAGTAGTAATTGTGTGGCTGGTCCAAGTGATATTATACAACATGGAATTAACGGTCTTTTAGTAGAGCCTAGAGATGTACAAGGGTTATACGAAGCATTGAACTTATTAATCAAGGATGCAGAATTGAGAGATAAATTAGCTGGGGAGGCATATAAAATTCGAGAAAAATTAGCTTTGGATGTTATAGGACAACGGTATTTAGATTACGTTCTTGGTTTTGTTAAATAGTTTTATATGAAGAATTTAGTAATTATCGGTGCTGGTGGGATGGGACGGACTTTCTATGATTGGGTAAGGGAAAGCGTGGGGTATGGGGAGGAGTTTGTGATAAAAGGCTTCATTGATGACAATATTCATGCGTTAGAGGGTTTTGTGGGGTATCCGCCGATGTTAAGTTCTATTGAAGAATATTGTCCGGAAGATGCTGATGTTTTTACTTGTTCTATGGGAGGATATGTTAAGAAGGTGTGTTGTGAGAGAATTTTATACAAGGGTGGGAAGTTTATTAATATTATTCATTCTACAGCTCGTGTTGGGACGAATGTGAAATTAGGTATAGGAAATGTAATTGGGGCTTACGTGGCATTGGGGGCAGATGCTAAAGTCGGGGATCATAATCTGATCCAGAGTTATAGTGTTGTCGGGCATGATGCTGTTATCGGGAATTGGAACCGAATAGATACGCATGTGACTTGCGTGGGGGGAATAAAAATTGAGAACGAAACGATGATTCATACCTCTGTGGTTATTAATCATAAGGTGGTCGTTGAAACAGGGGCAAAGGTTGGGGCGTGTAGTTTTGTGATTAAAAGAGTGAAAGCAGGAACGACCGTGATGGGAAATCCTGCTAGAAGGGTTGAAATTTAAAGTAAGTTAGTTATATAAAATATTTAGTTATGGAGATTTCTAAGTTTATCGAGTTTTTTGCAGAGTTGTTTGACGAGACGGATGTAAACGTGTTTACCAAAGAGACTGAATTTAAAAAGTTGGAGGAATGGTCTTCTTTGATGGCTCTTTCTGTTATTGCGATGGTGGATGAAGAATATGGGATAACTATTCAAGGGGAGGATATCCGAAATGCCAATACAATAGCAGATCTTTTCGATAACGTGAAAGTAAAGCAGTAATGGAGCTGTTATATAATCCGTTTTCGCTTTCCGGTAAAGTTATTTTGGTTACAGGGGCGGCGTCCGGTATCGGGAGGGCTACCGCAATAGAGTGTTCTAAAATGGGAGCTTCAGTGATTATCACGGATATCCGTGAAAACGGATTGACGGAAACCTTGCATTTATTGTGTGGAGAGAATAGAGAGCATCGAATGATCACTTGTGATTTAACGGAAGATGCTGATTTGGAGAGAATGGTGTCGCTTCTTCCCATGTTGGACGGGATGGTAAATAATGCGGGGATCACAAAACCATTGCCGGTGAAATTTATAAACCGTGGAGATATTGAAAAAATACTTTCGGTGAATGCACTTGCTCCGATATATTTAACACAAAAATTATTGAAAAAGAAGAAGTTGAAGAAAGGAGCATCTCTTGTTTTCACTGTTTCAATCGGCGGAGTTTATACAGTGGCTCCGGGTAATGCGATGTATGGTGTTTCCAAGGGTGCTTTACACGTATTCATGAAAAATGCAGCTTTAGAGTTAGCTTCTACAGGGATTCGGTGTAATAGTGTAAATCCGGGGATGGTGGATACTAATTTAGTGGCAGGTAAACAGTATTCGCAAGATGATAGGGAGCGGGATATGAAAACCTATCCGATGAAGCGATACGGGGAACCTCGAGAGGTCGCATTGGGGATTGTTTACTTGTTATCGGATGCTTCCTCGTTTGTTACCGGACACACGTTAATTATTGATGGGGGGAAAACTTTGTATTAAAGATGGAAAAATTATTACATGGCAAGGTTTGTATTGTTACGGGAGCCGCTCAAGGAATTGGGAAGGCAATCGTGGAGCGTTTTGCCGCAGATGGAGGTATTGTCTATGCTTTTGACCGGCAAACGGGAGTAATGGAGCAATGGGCGAAGGATTGTTCAGAACGTTATGATGTGAGAATAATTCCCGTTTGTTGCGATATAACAGATAGTACTGGAGTGAAAAATGTTTTAATGTCGATACACAAGCAAGAGGGAAAAATAGATGTACTAGTGAATAATGCCGGAGTTGTTTTTAATCGGAAGATTGGGATGATCATACGAGAGGAAACGGAGTTGATGTTTCGTGTGAATGTGATTGCCGTATTGGAATTAATGCAGTTGGTGGCTCGTTTTATGGCTAGAAATAAACGTGGGACGATTGTGAATATTGCGTCCGTTACAGCCGTATTGGGTTCCTCGGGACAGGTTGCCTACTCTGCCACGAAAGGGGCGATAATTTCATTGACCAAATCGGCAGCGAAAGAACTTGCTCCGCAAGGAATACGCGTGAATGCGGTGGCTCCGGGAATAGTGGAAACAGAGCGTTTTGCAGAGTTGTATAAATCTTCCGGAGATAAAATAGACGAGAGGATAAACCGGATTGCTTTGGGCAGGTTGGGGACTCCCGAAGATGTAGCTAATGCATGTTCCTTTTTAGCTTCCGAGAGAGCTTCGTATATTTCAGGACAGATATTGGGAGTTGACGGTTGTGCTTCGATTTAGAAGTTATGATACTGAATATTGATAAGCATGAAAGAGATTCTTTGGCTGTAATAGATTCAGCCGGAGACATGTTGAAATATGGTGAATTGACGGAATTTGTCAATGAGTTAAAAGAACTAGTACGAAATCGTTCTCTCGTGTTCGTTTTTGCAGGTAATGACGTGGGGGGAATAGCTTGGAGCGTTGGATTGATTGGGGCGGGGATTATTCCTTTGTTGTTAAGTCCGAAGATAGACAAGGATCTATTACAAAAATTAGAGGATATTTATCAGCCTGGGTATATATGTCTTTCAAATGGGGATTTAGGAGGGGGTGGTGTTGAACGGAAATTGAGTCGTTGGGGGTATTCTCTGTTGGAAACAGGTAAAAAGAATTACCCTCTTTATGAGCAATTATCACATCTTCTTCCCACATCAGGATCCACGGGTAGCCCGAAACTCGTGCGTCACAGTTATGAAAACGTGGAAGCCTCGGCTTTAAATATTTCGACTTTTTTTGAATTGAAGAGCGAGGATCGCCCCGTGCTTGTTTTACCCCTGTATTATACCATGGGCTTGTCGGTTGTATTCAGTCATCTATACGTGGGGGCGACGGTTCTTGCGACGGATTTGAGTATGACACAAAGAGAGTTTTGGACTTTTTTGAAAGAGCGAAAAGCGACGAGTTTCACCGGAGTGCCTTATAGTTTCGAGATTTTGCGAATGATGCGTTTTTTCAAAATGGATTTACCTGATTTGGAGTTGTTGACGCAAGGGGGAGGTAAGTTGTCGAGGGAATTGAATCTCCAATTCGTGGAATACGCACAACAAACGGGAAAACGATGGATTGCTACTTACGGGCAAACGGAAGGGACGGCTAGGATGGCTTGTTTGCCACCGGAATATGCCTTGTCAAAATGTGGGAGTATCGGGAAAGCGGTACCTAACGGGGAGTTATTTTTGATAGATTCGGAAGGACAATTAGTTAAGGAAAGTCACAGAGAAGGGGAGCTGTGCTATCGGGGGAGGAATGTAACTTTGGGGTATGCCTTGTGCAAGGAGGATTTGGCGTTGGGTGATGAACGAAAGGGATGTTTGAAGACGGGAGATTTGGCCTATCGGGATGATGATGGGTTTTATTATATCGTGGGGCGTACGGGACGATTCTTAAAACTTTATGGGATGCGGGTCGGGCTTGATGAATGTGAGCAAATCGTAAGAGCTGCATTTCCGGTTGAATGTGCATGCGTGGGAACGGATGCAAAGATGATAGTTTATATCACAAATGTGCAGTTAGCTGGGCTGGTGAAAGGGGAGTTGGTTGAAAAAACTGGTATTGTGGCATCAGCTTTTGAAGTGCGAATTATATCTGAGATACCCCGAAATAGAGTGGGGAAAGTTTTATATAGTCAATTGAATAACCAATAAGTAAAAAAATGGAGCAAAAATATAACAAGGTGTTTGTGGAAGTATTTGGCGTGACAGAAAGTGTTTTAAATGATGATTTTTCAAAAGACAATGTGAAAGAATGGGATTCGGTTCATCAGTTAAATATAGTCGCTTTATTGGAAGAATCGTTTGATGTCATGTTCGAGCCGGAAGATATCATGGGATTCACGTCTTACAAGGCGGGTAAAGAGATATTGTGCAAATACGGGGTTGAAATTTAAACACGTTAGAACTTATGGCAAGGTGGGAAATTAAAAACGTGAAGGTGGCGGGAGTGGCTGCTGCTGTTCCCCGGAACGTGGTTCACACGACGGATTTCGAGTTTTTTACCCCGGAAGATGCTGAGGTGTTTAATAATACTGTTGGTATCAAACAGAGGCATATTGCCCCCGATGATGTTTGTGCGTCTGATTTGTGTTTTGCCGCGGCGGAACAACTATTGGCAGACCTTAATTGGGAGCGGGAGAGCGTTGATGTTTTGATATTCGAATCAGTAACGGGTGATTATAAAACTCCTCCAACTTCTTGTTTGTTGCAAGAACGATTGGGATTTTCGGAGAATTGTTTTTCGATGGATATCCCGATGGGATGTTGCGGTTGCATGTATGCAATCACAACAGGTGGAAATTTGTTGTCTTCCGGTAACGTGAAGCGGGCGTTGTTACTTGTCGGGGATACGGCTTTGCGGATGGGTTCCATGAAGGATAAGAGTAGAGTTCCGTTATTCGGGGATTGTGGAACGGCGATGGCTTTGGAATATGATCCGACAGCGAATGATATCGTGGTCGACTTTCACACGTACGGGAAAGGGTACGAGGCGTTGATGACTCCACACGGGGGATTTCGTCACCCGGTCACGAAAGAGTCTTTCGAGTACAAGGATTTCGGGAACGGGATTGTTCGTGCTCCTATGCACACGTTGATAAACGGTATGAACGTGTTCTCGTTTGCAATTTCCAAACCTCCCAAGTCGATAGAGGCTTTTATGGCGGATTACAAGATAAACAGGGATAATGATGTGGATTATTTTTTGATTCATCAGGCGAACAAGATGATCGTAGACAGAATCGTGAAGAAATTGAAATTGCCCTTGGAAAAAGTACCATATAATTTGGAAGAATTTGGAAACTTGGGTGGAGCTTCTATTCCTTCTTTGATGGTAACACGTTTGCGGGAGCAATTGATGACTGCAGAGAGGAGTTTGTTGATGTCATCTTTTGGATTAGGGTTGACTTGGGGAACGATGTGGATGAAAACACAACCGATGGTTGTTTCGGATTTGATAAAAGTAAAATAATATGGCTAAGTTATCTTTTAGACAAAAAATTAGTCGAGTGATAAATCATTCATATGGAGTGTATTTGCGGAAAATAAGAGGTGTTGATATTGGAAAAAATTGTCAAATATCTTGGAGAGCTCTTATTGATCGCGCACATCCTAAGGGTGTACACATTGGTGACGGAACTCGAGTAGCTTTGGGAGTGATGATTATAGCTCATGATTATTCTAGAGGAAAGGAAAAAATGTGGTGTGATACGTATATTGGTAAACATTGCGTAATAGGGGGAAGGGCAATAATTCTTCCTGGAGTTTCTCTTGGAGATCATGTGTTTGTGGGGGCAGGAAGTGTTGTTACTAAAAGTTTTCCTAGTCATTGTTTGATAGCGGGGAATCCGGCTAGAGTAGTTCGTACGGGTATAGAAATAAGTGATAAAACTCAAATTATTAATAAGGGTAAATTAGTAAAGTAAAACATGATTGTGAAATTATGTTAACATAAAATAATTGAAGTATCAATGGAAATAAGAGATTACCAAACTGGGGATGAAAAGGCTATATTGCATTTGTTTGAATTGACTTTCGGGAAACCAATGCGGGAACAATATTGGCGGTGGCGCTTCGAACGGAATCCGGTGGGGAAGTACTATATAAAATTAATGTGGGAAAAAGAGTTGTTGATTGGACATTATGCCGTGAGTCCTTTTCAATTTGTGGTAGATAATGAGATAACGCAAGCATCTCTTTCTATGACAACAATGACTCATCCTGACTACAGCGGGAAAGGGATATTCAAGACTTTGGCGGAAGAGTTGTACTCGTTTATCGCCCAAAAATACGATACGAAATGCGTTATGGGATTTCCCAATAAGAATTCTCACTATGGTTTTATCAAGAATTTGAGTTGGAGAGATTTGGCCGTTATTCATCATTTGGTGTTGGAGACATCTAGTATAAAACCTTGCTTATCACCCATGATAACGAGGATGGAAACTTTTGATCAATCTCATTCGGATTTATTAAAACAAATAACTTCTGCTTTCCGTGTTTCCTTGAATCAATCAGTGGATTATTTGAATTGGAGGTATAAAGAAAACCCTTTTAATAAATATTATATTTTTGAACATCGAGATTCTGTCTTGTCAGGTTTTTTAGTCGTTAAATTGTACCCGATGGCGGATGGCTCATATGGGGCGTTTATTGTTGAAAATGGAATCGCTATGGAGAACATCTCTTTGCTACCCGAGTTTCTTTCACACATTATTGCTTCTTTTGATTTAAAAATATCAAGTGTACACACGTGGCTTTCTCTTTTTGATCGGCGACATATTTATTACGAGAAAAATGGTTTTGTATTGGGTGGTAAACAAACCTTCTTAGGAGTGAGAGTGTTTGATGAGTCTTTAAGTGACGTGTTGACTGAATTTAAAAATTGGTATTATTCTTACGGGGATTCAGATATATATTAAGTATGAAAAAAGTGTTAGTAGTAGCTCCGCATCCGGATGATGAAGTCTTGGGCTGTGGTGGAGTAATGAAAAAGATGGTAAATAATGGGAGCGAAACATATGTTTTGATTGTGACTAACGCTCACGTGGGAGATCCGGAAAGATATCTTCTGGAAGGGATACAAAACGTGAGGAATGAAGCATTAGCAGCACATCGAGCCTTGGGTGTGGAAGATACTTTTTTTATGGATTTTCCTGCGCCAAGGTTAGATACGTTTCCTTCTTACAAAATAGCGACTGCATTGTCAGAACTTATTCAGAAGTATCAATTTGATACTGTTTTTGTTCCACATCGTGGTGATATACATAAAGATCATAAGGCGGTTTTTGATGCGACACTTGTTGCTTGTCGTCCCGTGAATAACTGTTCTGTGAAAAGAGTTTACGCTTATGAAACTTTGTCGGAAACCGAGTGGGGAGTTCCGTATCAATCAGAGGCATTTATACCTAATGTATTTGTGGAGTTGACAGAGGAAGAGTTCAATGCAAAATGTGTTGCGATGAGGTTTTTCAAATCCCAAATACGAGAATTTCCGTCCTCTCGTTCAATTGAGGCGATGGAAGCGTTGGCAAAATATAGAGGTGCAACGGTTTCTTATCCTAGAGTTGAAGCATTCATGTTAATACGTGATATAAGATGAGTGTGTACGTGTCTTTTGTTAAAAGGGTGATGGATTTCGTGATAGCCTTGATAGCCTTATGTGTTTTAATCCCATTTTTATGTATTATCGCTATTTTATTACTACTAGCACACAAGAATTTGAATGGGATATTTTTTGTGCAGACACGTTCGGGATATAGGGGGAAGTTGTTTAAGATTTTGAAATTCAAAACAATGAGTGATAGAACGGATGAAAGCGGAGTATTACTTCCTGATGCAGATAGGTTAACACCCGTGGGACGGATTGTGAGAGAATTATCAATAGATGAGTTACCCCAGTTGGTAAATGTGTTGAAAGGAGATATGGCGTTAATAGGTCCCCGTCCTCTTCCGGCTAAATATTTGGCATTTTATACATCGGAACAAGCAAGACGACACGAAGTGAGACCTGGAATTGTTGGTTGGGCTGGTGTCAACGGGAGAAATAATAACACGTGGTTGAAAAAATTTGAGATGGATGTGTGGTACGTGGATCACGTGTCATTCATGCTTGATTTAAAAATATTTTTTCTTGCAATTAAAACAATAATTTGTCGTGATGGAGTTTCGAAGGAGGGAGAAGCTACAACAGTTCCTTTTGACGGGACGAATTGAGAGGTCGAGAGTAAAAGAATGAAAGTGTTCGTTATTAGAAGGATATTTGTCAAATATGAATATTGTTCGGATTGTTAATTCTATTTTTAGTTCTAACGCGTACGTGTTGCAAGAGAAAGGGATGGCTTGGTGTTGGTTGGTAGACATAGGGGACGTGGAACCCATGTTGGAGGTTATTTCTGCGGGGATGGCGGTTCGAGGAATATTTCTCACGCATACGCATTATGATCACTTGTACGGGATTAATCGGCTCGTGGGACTTTACCCGGAATGTGTAGTTTACACGTCAGAGGCGGGGAAAGAGGGTTTATACTCGGACAAGTTGAACTTCTCGAGGTATCATGATGCCCCCGTCGTGTTCACGGGTGACAATGTTCAAATTTTACATGATCGAGATGAAATTGAGTTGTTTCCCGGGGAATTTTTGACAGTGCTGGAGACGCCCGGGCATGACAAGAGTTGCTTGACTTATTACACGAGGGGAGAGATATTCACGGGCGATTCTTTTATACCGGAAGTGAAGGTAATAACTACTTTCCCACGTAGCAACAAACAAGATGCAGCCCGATCCGTGGAGGCGATTTTGAAAGTCGCGGAGGGGCGGGATTTATATCCCGGTCATGGAGAGGTCTTGTTGGGGAATTGAATATTTCGTAGTATAATCATAAGTTTTATTTATCAATAGGGCACTCGCGGGAGTGAAGACGTGGTTGTTATGTCTTGACCGGAAGGGTGTGTTCAAGAGATTTTTGCATGAAAAGGGAACGAATTTATCTTTGTTTGGCGCACATGAGCGGCAAGGAACAGGATTTTATTAAAGAAGCGTTTGACACGAATTGGGTAGTGCCCTTGGGACCAAACGTGAACGCTTTTGAAAAATCACTGCGGGATTTTTTGATTGGAAGTGGAGAACAAGCAATTGAAAATGGAAAGTTGAGAGTTGAAAATGAAGGGAAGCAGGTGGTGGCATTGAGTGCGGGGACGGCGGCCTTGCACTTGGGGTTGATATTGTTGGGGGTACAGGCGGGTGACGAGGTGATATGCCAGAGTTTCACTTTTTGCGCTTCTGCCAACCCGGTGACATATCAAGGGGCGACGGCTGTTTTCGTAGACTCGGAGGAAGAGACGTGGAACATGAGTCCCGTGTTGTTGGAGAGAGCTATACAAGACCGGATCGCTAAAACGGGACGGAAGCCGAAAGCAATTATTCCGGTGCACCTGTACGGGATGCCGGCGAAGATGGACGAGATTTGTGCGGTGGCCGGGAAATATGACATTCCGGTACTGGAAGATGCTGCCGAGGCATTGGGTTCGGAATATAAGGGACAAAAGTGCGGGACTTTCGGGTTGTACGGGGCGTTGAGTTTTAACGGGAACAAGATGATAACAACCTCGGGAGGAGGAGCATTGGTTTGTCCGGACGAGGAGTCAAAGAAGAAGGTGATGTTCTACGCCACGCAGGCACGGGAACCGTATCCTTATTACCAGCACGAGAAGATCGGTTACAATTACCGGATGAGTAATATCTGTGCCGGGATCGGTTTGGGACAGATGACAGTATTGGACGAGCATGTGGCTCATCACCGCCACGTGCATGAATTATACGAGCGGGCATTCGCCGATGTGGATGGAATAGAGTTGATGTCGAATCCCGATAACCGGTTTAATGCGAATTACTGGTTGTGTACGATTTTGATCGACAAAGCGGTGACAGGGGTAGATCACGAGGAGGTGCGTGTGGCTTTGGATGCTAAAGGAATTGAAACCCGACCGTTGTGGAAGCCTATGCACCTGCAGCCGGTTTTCGCGGGGAATCCTTGTTACGTGGATGGTACTTCGGAAAAGTTATTCGAGAGGGGTTTGTGTATCCCTGCCGGTCCTCGCGTGACGGATGAGGATGTGGCGTATATCACGAGAGAGATAAAAAATTGTATCAAGAAATAATCTAAATCTATGTGTTTGATAAAAAACGTGATCGTGTTGTTGTTGACCGGGGGATTGTTGGCCTCCTGTGCCTCGAGCAAGAAAGTGGTGTATTTGCAGGATGTGGATGTTAATAAACGGATAAAAGCGGAGAGTGAGTACAAGACTGTGATCCACACGGATGATCTGTTATCCATCATCGTGTCGTGTGATGATCTGGAATCTGCGTTACCCTTTAACACGCCGATGATTGGGTTGGGGCGGGAGGTAAGCACGACTTCGACACAACAGATTCCAAGGGGATACCTCGTGGACAAGAACGGAGAAATAGATTTCCCGGTACTCGGGAAATTGAAAGTGGAGGGAATCTCGCGAAATGACTTGGCAGAGATGTTGAAAGAAAAATTATCTGTTTACTTGAAGAATCCGATCGTGACGATACAATTCCAGAATTTCAAGGTGACGATATTGGGAGAGGTGAAAAGTCCCGGTAGTTATAAAGTGGTCAGCGAGCGAGTGTCTTTGTTGGATGCCTTGGGTATGGCGGGAGATTTGCAGATTAACGGGAAACGGAAGAACGTGCTGGTGATGCGAGAACAGGGCGGCGAGAAAATCTTCGCACGGATAGATTTAACATCGAGTGATTTTATAGATTCCCCCTTTTTCTACCTGCAACAGAATGATGTGGTTTACGTGGAGCCAAACAAGGGGCGTATAGCCGGGGGAAGCGTGAGTACTTTCTTGCCTTATATATTGTCGAGTTTATCGACGATCGTGGCACTTATAACCTTGACTAAATAGTTTCGGAAGAATTAATTTATGAAGATGACCAACCAAGATAGTAATTTGATTCAGGCAGAAGAAGAAGAGTATTTTGACCTGAGAGCTTTTTTCTTTAAAATTTTGGCTCGTTGGTGGTGGTTTGCCATCAGTATTCCGTTGTGTGCAGGCATAGCTTTGTACGTTTGTTTTAGTTCGACGCCGGTGTATAAAGTGGGGGCGAAGGTGATGATTAGTGACTCGAAGAAGGGGGAAGTCGGGGTGAACCCGATGTTGAAAGAGTTGGGTTTGTTTCAGGGGAACATGATGGTGGAGAACGAGATCGTGGAATTGAAATCCAAGAATTTGATTCTGGATGTGGTAAAGGAACTGGAATTGAACGTGGATTATACGCGGGAGAAAGTATTGAGGGACGAGAAGTTGTATAAGGACTCTCTCGTGCGGGTTTTGGTAGATTTGCCGGAGAATATTAAAGATACGACGCTTTACGTGATAGCAAGAGAGATGAACCGGATTGAGGTACTTGATGCGGACAGGAATATCATGTTCGAGGGGGAGTTTTCCCGGGCGATCCCGATGGGTGATTATCGGATGACGGTGGAGAGAAGTGATTCGTCGTTACGGGCTGGAGATGAAATACGCGTGGATCTGTTATCTTACGGGAAAGCCGCCACGGATTTCCACAAGCGGCTGGAAATAAATTTACTGGAGAAGAACACGAGTGCGGTGGGGGTTTCGTTGAAAGAAACGAACCCGATAAAAGGCATGGATTTTCTTTACACGATGATCCGGCGTTACAATGAAAACGGGATTGATGATAAACAACTCGTGTCGGAAAAGACAGTGGAGTTTATCAATGAGCGTTTGCGGGTGATCAACCAAGAGTTGGGTGATATAGAGAATGATGCAGAATCGTTCAAGAAAAGGAACCAGTTGACGAACTTGACTTCGGATGCGGCTTTGGTGATGGAGCAGAAGAAGGTGACCGATGCGGAGTTGTTGAAGTTGGCGACGGAAATGGACGTGGTAAAGAGCGTGCGCTCTTACCTTGAGGATAGGCAAGGTGAGGAGTTCAGGATTTTGCCGGAACGGCTCGGGCTTACGGACGAGACATTAAACAGCGGGATCAGTAAGTATAACGAGATGGTGTTGCGAAGGGGAAAGTTATTACAGTCTGCCCGCGAGAGTAACCCGATTATCACGGGGTTGGAAATGCAGCTCCGGGAATTGAAAAGTAGTATCCGCTCGGCAATTGCGAATGTGGAGAAGGGGTTGGATATTAAGATCAAGAGTCTGGAGCGCGAGAGTCAACTGGTGGAAGAGAAATTGATATCCGTTCCCACGCAAGAAAAACAATACCGTTCCATCGCCCGCGAACAGGAATTAAAGGAGAATCTTTTCTTGTTCCTGATGCAAAAGCGGGAGGAGGCGGAGATCGCCAAGCTGATGTACGTGCCGATGGCCAAAATCATCGAGAACCCGGACCCGGGCGAGTATCCGGTAGCCCCAAGAAAAATGTTTATTTTATTATTCGGGATGTTTATCGGTGTCGTTTTGCCCGTGGGGATCATGTTTGTGGCAGATATGTGGGACACGAAGGTGAGGGATGCTTCCGAGGTAGAAAAGGTTGTGAGTTCACCGTTGTTGGGAACTTTACCGCAATTACCCGAGGATAAAACGTCTGTTTCCCAAGAAGATTTCCTGATGTCGGAATCGATGCATTTGATTCGAGAAAATTTGAATTACTTGATCAAGCAAAAGGGAGTGCCGGTGATCATGGTTTCTTCCACGATACCGAGAGAGGGGAAATCGCTGGTTGCCGCGCATCTGGCTAACGCTTATGCCAAGGCGGGCAAGAAAGTGGTCGTGATTGGTTGTGACTTGCGAAACCCGAAATTGAACGAGTATTTCAAGAGAGAGAACAAGAAAGGGCTGTCCGCGTACTTGGCAGGGATGGTGGATGACCCGGGTTCGATTGTCGAGAAGGTGGATGATAACCTTCACGTGATATTCGGGGGTACTGTACCGCCGAACCCGACACAGTTGATAGCGAGTCCCCGGATGGGCGAATTGTTGGAATACTTGAAAAAAGATTTTTCTGTTATTATTCTTGATACACCGCCGTTGGGGATACTGGCGGATGGATTCTCCTTGAGCGGGTACGCGGATGCCTGTGTTTACGTGGTTCGGGCAAATGTGCTTGACAAGAAGGGATTGCGGGTGATTACCGATCTGGAGAAAGGGAAACGTATGGAGAATTTAGGAATCGTGGTGAACGGTATAAAGATGAGTCGTTCCGGTGGTTACGGGTACGGTTATGGCTATGGTTATGGCTACGGTTATGGTTATGGCCACGGGCAGGATGCCGGTGAGAAAAAGGGGAAAAAACGTAAATCGACAAAGTGATGAGTTGGTTTCGAAGGGAGAATAAACAATACTTCTTTTACGAGCATGACGTGCATTCTCATATCTTACCGGGATTGGATGACGGGGTGAGGAAGATGGAGGATTCGGTGGCGATCGTGAAGAAAATGTTGGCACTGGGGGTGAAGAGGTTTTCTTTTACCCCTCATATATCTTTCCCGTCGCCTTTGAACACGCGGGGTGGAATTTTAGAGAAGTTGGAGGCATTGAGAACGTGTTTGGCAAAGGAGGGGATTGATATAGACGCTGACGCGGGAGCGGAGTACAAAGTCGGGGAGTACATGATAGATTTGATCAAGCAGGGGGATATTGCCTCGTTTGACGGGGGAAAAGTGCTGGTGGAGCATAGTTTCGTGGCGGCATCGCCTTCTTTCGAGGAGGTGGTTTTTCGATTGCAGGACAAGGGCTACACGCCGGTATTGGCACACCCGGAACGTTACCCGTTTTACGCGGGGCATTTGGAAGAACGTGCTGAGGATTTGAAGCACAGGGGATGTCGGATGCAGGTGAATCTGTTATCGTTTGTCGGATTTTACGGAAAGGAGGCTCAACACGGGGCGAAGGCTCTGGTAGCGGCAGGTTTGATCGATCATGTTTCGGGAGATATTCATTCGATCAAGCAAGTGGAGCTTTTGGAGAAGTTTTTGAGATCGGGAGAGGCGAAAAACCTGACTAATTTACGATTTTAAATTTTAGATTGAAGGAATTTCTTGTTCGTTCCATGATTTACGATTGATGAAAGGATTTATGGGTAAAGGGATTGCCGGTTAGACGATGCGGTGATTGAAGATATGCCTCGGGAGAAGAGTTCCCGGGGCTTTTTTTATAAATTAAAAAATGTGATTATGGAACATTTATTGAAAGGGAGGTTGTTCTCTTGGTTAAAAGAAGGTGCTCAAGAGATGTCGGGTGAACAAATAGAGGTGATTGTTCAGGAGTTCGTGAACGATTTGGTGAAATGGAGTGAGGAGGTGCGAGATTATAGTGAGGTGGCTCGAGGTTTGGAAGGTATCCGTATCCGGTTGCAGGTTTGGGACGAGGTGTATCAAATTTGTGACGGGACTGGAAAAAAAGATCACGGTGAGTTTGTGTCTTCATGCCGTATTGATGCGGGTGGAGCACGAGATCCGGTTGGTACGGGAGCGATTGGAGAAACCGGAATGGTTTGCCGGGCATCTGGATGACGGACCGCTGGCAATTTGGAAGTCGGAAAATCCGAAAATGGAAATGGCGGAATTGGCATTGGGGATTTGTCTAGCGAAGGTGTTGTGGTCGCCGAGGGGCAAGTTGATGGGGTATGACGAGATTATCAAGCTGGTGGAGCGGGTTTTCGGGATGAAACTTCCGAATTACCGGGATCTGAAGCGGGATATTTTTGGAAGACTGAAGGATGTAGCGGTGTTTTTGAAACAGTTGGTGTTTTTGATAGAGCAGGCCAAAGATGAGAAGGATGCCCGGAGGCATTAAATGATGTGGGGTAGAGTTAGTTTGTGGATTTTTCAAAAAAAATCGCTATTGATAATCAATGTATTGAAAATAAAATCACTACACGCGGGGCACGCGTGTAGTGATGGAGTTTGGCAGGGGATGTACTTTTGCATTCAGAAAAACGAGAGAGATGTAAACGTTGGTATTTATTAAAACGAGAGCTTATGGCAGAAGTAAAAAATTGTTTGGGAATCAGAGGACGAGTGGGTGATTTTGTTCTCTACCGGTTAGGGGGTAAAACGTTTCTGAGAAAACGGGCAAAGCGGAATGACTCCAATACGGAGGAACAACGGGCGGTGCGGGCAAGGTTTCGGACGGCAGTCCGGTTTTACCAGAAATTGAAGGAAACGCCTTTGGATGAGGTGCTGGATATTGCAGCCCAAGGGATCTGTGTTAGCGGTTATGCTTTTTTCATGAAGGAGAATTTGAAGGCGTTTGGTCCGGACGGGAGGATCAAGGATTATTCACAATTGCAGTTTGCTGCCGGGAAACGACAGAAGGTGTTTAACTTGGAAGGATGGGTGGATAAGGAAGGACAGGTGACGTTGAAATGGGTGAATAGTTTGATCGGGACGTTGACGGAAGGGAAAGATCGGTTGGGGGTAATGGTGTTGCGCGAGGATAGGGCATTTTCCCCGGAGGTAATTGATGAATTGACGGTTTGTCGAAAGGAACGGGAAGCTCATTTTAGGGTGTTCCGCAAGAAAGGGAAAAAAGTACACGTGTATTGTTATTTTATTTCCCCTAACGGAAAAGTGTTGTCGCCGAGCCAGTATATCTGTTTGCAAGAGGAAGAATGAAACCGGTAGTGAATATGGTGAACGCGATCGGAGAGTTAGTCGGTCGGTTGACACTCCCGGCGAGGGAGAAAAAGGAATTGGAAGCAGAGATCATGAAGTTGATGTACGAATATGAACGTGAGATCGCGGAGGTCCAAGCAAACGTGATTCAAGCGGAAGCGACGGGGAATTGGTTGCAGAGGTCGTGGAGACCGTTGGTGATGCTGACATTCGCGGTGATCATTCTGGTGGGGACTTTCACGAGTTTGCCAATCTTGGCGGATTCTTCCCGGTTTTGGGATTTGTTGGAAATCGGATTGGGTGGGTACGTGATCGGGCGGAGCGGGGAGAAAATGTTGGGGGCTATCGCACGAAAGCGGCGCTGATTTTAAATTTTAGATTTACGATTTATGAGTTACGAGTATTAATTTAAAGATTTTTGTTATGACATTTTCAATTTTCAATTCTCAATTTTCAATTGTGAACGATCGGTTGATAGGTCACGGGGTGATTTATCTGGATTGCGTGAAGAATACACGAGCTATTGTCGGGCCGGACATGATTATTTTACATTACACGGCAGGGAGTAATTGTATGTCATCGGCTCATTATCTGACTCGACCGGATGTGGCGGCTTCGGCTCATCTGGTAATTGGGAGAGCGGGGGAAGTGGTTCAGTTGGTGCCGTTTAATATCGAGGCTTGGCATGCCGGGAGAAGTTGGTATGCCGGACGAGAGGAGTTGAATCATTATTCTATCGGGATCGAGTTGGATAACTTGGGACAATTACGGATGGAAGGGGGAAAGTTTGTGGCGGAATGTGGACGGGAGGTGCCTTTCAAGGAGGTATACACGGATGATTCCGGGAGAGAACTTACTTACTGGCACAAGTACACGAGGGTACAGATGGACGTGTTGCGGGAGGTGTGCCGGTTGTTGAAGAAGCGTTACCCGATAAAGTACGTGGTAGGGCATTCGGATGTAACGGCGAGGAAGGTGGATCCGGGACCGGCGTTACAATTTTAGATTTATGATTTACGAATTATGATTTAGTGATTTACGAATTACGATAGAGTGATTTTTAATTTTTGATTGGGGTGGTGCGCACGCTTCAATCGGGAGAGTGAGTTTTTTATTTATTAATTATTTAAATTTTGTTGTTATGGCAATATTTGATTCAAATTTGTTGGGAAAGGTAACGAAGTCCGTCGGGAACGTGACGATGTGTTACACGAATAAGAAGAATGTCGCGAAAGCGAAAGTATTCAAGAGGAAAGATAATCCGACGCCGGAGATTCTGGATCAGCGGGCACGGATGAAAGTGTTGATACAGTTGGCCCGTCGTTTGTTAGCGGTTATCCGGAAAGGATTCAAGGGAGTGGGAGGAGGAACGACTTCGAACGCTTTCGTGAAAGCAAACATGGGAGCCGTGAGCGTGACTGAAGGACACGTTGCCACGATGGAGTTCGAGCGGATGAAGGTGGCAGAAGGATGGCTTGAGGTACCGGAGATTTCGGTGACGTATAGTGCGGATACAAGTAAATATCAATTCGAGCAAGAGGCAAACGAGGACGAGTACGCTAACTCGTTAGTGGATGATAGGGTATATGCCGTATTGTTCGAGACTGCATTGAAACGCCTGAAGATTGTCACGTTGAGGAATAGAGGCGAGAGTGGCAGTACCAGTTTCGCGCTTCCGAAAGGTTGGGATAACTCGAAGGTTGTGGCCTATTGTTTTGCCACGTCAAAGAATGGTAGTCAAGTATCGGATAGTGAATATTTGATTATCGAGTGATCCGTGATGAGTATTCATTTTTTTACCGGAATATTCTTCACGTTGAGTTTGAATGCCTTTTTCTCACAGTTGGCGAATGATTTAGTGGCGGGGATATTGAGTATCGTGGGAGGAGTGATCAGTTCAGTCGTGGTGGCTTGGTGCAAATATCGGTGGAGTAAGCATCGACGAGAGAAATAGCGAAAAGTTAAACAAGTGAAGAGTCGCATCTAAATGGTGCGGCTTTTCGTTTTATAAGTTTTTCTCGTGTACTTTTGGCAGGCTGTTGGAATACGAGCAGGGCGAATGCGTCAAAACGCTTTTCGCCCTTTTAGTTAAAAGTTTATAAAGTCTATAAAGTTCATAAGGTTTATGGACCCTAGCGGGCGCTTTGTCCACGGCAGCATGGCTGCCGGTAAACCTTGTCCGAAGGACGCCCGTTACTTTATGAACTTTATAAACTTTATGAGCTGAAAGCTCAACTTTATGAACTGGGCGAAAAGCCTTTTGATGCGTTCGCCCTGGGAATATGAGAAAATATTTGTTTTTGTGAAGGTTTTTTAATATCTTGACGCCGTTTTTCTGGAACACTGGCACGTTTATTGAGTTCTGATTATCTGGATAAAAGAAGAATAAATTAATATATATAATACGTTTTTTACTATGGAGAATAAATTAGATATTTTGACCAAGAAGCTTTATGATGAGGGGGTTGATAAAGCTCGCCGGGAGGCGGAGAATATCATCAACCAAGCGAAGCAAGAGGCCGAAAAGATCGTTGCCGAGGCAAAGGCAAAGGCAGATCAGATGAATGCCGATGCCGAAACCGATGTGGCAAACTTGAAGAAGAAGGCGGAGTCTGAAATGACGTTGAGTGCCCGTCAAGCGATCACGGCATTGAAACAGGCAATTACTAATCTTGTTGCCGGAGAAGTAGCGGGAGAGGTTGCCAAGGTCGGATTCGAGGAAAAGGCTTTCATTCAAGAGTTGGTTATGACAATCGTGAAGAAGTGGGATGTTGCCGGGGGGAATTTGGATATGGAAGTACTTCTTTCTGCTGACGAGAAAGATAAATTCGAGTCATTTGTAACGGCAAAATATAAGGATTTGCTGGATAAAGGGCTCACGGTGAACGTGGGTAACTTGGACGAAGGATTCGTGATCCAACCGAAAGACGGAGGGTTCCAGATAGCGTTCTCGGAGAAATTGTTCGAGGCTTTCTTTAACCAATATATCAAAGGCTTTACGAAGAAGCTCCTTTTTGAAGAAAATAAATAGATATTGGATTTTTAGTATCTAAAATTTGAAAAGGATGATATTAAAGAATAATTACTACTGTTTAATCGCGGGTTTACCGGAGGTTTTTCTGGACGATCGGAAATTGTCGTTGTCCGTGAATGGGTTCCGGGAGTTGGCGCAAGGGGCTTTGAAGAAGGAGGACGTGAAGTTGATGAATCTTTTCTTCCTTCCTGCCGATAACAAGCAAGTCCTTCGTTTGCTGAATAAGATGGAACCCGATACCGCCCTTGAAACAGTATACCCGTTGCAACAGTTGGAAGACGAAATAGCCGAACCCAAAAATTCTTTACCCGCTTACCTGAATCAATTTATTGCCGATTTCAAAGGGGAACATCTTAAATACGAGACTTCGCCCGAGAATGTGTTGAGTTGGATGTATTACGATTATATGATGAATTGTGGAAACAAGTTTGTCAGAAAGTACGCGGAATTCTCGATGAATATTAAGAATTTGGTAGTCGCTTTTACTTGTCGGAAATACGGTAAGGAAGTTGCCCCGGAGATTATCGGTAATAATGCGGTTTCCAAGGCGCTGAGGACTTCGAACTCGAAAGATTTCGGTTTGGGTATGGAATATCCTTACGCGGAGAAGGTGATGTCGCTGATGAATAACCCTAATCTCGTGGAACGGGAACGGGGATTGGATTTGCTTCATTGGGATTACATCGAGGAAGCCGTGGTGTACGAGTATTTTTCCATGGAAAAGGTTTTGAGTTTTATGCTTGAGCTGATGATCGTCGAGAGGTGGAGCAAGATGAGCTCCGAGTCGGGACGAAAGGTATTCATGGAGGTAGTCGATAAGTTTAGACGGAGTTTTGAGTTCGCGGAAGAATTTAAGTGATTTAAAATTTAAAATTGAGAGATGAATAAAACACAAGGAAAAGTTCATAGTATTATTTCCAATCTTGTACTTGTGCGCACCGAGGGACCGGTATCCCAGAACGAGATCTGTTTTATCCGGCTCGGGGACGAGCGGTTAATGGCGGAGGTCATCAAGGTGGTTGGGGATATTGCTTATGTGCAGGTTTTTGAAAGCACCCGGGGATTGAAGCCCGGTTCTTTAGTGGAGTTTGAGGACCACATGTTGGAGGTAACATTGGGACCGGGCTTGCTATCCAAGAATTTTGACGGTCTTCAGAACGATTTGGACAAGATGACCGGGGTATTCTTGAAACGTGGTGAGTACACGAACCCGTTGGAGGCAGATAAGAAATGGAGTTTTACCCCACTGGCAAAAGTCGGTGATAAGGTGAAGGCTGCCGACTGGTTGGGTAACGTGAAAGAGAACTGGTTGGATCACAAGATAATGGTGCCTTTCAAACTGAAGGGCGAGTTTACCGTGGCATCTATCGTGGGTGCCGGGGAGTACACGATCATGGACACGATAGCTGTGTTGAAAGACGAGGCTGGCAAAGAGGTGCCCGTGAGTATGATACAAAAATGGCCGGTGAAGGTGGCTATCCGTAATTACGTGGACAAGCCGCGTCCGTCACGTCAGATGGAGACGGGAGTACGTGTTATCGACACGATGAACCCGATTCTGGAGGGTGGTACCGGATTTATTCCCGGTCCGTTCGGTACGGGAAAGACCGTGTTACAGCATGCTCTTTCGCGTTTTGCCGATGCCGATATTATTATCATGGCTGCCTGTGGCGAGCGTGCGAACGAGGTGGTGGAAATCTTCACGGAGTTCCCCGAACTGGAAGACCCCCGTTCCGGTCGTAAGTTGTACGAGAGAACGACGATTATCGCTAATACCTCGAATATGCCCGTTGCTGCCCGTGAGGCTTCTGTTTACACTGCAATGACGATCGGGGAGTATTACCGTTCCATGGGTATGAAGGTGTTGTTGCTTGCCGACTCTACTTCCCGTTGGGCTCAGGCTTTGCGTGAGATGTCCAACCGTATGGAGGAGTTGCCGGGACAGGATGCTTTCCCGATGGACTTGTCTGCAATTATTTCTAACTTCTACGCTCGTGCCGGGATGGTGTACTTGAATAACGGTAAGACGGGTTCCGTGACCTTTATCGGTACGGTGTCGCCTGCCGGGGGTAACTTGAAAGAGCCGGTGACGGAGTCCACGAAGAAGGTGGCTCGTTGTTTCTATGCTCTGTCGCAGGCTCGTGCCGATGCTAAACGTTACCCGGCTATCGATACGTTGGAATCTTATTCCAAGTATCTGGAGTACCCGGAATTCGTGGAGTTTGCCAAGAAGAATATTTCCGACACGTGGATCGACGGAGTGAATGAGGCCCGTAATATTTTGGTACGGGGACGGGAGACAGCCGAACAGATCGACATTTTGGGAGATGACGGTGTGCCATTGGAATATCACGTGGTATACTGGAAATCCGAGTTGATTGACTTCGTGATCTTACAGCAGGATGCTTTTGACAACATTGACGGCTCTACTTCAATGGAACGCCAGAAGTATATGTTGGAAATGGTGTTGGGCGTGGTTCGCTCCGAGTTTAATTTTGATACGTTCGAGGAGGTTAATCCTTACTTTAAACGGATCATTAATGGATTCAAGCAGATGAACTATTCCGAATTCCAATCCGATGCCTTCAAGAAGTATGAGGCTGAGGTGAAGGGGATTATTGACGAGAGAAAAAAGAAATGAGATAATTGTAAATTTTAAATTTTAAATTGTAAATTGAAAGAAGAGCAATCTA
Source organism: Butyricimonas sp. DFI.6.44 (assembly GCF_022132345.1). Taxonomy (NCBI): domain Bacteria; kingdom Pseudomonadati; phylum Bacteroidota; class Bacteroidia; order Bacteroidales; family Odoribacteraceae; genus Butyricimonas; species Butyricimonas sp. DFI.6.44. The sequence continues at coordinate 32,968 of NZ_JAKNJD010000019.1, read as the reverse complement.
AAATTTAAAATCTAAAATCTAAAATTGTATGACGACTGCTTTTCAAAAAGTTTATACAAAGATTACCCAGATCACGAAGGCAACGTGTACGTTGAATGCTCAAGGTGTCGGAAATGACGAATTGGCTATTGTAGACGGGCGGTTGGCACAGGTCGTGAAGATTTGGGGTAATGATATAACCCTTCAGGTGTTCTCCGGAACGGAGGGTATCCCGACGAATGCAGAAGTGACATTCTTGGGGAAGGCTCCGACTTTAAAGGTTGGAGATGATTTGTGCGGACGTTTCTTCAATGCTTTCGGCGACCCGATTGACGGGGGGCCGGCAGTTGACGGGGAGGAACGAGAGATTGGAGGTCCTTCCGTGAACCCGGTTCGACGTAAACAACCGTCGGAATTGATTGCAACGGGTATCGCGGGTATCGATTTGAACAACACGTTGGTGTCCGGACAGAAAATTCCGTTCTTTGCCGATCCGGATCAACCGTATAACCAAGTAATGGCGAACGTGGCATTGAGAGCCCAGACGGATCGTATTATCTTGGGAGGTATGGGATTGACGAATGACGACTATCTGTATTTCAAGAATTTGTTCGATAATGCCGGAGTGCTTGACCGTATTGTCAGTTTCGTGAATACGACGGAGGCTCCCCCGGTGGAGCGTTTGTTGGTTCCGGATATGGCATTGACGGCTGCCGAGTATTTCGCCGTGGAGAAGAACGAGAAGGTATTGGTATTGTTGACGGATATGACGTTGTACGCCGATGCTTTGAGTATCGTGTCTAACCGTATGGATCAAATCCCGTCGAAGGATTCCATGCCGGGTTCTCTATACTCGGATTTGGCGAAGATTTACGAGAAAGCGGTGCAGTTCCCTGCCGGAGGTTCTATCACGATTATTGCCGTGACCACGTTGTCCGGTGGTGATATTACACACGCTATTCCGGATAACACGGGGTACATTACCGAGGGACAGTTATTCTTGCGTAAGGATTCGGAGATCGGTAAGGTTATCGTTGATCCGTTCCGAAGTTTGTCTCGTTTGAAACAGCTCGTGATCGGTAAGAAAACCCGTAAGGATCACCCGCAAGTGATGAATGCCGCCATCCGTCTGTATGCCGATGCAGCCAATGCCCGCACGAAGATGGAGAACGGTTTTGACCTGACGGACTACGACCGCCGTACCCTTGATTTCGCGAAAGAGTATTCGAACAACCTACTTGCCATTGACGTAAACATCAGTGTCGAGCAGATGCTGGATACAGCGTGGGAGCTGTTCCGGAAATACTTTAACAAGGCGGAATTGGGAATTAAGGCGGAGATTATCGAACAATTCGGAAAATTTTCAGAATGAAAATTTTCTTGATTTTAAATTTTAGATTTTAGATTTTAAATTGAGTGATGAATAGCGCTGAGTTTCAAAATAAGACGAAGAAGTTAGGTTTAGGGGTAATTCGTTTCGTGGAAGTACTTCCACAGAATAATGCTTCACGAGTGATTATAAATCAGATTCTTCGTTGCGCTTTGTCGGTTGGTGCTAATTATCGGGCAGTATGTCGAGCGAAATCGGATAAGGATTTTATCCATAAAATGAAAATTGTTGAAGAGGAATGTGATGAAACAATTTATTGGTTGGAAATTATTGAGGAATCTGGCTTGGCTAAAGTGGAACCGATCGCTCCTTTGAGAAAAGAAGCAAGGGAAATCTTGGCTATGATAGTAGCTTCGATTGATACTGTAAGTAAAAATTTAAAATCTAAGCAGTCTGAAATTTAAAATCTAAAATTTAAAATCTAAAATTAAAAAACTGGTAAGGTGATAAAGTTTCAATATAATAAAACTTCGCTTCAGGGGCTGGATAAGCAGTTGAAGATGAGAGTACGGGCATTGCCTACCATCAAAAACAAGGAGTCGGCTTTGCGGTCGGAGGTGAAGAAAGCGAAACAGGTGGCGGATGAGTTTAGTGTGAAGTTGGAGGAGACGCTGAATTCGCTCAACGATATGCTGCAGCTTTATGACGAGTACAAGGAAGATATTCTCGTCGTGAAGGATGTAAGGATGTCGGTGAAGAAGATTGCCGGGGTGAAGACGCCCGTTCTGGACGGGGTGGACTACGAGGTGAAGGATTTCAGCTTGTTCAACCAACCGGGATGGCTCCTTGACGGAGTTGAATACATCAAGAAAGTGGTGAGTATCGCTTTGGAGAGAGAGTTTTTCGCGAGAAAAATGGAGTTGCTCGATAAGGCGAGAAAGAAGACCACTCAAAAGGTGAACTTGTACGAGAAGGTGCAGATACCGGGTTATCAGGAAGCTATTCGTAAGATTAAGCGTTTCCTTGAGGACGAGGAAAATCTGTCCAAGTCGTCGCAGAAGATCGTGAAAACCCGTAAATTGATGGAGGAATAGTCTATGATAGTACCTATGATGAAATTATCCCTGTTGATATTTTATAAGGAATATCAGACGTTTCTCGGGGAGCTCCGGGAAAAGGGAATGGTTCATATTCACGAGAATACGGAACGATCGGCAGAAGATACGGATCTTCAGGCTAAGTTGATGTTGATTAAACGTGCCGGAGAGATGATCACGCATATGCAGAGTCGGAACGATGTGGAGCAGATCGAGAAGGTAAAGGCTGACGACGAGCATTTGCTGGAATATCTGGAAGGTTTGTATAGCAGACAGGAACAAATCGACCAGCAATTGGTCGGGTTGGAGAAAGACTATGCCGCTTATCGCCCGTGGGGACAGTTCTCCCGGGAGAAGATTCAGAAGTTGGAAGCCGCTGGGTGGGAATTTCATTTCTTTTCCGTGGCGGAACAGAAGTTTCAACCGGAATGGGAAGCGACGTATGATGCTGTTGTCATTAGCGAGATGATGGGGCAAAAGTATTTTGTCACGGTTACTCCCGCCGGGATGAAGGTGGAATTGGAAGCGGATCCCTATATATTCCCTCAAGCAACCCAAGATGAGTTAAAAAAACAGATCAAAGGGCTACGGGAGGAATCGGTAAAGATCGGCGAAGAGTTGGATGCGATTTCCCAAGATGCGATTGCACGCTTGAAGAAGTATCGTTTACAGATCACGGAGATGGCGGATAAATTGAAAGTGGAGGATGCCGTGCAGACGTTCGTGGACGAAAAGGTGATTGCATTGGAAGGATGGATTCCCGTCGAGAAGGAAGCAGAGATGAGAAGTTTCCTCGAATCGAAGGATGTGTATTTTGAGTTTACCAGACCTACACCCGAGGATGATGTTCCCGTGCAATTGAAGAATAGCGCCTATTCAAGATTATTTGAGCCGGTAACGAAGATGTTTGCTTTGCCGCAATACAAGGAATTGGATTTGACCCCCTTCCTTGCTCCGTTTTTTATGCTGTTCTTCGGAATGTGTATGGGGGATGGCGGATACGGGTTGATTATCTGGTTGGTGTGCTTTATCATCGGGCGAAAGGCTTCTCCCGCGATAAAAGGATACCTCGTGTTGGGGCAGTATCTGGGACTCATGACGGTTGTTGTCGGGTTATTAACGGGTTCGTTCTTCGGTATCGCTCTGGATAGCGTGGAATGGCCTTGGCTTGCCGGTGTGAAATCGTTGTTCCTGACAGAAGCGAACTATGGTAAATATTTGGGAGGTTATAATCCGATGATGATTATCGCTGTTGCCGTGGGTATTATTCAGATTCTTTACGGAATGTGTTTGAATGCCGCTCGGTTGACGAAACAATTCGGGTTTAAGTACGCGGTTTCCACGTTAGGTTGGGTCGGTGCAATTATCTTGTTGGGAGTGTTGATCGGGTTGCCGATGTTGAAGGTGGTGATTCCGGAGGTTTTGAAGTACGTGTTGTACGTGCTTTTGGGACTCTGTGCGCTCACGATCTACTTCTACAACTCTCCGGGAAAGGGAGTTTTCACGAATTTCGGCTCCGGGTTGTGGGGAACGTACAACATGGCTACCGGATTGCTGGGGGACACGCTTTCCTATATCCGTCTTTTCGCTATCGGGTTGACGGGTAGTATTTTGGGAGGAGTGTTCAACACGTTGGCATTCCAACTCACGGACGGTCTACCTGCCGTTGTAAAATTTATTGCGGTATTTCTGATCTTGATTATTGGTCACTCGATTAACTTCGGTTTGTGTATGATCAGTTCGTTCGTGCACCCGATGCGTTTGACTTTCGTGGAGTTCTACAAGAATGCCGGATTTGAAGGTGGCGGTAAGCAATACGAGCCGTTCAGAAAAAAAGTAAATGATTAAAAACAAAGATTATAAAAATAACAAATTAAATAGATTAGAATTATGGAACCAATTTTATTAGCTTATTTAGGTATTGCGTTGATGGTGGCATTATCAGGTATCGGTAGTGCTTACGGGGTTACTATTTGCGGTAATGCAGCCGTGGGGGCGTTGAAGAAAAATCCGACCGCTTCCGGTCAGTATATCGGTTTGTCCGCCTTACCTTCTTCACAAGGTTTGTACGGATTCGTGGGATACTTCCTGTTGAGTAGCTTCTTGACGAACGTGGATATGGGTTGGGGACCTGCTTCAGCTATTTTCGGTGCCGGGTTAGGTCTTGGTTTGGTGGCATTCTTCTCTGCTATCCGTCAGGCTCAAGTATGTGCCAACGGTATCGTGGCTATCGGTAGCGGTTATAACGTATTCGGTACTACTATGGTGTTGGCCGTGTTCCCGGAGTTGTATGCTATCTTGGGATTGTTGGTGTTGATCTTGATCACGGGGTTGATTCCTGCATAAGTATCAAAGTATAGATTTTAATTATATCTGAAAAACGGGGACTTCGTGTGTAAGTCCCCGTTTTATTATTTCATGATAACAAAATGTGATTTTTTAACGTATCATCATTATTGAAATATAAATGTTGAATAATGATGATTCGGATAAAACGTTACGGCTTGATTCTACTTTTCATGTGGTTGGGAGTGGAAACACATGCCGTCGAGATAAAGAAGAAGTTGTTGTATGACCGGCATACTTTGTCGGACACGTATAAGTACGGGAAGCAGGAGCGACGTTTCCAGTGGGATAAGATTTCGGCATTTTTGGATTCACTCGTGACGTTTCAAGAGCGGAATGACGGGTATGGCGTGTTAAGGAATTATAAAAATCAGAATGGTGAAGCCCCTTTGACAGAAAAATATATAACCAATAAATACAAGCAGATTAGGGATACGTTCGGGGTAAATCGTTATCAAGGGATTCCTTTGTACAGCTTAGGTAACGTGAAAGTTCCATTCCGTTACGGTCGGGACGGGGCTTACGTTTCCGTGATCAGCGATAGTGCCGATTATTTCCAGATTATCCCGGCTACTTTCGGTGGCGTGTGGCACGTGCCTAAAAAATACATGAAGCTGATAGGTCCTCTTTCAATTAAAAAAGTTATATTTGTTGACCGAACGAACCAGAACATAGCAACTTTGGAACAGGATGGAACCACGTGGTTGGTGCGGAGTATGAATCCGATTACAACGGGAGCTAACAGACCGCCTTATCAACAGCCGACACCCCCGGGAATTTATTTCATTCAAAAGAAATTGTCGGAGATGTTGTTCTTGAAGGACGGGTCGGCGGAAGAAGGAGGGTTTGCACCATACGCTATCCGGTTTACAGGGGGAGCTTATTTACACGGGGTACCGGTGAATTACCCTCACAACGAGTTGATAGAGTTCAGTTGGTCGCTCGGGACAACGCCAAGGTCGCACATGTGCGTGAGAAATGCCACGTCACATGCCAAGTTCATGTATGATTGGGCGGAGGTGGAGAAGACATTGGTGATCGTGTTTGATTAATGTAAATGATAGTTATGCGTGTATTTTTGACGCTTTTTTTTGTCGGGATTATTTGTTGGATGGCGCAACCGGGTGTTGCGGCTGAAAGGCATTTGCCCGTGAATAGCAAAACGCTTTATCACGAGATCGGTTTGGAGGGTATCGTGGATTATGCTCTTTTTGAACGAGCGATTGCCGGGTATAATCAAACGGATTCATTGGCGAAGGATATTCTCACTTTGATTGATTTCTCGAAACCTTCTACCGAGAAGCGTTTGTACGTGGTTAATCTGAAATTGAAGAAGTTACTCTACGTGTCATACGTGTCGCACGGGAGAAACAGCGGGGAAAAGTACGCTACTTCATTTTCCAATAAAGAGGGTTCTTACAAGAGTTCGTTGGGTTTCTATCGGACGGAAAATACTTATTACGGGAAGAACGGGTATTCCTTGATTCTTGACGGATTGGAAAAAGGAATAAATGATAACGCGAAAGAACGGGCTATAGTGATGCATGGGGCTGCCTATGCTGATCCGTCCACTATTCGGTCGTGCGGTCGATTGGGACGCAGCTTGGGATGTCCGGCTTTACCGCTGACGGTGTGTAAAAAGATTATTGACACGATAAAGGGTGGAACTCTTTTATATATTCATGGGGATGACAAGACTTATGCCGAGCGAACCGTTTTTGCCGGGGATACGGATAGGAAAATTTTTTAAATATTGGATATGATAACTTACGCTATACTTATTGTCACGGTGGTGGTATCAATAGCTTGTTTTAGCAATGATTCGTTATTTAACAAGCTGTCATATTCGCCTTACCGTATGATACACTCTAAGGAGTGGTACCGTATTATTTCTCACGGGTTTGTACACGCGGATTGGGTGCATTTGTTCGTGAATATGTTCACGTTTCTTTCTTTCGGTCAGTACGTGGAGAGTGCTTTCGGGTATTTGGGCTTTAGCGGGGGGAGTTTTTTACTCCTGTACTTCGGTGGAATGATAGCGGCTTCTCTATATGATTTGTGGAAATACCGGGATAATCGATATTATACTTCTATCGGGGCTTCGGGGGCGGTATCGGCAGTGTTGTTTACCGCCATATTCTTGAATCCTTGGGATAAGATTTATTTATTCGCCGCGATTCCTATTCCCGGTATCGTGTTCGGTTTCGTTTATTTATGGTATTGCCAGTACATGGCGAAGCGGGGCGGGGATAATATCAATCACAATGCCCATTTCTACGGGGCGGTGTATGGTTTTATTTTCCCGATATTACTGGAACCCGGGTTGTTGCAGATATTTATACAGCAACTTTTAAGGCACTAATCCGTTTTTAGAGAATAAAATTCTCTATATTTGTAACTCAAGTGCAAAAAATGGGATATGCGAGTGAGTGACCAAGAGATTTGCGAGTTGCTGAAAGAGCGGAAGATAGGTGGAATGGAGCTTCTCTTTAAAGAATACTACAAGCCGCTAGTGGTTTGGGCAGCTACTTTTTTGCACGATACTCAGCGTTCGGAGGATGTGGTACAGGATTTTTTCGTTAAATTGTGGGAGAAGTCGTTTGTGGATAAGTTACAGCCTGATACACTGAAATCATATTTGTTTACTTCCGTGCGTAACTTGGCTTTGAACCAGCTCGATAGAATAGATCCGTTAAGGCGGGCTTGTGACGTGGCACGTTACGAGAGTCCTTGGGAAGAATATGATAGTTTCGAGGACGAGGTTTTCCGGCGGGTGGAAACGGAAATCGGGAAGTTGCCGCCCAGAACACAAGAGATTATTCGAAGCGTGTATTTGAAGGGAATGAAATATAAAGAGGTGGCGGATGAATTGGGAATTTCGGTTTCGACAGTAAATTCTCTTCTGGTAAAAGCGTTAAAAAAACTCAGGCAAACAACTGAAAAAGAGGGCGATATTGCGGTGTATTTATTTTTTCTTGAAAAAAGATTATTGGAAATCACGTGAGTTCCATATCTTAATAGTAGGTAATAGCATGGAAGACACGTGGATATCTTATTGAATTTCCGTGTTAATGTCTTATTATACAAGGTGTTTAGCCGGTATAAAGATGCTCCCGAGCGGCTTTACACCGGCTTTGTATCGGCTTTGAAGCGAGAATAATCCCTATTCTCCACGGGATATGCATGGGATTACAACGGATAGTGTTTATAAATAAATCTTCTAAATTATTTGGTCTGAATGATTATTCCTATACTCTTTCGGAGATATGTGCTTTATTTTCTTGAAGATACGATTAAAATGCGGGACATCGTTAAATCCTACGGTGTAGCATATTTCCGATACTTGCTTTCGCGAGTGCTTCAGTAGTTCGCAGGCGGTATTTAAACGGTATTGAGTAACGAATTGCGAAAAAGTCATCCCTTTGCATCGTTTGAAGTAGGAACAAAATGCCGAACGGTTCATCCCCACTTCCGTGGCAATGTCATCCAAAGAAATAGCATGGACATAGTGTGCCATCACGTAGGTGCAGATTTGTTGCATCCGCCGCACGTCCCGCTCGATGCGCATCGGTTTGCCCGCGAACGTGTGGTCAGATGTGGTAAAAATGATGGGTAACAAGCGCATCATCTCGCTTAAGCGTCCCAACTCGTCCATGTCGTTCATTTCAGATAATATTTTGCGAATGATGCGGGAGCTTTCAGGGCCGAATTTTAGAGCATCGGTCGGAAACGTGATGCCTGCCAATCGATTCCGTAATTCCGGGAATACTTCTATGCAACGCTCCACTAGCGAATGGCTGAAAGCTACCATCAGATAGCGTATACACCCGTCATCGTCCGCTGAATTTGGCGCGTATTCCCAACGGTGAAGCATAGACGGGGGGATTAATGCCACGTCGTCCGCCGCAAAGGGCTGTAGCGTATCGCCTGCCATCCGGTTGCCTTGCCCGTGAACGACGTAGTATAATTCCCATGCATTGTGCTGATGTAGTTTTGCTTCGATATTTATTTCGACTCGTTGGTCTATGAAGAAAAACGAGTGATTCTCCACATCGGGTAATTCGTAAGGAATGACGATATCTTCCATAAAAGAAGGTTTAAAATCTATCTTATTGCAAATATTCAACAAATATACGAGATAATATGACAAATATACAACAATGAAATGGTGTAATTTTGCCATTGAAAAACAATAAATGTAACTTAAAACATATCGTTATGGATTTTTATCAGGTATTAGAAAGAAGAAGAACTATCCGAGATTTTTCTGATAAGGAAGTTTCGAATGAAGTGTTGGAAAAGATTTTGTCGGCAGCTTTCAAGGCTCCCACTAACGACCATTTGCGCCAGTTCGAGTTCGTCGTTGTAAGAGGACCAGAAAATATTGCCCGGCTCGTGTCGCCGGTGGTGGAAAATACCCAACGTATTCAGCAGACGGGATTGGAAACGGCGGCAAACGTAATGGATGAGGATGAACACGCGATGTTTGTCGATGCCCTATCCAAACAGCAACGAATGCTTATACAAAGTGATTGCCTCGTCCTGCCGTTTTTCCGGCAGAAGGATTACCCTCTATGTAAGCCGGCAGACCAAAGTTCGCTCAATTATTTTGCCTCCGCTTGGGCTGCAGTTGAAAATATTTTGCTGGCGGCAACGGCAGAAGGACTGGCGTGTGCGTTCCGTATTCCTATCGGTAATGAACCGGAGCACGTGAAGCGACTTGTCAATGCTCCCGAAGGATACGAGTTTACCTGCTTCCTCGCCATCGGTTATCCCGCTGAAAATGCACATATTTGCAAGCAAAAGGAAATCAACGTCGAGGATAGAATACATCGCAATGTTTGGTAGTAAGTATTCGTTATGAATAAGATGAGGTTAGTGTCAAATTTTGGGGTGTTCATAAAGTTATTTGGCTGTCTGTGTCATTTGGTTGATGACAAGAGGAGAGGAGGATATTTTTGTATCGTTAATTTGAAAATAGAAAATGATGAGAATAGAAATACGATGCAAAAGTTTGGTGGGCATGATGAATTTCCGGAGAGAACAGGGAGTTGTGCCGGTGAAGATAGGGAACAAAGTCCTTTTAAACTCCTTTCAAACTCCTTTCAAAGACCTTCCCGAAGGTCTTTGAAAGGAAAATATTAAGAATGTAAAAAGGGATAAATAGATAATTACTTGCTTATCTCTTTATTTGTGGAAGGCGATTTCTGTCGGTCGAGGAGGAAATAGAAGAAAATATTTGAGAAAAATGATTTTTGTAATGTGTTGATTTCGAGTGCGTATTCTTGTGTGAATTATTTTTCTTTGAAAAAAGTTTATTTTCGAGTCAATGATTTTTGTTCTTGAACTGTATTATAGTTGAAAAATATCACGACTATGATGGAGCAAAACGAAATAGATGAAAAATTACTCTTGTATCTCTTGGACGAAGCGGATGAAATCGTTCGTGAAGACGTGGAGATATGGTTAGCCGAGAGTGAGCGTAACCGGGAGTATTTTAGGGAGTTCCAGCGAGTTCACTTGGCTTTGGAGTGGAGCGTATATGCTCGTGAGGTACAACCGGATTTCAATACTTTCCGCCGGAAATTGAAAAAGAATTTGAATATACGTGTTTGGTATAGCGTGGCGGCTGTATTGGTTTTAGCGTTGAGTGTGGGAGGCGTTCTTTTCTGGCGCACGGCGGAAGTTCCGGTGCAAATGGCACAGGAAATATCGATTCAACCGGGAAAGCCTCAAGCAATACTGGTATTATCCTCGGGTGAAAAGGTAGAGATGGGAATGGAAACCCGACAATTGGAGGAACGGGATGGAACTTCAGTGCGAGTAAATGAAACGGGTAGTATTTCTTATCAAGCTGTTCGAGAGGATGAAACTTTGGAAAAAGATGCGGAGAAAGTGATGAATCGTTTGTTGATTCCACGGGGGGGAGAGTTTAATTTGACATTGTCAGACGGAACGCGGGTGTGGTTGAATGCCGAAACGGAATTGCTTTACCCGGTACGGTTTAATGGAAAGCAGCGGGTGGTTTATTTGAAAGGAGAGGCATATTTCGATGTGGCAAAGAATAAGGAGATGCCTTTTATCGTACAGATGGAAGATGATGTGGCAGTCAGAGTCTATGGTACGGAATTTAACGTGAATACCTATGATGGGGTGGAGACTGTTCTTGTGACAGGTTCCGTGAGTATGAATCAAGGTGGAAAAGAGGTGTTGTTAAAACCAAATCAAAAAGGTATATTTGATAAGTCAAAAGATGGGATAAAGGTCGAAGATGTCGATGTACTGCCGTACGTGGCATGGAAAGATGGAGATTTTATCTTCCGGAACGAATCTTTGGGTTCGATTATGGATAAGTTGAGTAGATGGTACGGTTTGGATGTGTTCTATCAAAACGGAGGTTTGCGTGATGTGCATTTATCCGGTAATTTGAAACGATATAAGGATGTACAGGAGTTGTTCCGTTCTTTCGAGAAGATATCGGACGCTCGCTTTAAAGTGAAAGGAAATACAGTATTTATAAGTAAGTTGTAATAAAAAAAGATGAAGATGTTTCCCCATCTTCACCTTTCAAAAGTTAAATGAATAGGTCCATTGGCAAGCGGATCCCTATTCACAATGTGTAATCTTTAACAACAAATCTATGAAATCTAATTGGAAATACGCTGTTTTTAGCGTTAAAAAATCAAAGACTTTGAAAATTATGCGACTGTTGATGATTTTTTGTTTCTTTTTTATTTCCGGGGTAATGGCAAACAGTTACTCGCAAGGACAGGTTGTTTCCCTTGACCTGCATAAATGCGACGTGAACACGCTGTGCCAGGAAATATGGAAACAAACAGGATTACGGTTCATTTACAATGAAGAGCATGTAAAGAACTTGAAAGCTTTCGACGTGAAAGCGGATAACAGGAAGGTACAAGAGGTATTGGATGAGGTGTTTAAAAATACTTCATTGCGCTATTTCTTTGAGAACGATATTATTTATATCGTGAATAAGCAAAAAGATGAGCCTGAAAAGAAAGAAGGTAAATCGATTTCCGGTACCGTGAAGGATAGGCAAAAGAATCCTCTGCCGGGGGTGACCGTGTTAATTAAAGGTACCTCGGTGGGGGTGGTTACCGATGTGAACGGGAATTTTAAGATCACGTTGCCACAGGATACGGTGACTTTTATATTCTCTTTCGTGGGAATGAAAAGGCAGGAGGTGAAATATACCCCGGGCAAGAAGTTGGATATCGTGATGGATGAGGACGTGGAAGAAATGGAGGAAGTGGTAATCACTGGTTACCAGAAGATAGATAAGCGTCATTTGACGAGTGCAGTAACCACGTTAAAAGCCGATGATATTAATGTCGCCGGAATTTCGACTATTGATAAGATGCTGGAAGGGCGTGTGCCGGGAATGATTTTCATGCAAAATTCCGGTCAGGTAGGTGCAGCTCCGAAATTACGTATCCGGGGTTCTTCCACCGTGTTGGGATCTCGTGAACCGCTTTGGGTATTGGATGGTATCATTTTGCATGATCCGGTGAATGTTGATCCTTCTCAAATCAATGATTTGGATTTCGTGAATTTGTTGGGTAATGCTATTTCCGGGTTAAATCCGGATGATATTGAGCAAATCGACGTGTTGAAGGACGCTTCTGCGACTGCATTGTATGGTACGCGTGCTGCTAATGGTGTGATTGTGATTACCACGAAGAAGGGTAAGGTGGGACCTCCGTCTATTTCTTACTCGTTTACAGGAAGTTTATCCCGTCGTCCGAGATACACGGATCGGGAAGTGAACGTGATGAATTCCAAGGAGCGTATAGCTTTTTCCCGTGAATTGGTGGAGAAAGGAATCAAATTTACTGCATTAAACTCTTGGGTTGGTTACGAGGCTGCGATTTATGATTTCTGGAATGGAAAAATGAATTATGACGAATTTCAAAAGACGGTGGATCGCTACGAAACAGTTAATACGGATTGGTTTGATTTGTTGACTCGGGATGCTTTTTCTCATAAACATACGTTGAGTCTTTCCGGGGGAACTGAAAATATTCGTTATTATGGGTCTTTGGGATTTAATGACGAGAAGGGGGTTAATAAGGGAGAACAAAATAAAGCGTATTCAGCGGCATTGAATTTGACTGCTAATTACAATCGTTTCTCTGCGCGTTTTGCGTTTCAAGCGAATGTCGGCGAGAAAAAATATACGCCATCAGATGTAGGTATGTTTAGTTATGCTTTCAATACCTCTCGAACAATTCCGGCGTATAATGAAGATGGAACTTTATTTTATTACGATAGAACGTCCACATTGGAAGGAGGTTCTACTTCTACACATCCTTTCAGTATTTTGAATGAAATAGAAAATACTTCAGACGAGATTCGTTCGAATTCGGTATCTGTAAATACTTCTGTTGATTATAAATTTACAGACTATTTAAAGGCTTCAGCAACTTTGTCTTATCAGGTCAGTAATACGAACGAGGAAACTTATTTCGGGGAGAAGAGTTTTTATGCTGCTTGCTTGCGAGATGCAGGATTCACGGAACAAGGTAAAAAGGCAAATTATATGCCTTATGGAGGAGAATTACAATTGTTAGATTCTCGAAATAACTCTTATACGGCTCGTTTGCAATTGGACTTTAATAAATTCTTGGATGAAAACCGTATTCATATGATTACGGCTTCTGTGGGAGGAGAACTTTCTTCTTCACGTTATCGCGGCTTTTCGCAAACACGTCGTTGTTATATGCCGGAACGAGGAGAGTCTTACGCCCCCGTGGACGTGACTGCTTATCCCACGTACGTTGAATGGTTGGCTAATGATGAAGCTGCGTTAGGGAAACGTACAAATTCGTTAACGAACATGATATCTGGCTATTTCACGGCATCGTATAGTTATAGAGATCGTTATGTGTTGACTTTTAACATGCGTGGAGATGCTTCCAATAAATTCGGTAGCAAGAGTAACGATAAATTCTTACCTATTTGGGCTATTGCGGGACGTTGGAATATGAAGGATGATTTATTTGCCAATCGTGGTTGGGTAAATTTATTAGCGATGCGTCTTTCTTTTGGTTATCAAGGAAATATGTTGGATTCGCAAACACCCGAGTTGATTATAAAGAAGGGAACTATGAACACGCAATTTGGGAAATACGAATCGACGGTAAGTTCATTCCCTAATCCATATTTGAAATGGGAAAAAACGGCTTCTTTTAATGTCGGATTGGATTTCTCGTTCTTGAATGATGCAATCAAAGGAACTGTTGCTTACTATTACAAAAAGACAAAAGACGCATTTTTGAGTAAAACAATTTCTGAGATTAATGGTGTTACCAATTATATGGTGAATAAAGGCACCTTGGAAAATCAGGGATGGGAGTTTGCTTTGAATTTCGTACCCTTTAACCCGCAGGGGGGGACTGATAGTTTCCGTTGGAGTATAGACCCGCAAATTGGTCAGGTATTGAATAAATTGATTGCCAAAGCGATTAATAATCAAGAAAAGGTAATTCGCGATGAAGTGAAATATGCTGATTATTTGTCTGGTAACGTGGAAATTCCGGGGCGTCCGTTGGATTCTTTTTACTCGTATAAATTCAAAGGATTGGATCCAATTGATGGTCGTCCCATGTTCTATAATGTGGAAATGGAGAATAAGGAAAAATTCGCAGACATGGATAAAGAAGACGTGTATAAATATGTGATGGATTATTCCGGATGTAGGGTGCCGACGTTACAAGGAAGTATTTCCAATAAATTGTCATATAAACGTTGCGTATTAGCCTTTAACTTGGCTTATAGTTTTGGTTCTAAGATACGTTTGTTAAAATTATACCCGAATGTGAATGGGGCTTACGGTACGATTGCTCCGCAGCCACACGAGAATGCTCGTCGGGAATTTTTAAAACGTTGGCAAAATCCGGGAGATGAGGCCTACACGAATATTCCGGGTATTTTATCTGGAGAGGCATTCCGTTCGTCTGTTGTTTCCAACTGGTGGTCTGGGTATTCTTATTCTTTTGCGGATAATATTTGGTCGATGTATGATAACTCGGATATACGCGTTGTGAGTGGTAATTATTTGAAATTATCTTCCGTGAGTTTTCGTTATCTTTTCTCGGAAAGAGTATTAAAAGCTTTGCGTTTAAAAGCGGCTTATTTTGAATTGACGGGAACAAACTTATTTACAATTAGTGCTAAAGAATTGAAAGGACAAGATCCTGCAACTCAATCCGGGTCGGCAAATACAATTAACATGAGTCTTCGTCCTACTTATTCTTGTCGTATTAACATCACTTTTTAAGTTTAGAGTTATGAAAAAGAAAATATTATATTGGGTCGTGTGCTTAGGATTGTTTACCATTTCGTGTGGTGATTTCTTGGAAGATTATTCTCAGGATTTGACATATGCCTCTTCTTGTGCCGACTTGGAAGAATTACTTATCGGGAATGGATACATTAAGCAAAATGTGTCAACAGCTTTCACGATGACTGGAGATAATGGTTTTTCTTGTCCATGGCTTCATGTTATGGATGACGATGCTATCGAACCGGATCGCAAACAACAATACACTGGGGCTGTATATCAACTTGAAGAGTTTCATCATTGGGCAAAGAATCCGTTCCAATACGAGGGAAAAACATTTGATGATCCTGCGTGGAAAGATTGGTATGCACGCATTGCTATAGCTAACGTGGTTATTCCTAAAGTTGACGATATGTTAGATGATCCGGAAGAGGAACGTAACCGGATAAAAGGAGAAGCTCTTTTTTTACGTGCGGGATTTTATTTCTTGTTAACGAATTTTTACGGACTTCCTTACCGGGAGGCTTCGGCTGCCACGGATTTGTCAGTACCTTTAAAGTTGACTGAATATATTGAAGATAAGTATTATTCTCGTAATACGGTAAAAGAAGTTTTCGAGTCTATAGAGAATGATTTGAAACAAGCTATCCCTCTTTTGAAAGGAGTGGAACAAACTACTGTTTATCAGGCAAACGAGGCTGCAGCCCGTCTATTGTTGAGTCGAGTGTATCTTTACATGGAGCGTTGGGAAAATGCTGTAGCTCAATGTGATTCAATCATGCTTATGGATAAATACTCTTGTTTGGATTTTAATATGGTTGATGCATCAAAAAGTAGTACGTATGCTGGTTCTCCCGAAACAATATTTTCGCAAGGAACTTACAGTATGGATTTTATCATGTCCGAAACAAGTTATAGTCCATACTACCATTATGGTTGGGTGGTGTCGGATGATTTGTTGAAAATATATGATGCGAAGGATTTGCGTAAAAGTGTTTATCTCACTCCGACAAGGATGCCGGGTGTGGATGGTACTACAGACGGTACTTTCCGTTGTATCAAGTTGAAAAATAAGAATACGGATGGATATGTGTCCGATATGTTCCTGTTACGTTACCCGGAAGTGATATTGAATAAGGCTGAGGCTCTTGCCATGTTAGGACGGGAGAATGACTCTAAAGCATGTCTTCAAGAGTTGAGAGGCAATCGATTCAAGGTTGCTGATTTGCAATCTGTGATTGAAACAGGAGATGATTATATCACTTTTGTACGGGATGAACGTCGTAGAGAATTATGTTTCGAAGGGCATCGTTGGTTTGATTTGCGACGTTATGCCGTGTCTGCAACACATCCTTTTACAAAAGAGATTATTCACCCGCATTATGACCGTTGGGCTGGCTCTGGTACCGGTATGGGGGATGAAAGAAATGAATATCAATTTACCGGGAATTATAGGTTGAAAAAATATAACGAGGAAACGGCTTACGTGTTGCCGATCCCCGAGTATGCCATGACATATAATAATGGTGCGTTAGTACAAAATGAGAGAGAAGATCGTAAAATAAATAACTAAGACTATGAAAAAGATAATATACGTATTAGGATTTGTTGTATCGATGTGCGTGGTGGCTTGTAGTGGAGAAGATGACTTGACTCCAAGTTCACAGGATAACAACTGGTGGGTAAATGTCGATAATCCGGATGATCCGTTGGATCACTTCATCTTTGGGGTATACGAACAATATAAAGTACCTATTTTCTATACAGATACGGTGGGGACACGGGAAAAGAAAGATGCTTTTGGAAATCCTGTCATTTATTACGAAACAATTAAATTGAATTATACGATTTTGGGTGGAATGAGTGATGCTAAAGTCGTGGAGTATTCATTGTCAGAAAATCGGGAAGATATCATGGATGGTGTTGAATTTCTACGAGATTATGTATTACCAAAACTGCCGGATTATGTTCCTGCCCCGAGAAGTTATTTGTTAGTTGATACTTTGTGGCAAGGGCTTGCAACCGGACAAATTCGTTATTCCTCTGCTGCATACGCGGGAATGACAGCCGTTGCTATTGGAAAGTTGAGTGATATCAAGAAAATGACCACTTCAGAAAAACGACTTTTCGGAGGTGAAGTTTTGGCTGCACCTATTGCTTCAGATATTTATTCCGATTATAAAGCCGATCTTGATGCTAAATTTTTTAAAGTTTTGACGCAGGATGTAAATCAATTTTACGGTTATGGACAAAAGGTGGATATTAATAATACGAGCCCATATAACCCTTTTTATGTGCCGTGTGAAGAGTATGGTTTCTTAAAACCGGCTCAAGACAAGGAAATTATAGAAGGAAATTTATATTATTTCCCTTCACGGGATCAAGATGTGAAAGATTATGTGGCTTTGTATTTAGGTTTCACGGAGGCGCAAGTGCAAGAAATCTATGGGGATAAACCACACGTCCTAAAAAAATATGGTCTTATAAAAGAAATTATAGAAAGGTTGAAATAGAGATAATAGGAAATAATTAATAAATATCACAGTATGAAAATTGTATGTAGATTAATAGCATTCACTATATGCTATTTAGGAATGTGTGTGCCTGTACTTTCTGCCCAAGAGAAAGAAAAAGTAGAGGCGGATTCGACGAAACGGAAGGGATTGCCTGCTATTTCGGAGTTTATAAAATCTGAAGCGGAGGTACATGAAGGGATGTTCAATGTATACGTGCAGGATGACAAGTATTACATGGAAATTCCCGATGATATGATGGAGAGGGAATTTGTATCCATGATTTCAATCATCAAGGGGTCGGAGAATCCGAAGCCGACCCCTACTCAAATGTACGGTTACCCGGGAGATGCCTTGACCCACACGATTATTAGTTTCGAGCGGGGACCCAAGGACAAGGTGTTCGTGAAAAAGCCCACTTACGGCTATGCCGTGACGGACACGACGATGGGAATATACAACACGGTAAAGAATGCGAGTCTGATTCCCGTGTTGTACGTGTTCGACGTGAAGGCGAAGGGCGAAAACTCCTTGTTGTTGGATGTGACGACAGCTGTGACGGGGGATAATGACTTGTTCTCGTTGAAAGCGTCTGCCAAAAAGATGGGATTGGGTTCTTTTCAAGCGGATCGTTCTTATATGACCAAAATCAGCACTTTTAAGAATAACATCATCTTTCGTTCCGTGAAGAGTTATTCCGCGGGTTCGAGAGCCTTGCCGCCCAGTCCGGCGTACCCGAAAGGCGGAAGTGAGCCGACTCCTCCCACGCGTTGGGAAATCGGGGTATCCATTGCCTTGTTACCGGAAGTACCGATGCGTCCGCGTTTCGAGGATAGTCGGGTAGGATATTTCGCGTACGGGAAAGTTGATTTCGGGGCGAATCCTTACAAATCGGAACGTATCAGTATGGTTAGCCGCTGGCGTTTGGAACCGAAACCGGAAGATATGGAGAAATACAAACGCGGGGAATTGGTGGAGCCGGTAAAACCGATCGTGTTCTATATCGATCGCAATACCCCGAAATTCCTGCAACCTTACTTTGTTGAGGCGGTGAACTTGTGGCAGCCTGTTTTCGAGAAGATCGGTTTCAAGAACGCCATTATCGGCAAGATGGCTCCCACGCCGGAAGAAGACCCGGACTTTTCTATCGAGGACATTCGTTATTCCGTGATCTCTTACAAGGCGTCATTGGTAGCGAACGCTTACGGGCCTCACATGGCAGACCCCCGTTCCGGTGAGATACTTTGTTCTCATATCGGAATCTTCCACAACGTGATGGCTATGGTACAACAATGGTATTTCTGCCAAGCTGCCGCTTCCGATCCCCGGGTGCGTCAATACCCGATGCCGGAAGAGGTAATCGGCGACGTGATGCGTTTTGTTGTGGCTCACGAGGTAGGGCATACCTTGGGACTGCGCCACAATTTCGGGGCAAGCAGTACTTATCCCGTGGAGAAGTTGAGAGATAGGGAATTTGTGAAGAAACACGGGCATACCGCTTCCATCATGGACTATGCGCGTATGAACTATATCGCCCAGCCGGAAGACAAAATTGACACGAAAGATTTGATTCCCGGTATCGGAATCTATGATGAATTTGCCATAGAGTGGGGATATCGCTATTTCCCCGGGATGAAGCTGAACGAGGAAACCGCCTATTTAAGAAAATGGGTGGGGGAGAAATACAAGGAAGACCCGAAATACAGGTTCGGAACGGAATTGGATATGTCCGATCCCCGCTGGCAGTCCGAGGACTTGGGTGACAATAGCATGAAGGCAAGCGAGTATGGTATCAAGAATTTGAAATTGATCATGAATAATCTGGAAGCGTGGACGAAAGGCGATGACGATGAGGCTACCTACCTGAAAATGATATACAACGGGGTATTGAACCAATACATGTATTTCGTTACGCACGTGCTGAAAAACGTGGCAGGTCGTTACAGTGAAACTCCCTTGCGGTCGGAGCCCGGGACGGGTTCCAGCATGGTGGAACTCGAACGGCAAAAGGAGGCTATGGACTTCCTCGCGAAACACGTGTTCAACAGACCCGACTGGTTATTTGACAAACGTATCACGGGATTGGCTGAAGTCGACGGGTTGAAAACATGGAGCAGTATACAGCGTTTCGTGATCCAAAACTTGTTGCCGAAATCTGCATTCCTTACCACTTGCGTGGAGTTGTACGGGCGTGAAGGGAATTACACTCCCGAGGAGTTCTTCCGGGATATGGAAGACGGTATATTCTCCGAGTTGAAAAACGGGGATGAAATACCTTCCTCTCGTCGGGACCTTCAAATGGAATACATCCGTCAAGTAATGGCGATCACGAGTTACACGGAAGTGAGAAAAACGACCAACCTGTTGACGTTATTTACCCTGCAAATGGAAAGCGTGGCAAAGGCGGCAGAGGCTTATGCCGCTAAGACGCAAGACGAGTCTGCCCGGATGCACGCTGATGCGATCGTGAAAACGATAAGGGGGTGGTTGAAGGGAGAGAAGAATGCTATATATTAAAAGTGAGGTTATGATGAGAAGTTATATATTGTTCATTGCATTGTGCCTGCTGGTGTCCTTACCGGGTATCGGGCAGGAGAAGAAAGCCCCGGAAGAGAAGAAGCCTGCCGCAGAAACAAAGAAAGGTCCCATGGCGTTTGACAAATTCTTCAAGGAAGGGATGAAACGGGTGGACGCTATTTTCCCCGTGTACGAGGCGGACGATAAGTATTACATGGAGATCGCTGACGAATACCTCGGGAGAGATATTTTTATCTCCGGTCAGATGTTGAAAGGTATCGGGGTGAGAGCTTCGGGGCAGGAATCTGCCGGGGTGGTGTGTTTCAAGAAAGGACCGAAAGATAAACTGTACATGTACAGCGAGTACAATGGCATGGTGGCTTCGGAGAAGCAACCCGAGTTGGAGCGCATACTGGCAGAGGAAACTCTTTTGCCCGTGGAAGCGGTTTACCCGATCGTGGCTTGGGGGAAGGACTCCGCCGGGGTGATTATCGAGATCACGAACCAGATCAAGGGTGTTGCCGATTGGTATAAACTCTCGGACGAGGGCACGAGTGCCGCCCTCAAAGGTAACAAGCAATCCGGGGGAGGCGAGATGATTTTCGTGAACGAGGTGTTGAAGAAACGAAACGGGGTGAAATTCAAGTTGACGTGGATTGTTGACCAGAACGTGGCGGGTATCGAGTGTCACGTGGATCTGTTGCCCGAAAGGCGTATGCGGGTGCGCTATGCCGACGAGCGTGTGGGGTACGAAACCTTGAATTACGACGATTTCGGCACGAATCCTTACGGGGTGAAGAAAAGAACCATTGTTACCAAATGGAACCTCGAACCCAAGGACATGAACGCTTACGCCAAGGGTATTCTGACCGAGCCGAAAGAACCGATCGTGTTCTATCTGGATGCGTATTTCCCGAAAGAATTGATCAAATATGCCAAAGAAGGGGTTTTGCAATGGCAATCCGCTTTCGAGAAAGCGGGATTTAAAAACGCCATTCAAGTGCGAGTGGCGAAGGACGAGGACGAGATGACTTCCGCCCGTGCCGTGATCTCGTATAGTATCAATGCGGGTAGCAACTCCACTTCTTTCGATCGGGATATTCGTACCGGGGAGATACTGGCTTGCAACGTGAATTTGAATCACGTTACTCTGGGGGGCTACTTGGAAACCTATTTCGCCCGCTGTGCCGGGGTAGACCCCCGTTTGGAAAAGAATTACTTTGATCCGCGGGTGGCGGGTGCTATCGTTCGTATGTTCGTGGCAAAACAAGTGGGACTCGCCTTGGGATTACTTCCCAACTACGCGGGTAGTTACGCTTACACACCCGCGCAGATTCGTGGCCGTAATTTCGTGAAAAAGAACGGATTCTCGGCTTCCGTGTTGGATGATTGTTCCTACAACTTTGCGGCACAGCCCGAGGACAGGATGACCACGGATGAGTTAGTCGGTTGTAAAGTCGGTGCTTATGACCGTTGGGCTATCGAGTGGGGCTACCGGTTGTTCCCGAACAGCAAGGATATCAATACTGACAGGAAATTATTGAAAGACCTCACGGACCGTCGTTTGAAAGATAAGGCACTTCTTTACATGAAGAATACGAGTTACGATTTTCGGGCTTTGCCTTCGGATTTGTCTTCGGATAAAATAGAGGCCGCACGCTTGGGAGTCCGTAACATGGAGCGCTTTATCAAGAATCTGAACAAGCTTTCCGCTTCTGCCGACAAGAAGAACGACGATTGGATGGTGTACGCGCAGGGAGGAGCGACAGCTTTAGGTTCGTTGTACCAGAATCTGGTATACAAAGTGATGGAAAACATCGGCTGCCGCATGACTCTGGAAAAAGGGGAAGCCTTTTCTTCTAAAGAATTGCAGCAAAATACGTTGGCGTTCCTTGCCGAGTATGTATTTGCCGCACCTCAATCTTGGATGTATGATGAGGTACTTGCCAAAGAATTCGGGGTAGGTCCGGAAGCCGTGCGTTTCGGTTTGCAGGAGATCGTGTTCTCGTACTTGTTAAACCCCAAGGTGATCGGGAATATCGAGTTGGCTTCTCGTGTCGAGGGCGATAAAGCGTACAACCTGATTGAATACTGGCGGGATATACGTCGTTTGTTATTCAAGGATTTTGACAAGAACACGGTACTGTCCGGCTTCGAGTGTCACACGGAAAATATATTTATCATGTGCTTCATGGACTTGTTGGTGAAAAATGCCGTTCTTACCAATAGCAACAAATTGTCGACCTACGGGACGAATCTGATCGCTTGGGTGAATGACATTCACGATCAGGCAAAGGCATTGTCCGAACAACATGCCGACAGCCGTATGCGTGATCATTACCGTGCCATGATGTACCGTATTGAACAGGATATGAAATTGATTGCTTCGATAACGAAGTAAGCGGATTCCGGTTCCCTTCCGGTTTTACCGGTTGGGAACCGGATTTGCCACATCTATTTGATTACTCACTGCCTTCAGGCGAATAGCCTGCTTCTGCCTTGTATATATAAACAATAAATTACATGGAAAAAGCGTAAATAGAAATTGATATATTTCGGAATGCCGACAATTTTGCTACCTTTGAGAAACTTGTGGTAGGAAAACAAGTCAAAATGCGTGTGAAACTTATAGCGTTCGAATGAAATTATTAATCTATTTATGCTCTTATGCGGGATATGGATTCCTGTGGATTGCAAGTTTCTTCCCGTTGCCCATGATGTATTGGGTGACGGACATATTGTTTCTTGTTTTATATTATGGCATCAGGTATCGTCGCGGGGTAGTCGACATGAACCTGCGGAACGCTTTCCCGGAGAAGAGTGAGGAAGAACGAAAGCGTATTGCCCAGCGTTACTATCGGCACTTGTGTGACACGTTTGCCGAGTTCTACAAATTGTGGCACATATCGGAGGCTGAAATCAAGCGGCGCTGCGTGATGATGAACTTGGACGTACCCCATCATTATTTCGAGCAAGGACGTAGCGTGATAGTCTTTGCCGGTCATTACGGCAACTGGGAGATGATGTATTCTTATAAACTGTGGGAAAAAGGCATCGAGTTAATCCCGATCTATAAACCCATACACAACAAAGTATTCGACCGGATGACCTACCTGATCAGAAGTCGCTTCGGGGCAACGCCTCTCGCGAAAGCCGACACGTTACGGGTGATGTTGCGTAACCAGAAAGAGGGGAAAATATGCATGACCGGGTTTATCGGCGATCAAACCCCGAATAAACATTCGTTGAATTTCTGGACTACTTTCTTGAATCAAGATACGCCCGTGATGGAGGGAACGGAGAAAATTGCCCGCAAATTGAACCAACCGGTAGTGTATCTCAACATGAGAAAAGTGAAACGCGGTTATTATCACGCCGAGTTTTATGACCTGTGTTCCGATCCGCAAAACTTGGAACCGGGAGAACTTACCCGTATGCATACCCGCATGCTGGAAAAGTTTATCCGTGAAAATCCCGAATACTGGCTTTGGTCGCATCGGCGCTGGAAACACAAACGCCCCGCGGAACAACGTTAGTCCGGTAACCTGATCTCTGTCGAGAACCCGTGAGGTTGTAAATCGCGAAAGAATATTTCTCCCTTGTGCATCTTCACGATCTGGCACACTATACTTAACCCCAATCCGTGTTCCTGTCCCGGAAGTACATCCGGCAGACTGCCTTGCGCCAAGGTTTGTAGTTCCCGCGAGTATTCGGGAGAAACCCCGTCCCCGTTATCCGCCACGGTAAAACAGAACCGTCCCTTTTTATGTTTCAAGCTCAATGTCAATGTCGTCCCTTCCGGGGTATGTCGGATGCTATTGTAAAGCAGGTTATTGATTGCCCGCGCGAGTAGACGCGCATCCCCGTGCAGGACGGTGGATTCCATACCGGGAGCGATGATTGTCTCCACTTGGTAACGTTGCGTCCGGGGTTCATTGTTGAGAAAAGCGGCGATGGTCTGTCTGAAAAAAGTTACCGGGTGGAACGTTTCTTTCCGCGGTGTCCGGGTTCCGTTTTCCAGTTGGGAAAATAAATTCAGATCATCAATCAGTTCCCGTAGCTGAAGAGCTTGATTCCGGATATAAAGTGCCTGTTCCCGGGTTTCTTCCGGGGAGTAATTCCCCTCTTCCAGTTGTCCCGCCCGTGCGAGAATCACGGACAAGGGAGTACGCACGTCATGCGACACACCCGCTATCCAGTTCTCCCGGTACACGGAACGCTTGTGCAATATACCCGAAGTGCGGTTCAGGCAGGATGCCACGTCGGCAAACATCCCTTTCTCCTTTACTTGAACGGATTCCCCGTTAGACAACTTTTGTATGCCCCCGAGTACCCCTTTCAGCGAACGCGACATCCGGTGGTCGATAAACACGTAGACAAGTATCAACACGAATATATTCCCGAAAATAAGCATGATATAGAGGACGGGAAAAAATTTCACTTCCGCTATCCGCTGCATACTATTATACCGCGCATAACTGTCTTTCGGGTAACCCGCCACGAGAAGCCCGTCATCCTTTTTCCACGTCACCACGGGATAGTCTTTCAAGTAGAATTTTGCCATAGAGGAAATATCGCTCAGGGTGTACGTGTCGGGAATCTCTTTCGGGAGGTCAACTGCCCAGCGGATATTCCCCTTCTTGTCGTCCAGCAGCATCACCCACATCTGTTGCTCTTTTATCTGCACCAGAAGTAAGGAATCGAGTTGGAAATTGTTGTCGTTTATTTGCAGCCTGTCCGCTATCTTCCGTATGAATTGCGCGGGTGGTTGCGAGCCGCCTGCCTTGAGGTAATAGTGAACGACGAGTGAATACACGATCACGTTTATCGTGATTAGCAGGAAGGCACCGATCAGCACCCGTTTCCCGATTCGTTTAATGGAATGTTGCAGGTCGTTCATGGTGCGCTATATTAAGAGTTTATAACCTAGCCCTTTGATCGTGATGAGGGAAACCGGGGCGGACGGGTTGTCTTCTATTTTCTCCCGGATACGCCTGATGTGCGCCATGAGCGAGTTCTCGTACCCGTATAGGTTGTCGCCCCACGCTTCTTCGCAGAGCGTATCGATCGTCACCACTCGGTTCGCCGATTTGTACAGTACGCCCAGTATAGCGTGTTCCCGTGCCGTCAGCGGGAATATCCTGCCTTGCCTGTTCACCTCTGCCTTGTCGAAATCAACGGTACAATCTGCCAGTTCCACCACGGTCTTTTCATTTTTGTACGAGCGGCGCAGGATTGCCGTCAACCGCGAGAGAAGCTCTTTAGGAAGAAAAGGCTTGGTCATGTAATCGTCACCCCCGGCGTCCAGTCCCATGAACATATCTTCCGGTTTATCCCGTGCCGTGAGGAAAAGAATGGGGATATCCTTCATTTGCCGGATTTCCTTCATCAGCGAGAAACCGTCACCGTCGGGCAGGTTCACGTCAAGCACGGCGATATCCGGGAAGGAATGTTTGCAGGACTTCAGTGCCTCGCTTGCCGTGCCTGCGGTCGTGATGGTGGTGAAACCGTCCCCGCGGAGAATACTCTCGATGAGTTCCAGTAATTGCCGTTCGTCGTCGACAACCAGAATATTCTTTCTTTTGATGAAATTGAATTCTTTGTCCATAACCACGCTGTATCCTGATGTTTCTACAAATCTAAGGAAAATAAACGGGATATCGTGCGCCGGCGGTAAAATGTAAGGTAAATGTAAGGATGGCGTAAACTCACTGCAAGGAAACTCGTGTATTTTTGTTCAAAAACGAAACGGATGGATCGAAGAAAATATTTGAGCTTGATTTTATTACTTTGCGTGACTTTGGCGGTTTACGCGCAACCGAAGGGGCAAGGGGGCTTCGTGTCCGGTTGGTTGAAAGATAGTGTTACCTTGTTGCCCGTCGCTTATGCCACGGTACGAGTCGCGAGAGCGGAACGCCCGTCCGCTCCCGTGAAACTGACCGTGACCGACACGAACGGGTATTTTCGGGTGGCGGCACTTCAGCCGGGGAAATACACGGTGACTCTCTCGCACGTGGGATTTCGGGCGGTGTCCCGTGAGTTTTCGCTCGGCACGAGGCAGGACGGGGCAGAGCTGGGTATCCTGTACACGCAGGAAACGGCAGAGAGGCTCGGGGACGTGAACGTCACGGCTCAGAGGCTCCCGATAAAATTCGAGATAGACAAGATAACGTATGATGTTGAGTCTGATCCCGATGCCCGCGTGACGAGCACGCTCGATATGTTGCGCAAAGTACCTCTCGTGACGGTTGACGGGGACGATAATATCGAACTGAACGGGAGCGGGTGTACCATATATATCAATGGGCGTCCTTCCGGCTTGATGAAACAGAAACCGGGGAAGGCGTTGAAAGGAATCCCGGCAACGGCGGTCAGAAAAATCGAAGTCATCACGAGTCCCGGAGCGAAGTACGACGCCTCGGGGACGGGTGGGATTATCAATATCGAGATGGCGCGAGGCGGGTTGGAGGGGTATTCTGTTTTCGTGCAGGGTAACGTGGACGATATCGGGAAATGGGGTGTTGCTTTGAGCGGGGTGCTCAAGTACGACAAGTTATCGGCGTCCGGCTTTTTCTCCCATTATCCCAATTATTTTCGCGACGCGAGATATAATTCCGTGTTGACAAATCTGAATGACACGGAATCGCGTACCCTCTATTCGGGAGTGCGCGGTAAGGTTCGTGAACCGGCATCGTACATTAACGCGGAGATAAGCTACGAGGCGGACTCTCTGAATCTCTTGACTTTCACCTTGTCATCCCGTCGGTACGAGACTATCCGTGAAACCGCGGAGCGGGACGAGATGCAGCGGGAAGATGCCTCCCCCGTGTACCGTTACCGCGCGACCGAAAAGTCGAAAACAAATAACGGGGGAACGGAAGCGACCTTCAATTACCAGCGGACTTTCCGGAAACCGGAACAACTCTTCACGCTTTCTTACATGTACAACTATATTCCATCGGGAGGGTACAATCACCGGTATATGTTCGACTTTTGGAAAGATAACGCGCGAGTCACCTTCTCGCCTTACGATATCCGGGATGAGAACAAGGCACGGTCGGACGAGCATACCGTTCAGGCGGATTACGTTCATCCGTTCGATACCTTGCAGACCTTGGAATGCGGGTTGAAATACATTCGTCGCGCCGCTTCCAGCAAGGGAATCTATAAACGTCGGGAAGACTCGGGAGAAGCTTGGGAGTCGCTTCCGGCAAAGGAAGAGAGATTCCTGCACGTGCAGAATATTTACGCCGCTTACCTGACGTATGCCTTGAAATATCGTAAATTCGGGCTGAAAGCCGGGGTACGCCTCGAACGTGCCGCGTTGGATGTCGCCTTACACTCGCGAACGGAGCCGGATTTTGACGCCGGTTTCACGGACGTGATTCCTTCCGTGACGTTCTCGTTGCAGGTAACCCCGACACGTGTCTGGAAAGTCGGCTACAACACGCGTGTCATGCGTCCGGGGATACAGCACCTCAATCCTTATCGCTCGGAAACCAACGCCAGCGTGGTATCATACGGGAACAGCCGTTTGAAATCGGAACGTTTTCATATCGTGAGTTTGGGATTCAGTACCTTTACTCCCGCGTGGATGATAAATACCAGCGTCGAGTATCGTTACTCGGGTAATTCCATCCGTGCCTACACCTTCATGGAGAACGGTCGGAAAGTGAATACCTTCGGGAATATCGGGCAAGAGAACAGCGTGACGCTCAATCTTTTCGTGAACGCTAACTTGGGCGGCAAGACGAGTTTGCGGGTAAACGGGAATGTCGGTTACATCGACCTCGACAGTCGCGAAATCCGTTCCGTCGCGCGTGGCTGGCAATACTCGGCGACCGCGGTCGTGCAGCAAACCTTGTGGTGGGGCATCCGGTGCAGCGCTTACGGGGGATATTTCGGTTCCCGTGTCCGCCTTCAATACGATTCCGACGGTTACTACTACTACGCGCTCACGTTGAACAAGAGTTTTCTGAAAGACAGGCTCACTTTCTCTTGCAGTGGCAATAACTTCGCCGACGGCCTGCGCCGTTTGAAAGGAGTGGTGTCCGCCCCGGGATATATCCAGCATCACGAGAACGTGCTGCAATACCGGAGTTTTAATTTCAGCCTGTCCTACCGCATCGGCAACCTGCGGGCAACCGTGAAAAAGGTAAAACGGGGAATCGTGAACGACGACGTGAAGCGGGAGGACGCATCCACAAAATAGGATGCGCCCCCGCTTCTCTTTTACTCGTGTTTAACCTCCGTGTATGCCGACCGGGAAGCCCGTGTGTTGAGAGGCGATACCGCGAAGACGTAAGCGATGATGCTTTCCGGCTGAAACTTCTTGTGGAGCGGGAAATCCGCTTTGCCGGGTTCTCCTCGTTTGCCCAGCGGATAGACGATATCTTTTTTCGCTTTTTGGTCGAAAATAGCAAGAAATAAGTCATCCTTGTCTTTTGCCACGGGAGAAAGCGGTTGTCGGAACCATTCGGCGTGGATGCGTCTTTCCCCGTCGTTGCAGGTGACCGCCACCGTGGGCGGGAGCAGGTTGCCCGTCGAGCAGGTGATACGCTCCGGGTGAATCGTCACGGCGAGCGTTTCCTCGTCTACCTCCACGGCGTTCTGGTTTGTCCCGATGAAGGCGGCGCGAGCCGTTGACCACGATTGTCCCCGGAAGCTCGCTTGCAACGTGTTGCAAAAGCGGAAGGATAGCTTGGATAGCGTGGCGAATCGTACCTGTTGCACCCGTTGTGCGGGAGATTGTTTCTTTTTTTTGCTGAAAATCTTGCCCTTGGCCACGTTTTTTCCCTTGTACTGGCACATGGTTACGTTGCCCACGGAGCCCGATGCTTTATCGAATAGATTGGATTGAAATATTGCCATGATAAATAGGTTTATAAGGTTTATAAAGTTTGTAAGGTTCATAAAGTGCTGGCGGTTCGTAAAGTTTGTAAGGTTCACCGGGTCACGTGACCTGTAATCATGACTTGTATAAATCATGAACTTTATAAACTTTAGGAGTCGGAGGCCCAACTTTATGAACTTTATAGACCGGAGGTGTGTCAATACACACCTCTTAATGGCACGTTGAAATAAGTGCTGTTCGAGAATCCATCCCGTGTTGTGTTCACGAAAAACGCGTACACGTGCGCTTCCCTCGCGAGGGGTTGCTCCAGCGTGATTGCCGCCATGCCATCCTCTCGGGTAATTCCCGTGTGGTCGATAATCTCCACCCGGAACGGCTCGTGGTCATAGATCACTGCCAGCGCCAACTCGTCCCTGTTGCGGCGGTAGTTACTCCACGGGGCGGGTTCCCAAGTCAGTGAAAGCGTACCCGCGGGTGCTTCCTGCCGGCGCAATTGGAACGGTGTCTGTAATACGCCCCGTGTGAGGTGTAGTAGTTGGAAATCTCCTACCGTGCAGTCCGTGCTGTATGCTTGGAGATTGGTGCTAATGAATAAGTTGTATCCCGACGAGATTTCTTTTCGGGTAGCTTCCATGCGCCATGCGTGGCACAGGTATGTCTCCTTTATTGATTGATACAACGTGACTACCGCTGCCAGACGTGCGTTTTGTGCTGCCCGGGTGGGTGATCCTGCGTTACCGTCATACGAGGGCAATGCCCTGCCGAATGTTTTCTTGCCTTTTTGGAAAATAACCATTCCCTTGTATTTCCCCTTGGCGTCTTTTAGTGCTCCTGATTTAATTTCTACCATGATGTTACTTTTAATTATTACCTAATACCCCTCGTTCCATCTACTTTGCCTTTTCATAGGCACTTTAAAGATACTACCGGAAGGATGGTTTGTCAAGTTAAATTTATATATTTTTCATTAAAACGTGGGCTAGGTGTGGGCGAACATCAGGCGAATAACAGGCGAAGCCTTTAGTCAACCGCCTGAAAGTTTGGTAAAATCCACCTCCGGGGGTAAGATAGGACACGGGAATGGGTTGATTTCGGGTGTTAGCGGGTGAGGATGAAATCCGGATTTTGCGGGATAAGAGAGAAGGGTATGTCGAAACACACCCTTCCCGAATGAAAAATTTATTGAAAACGAGGTTTTTATTTCATTGCTTCCTCGATGGAAACGGCAACAGCAACAGTGGCACCCACCATCGGGTTGTTTCCCATGCCGAGGAATCCCATCATCTCCACGTGAGCGGGGACGGACGAGGAGCCGGCGAATTGCGCGTCACCGTGCATGCGTCCCAGCGTGTCGGTGAAGCCGTAGCTGGCGGGACCCGCTGCCATGTTGTCCGGGTGCAGGGTACGTCCGGTACCACCACCGGAAGCCACGGAGAAGTATTTCTTCCCGGTTTCCATGCACTCTTTCTTGTAAGTGCCGGCAACGGGATGTTGGAAACGGGTCGGGTTCGTGGAGTTTCCGGTGATGGATACATCCACGCCCTCGTGGCGCATGATGGCAACACCTTCCCGAACGTCGTCGGCTCCGTAGCATCTCACTTGCGCGCGTTCTCCCTTGGAATAGGCTTTCTCCCGCACGATTTTCAATTCTCCCGTGTAGTAATCAAATTCGGTCTGCACGTAAGTGAAACCGTTGATACGGGAAATAATCATGGCGGCGTCTTTACCCAACCCGTTGAGGATTACCTGCAAGGGTTGCTGGCGTACCTTGTTGGCGGATTTGGCGATACCGATAGCGCCTTCTGCCGCGGCGAAAGACTCGTGTCCGGCAAGGAACGCGAAGCATTTCGTTTCCTCGCGAAGCAACATGGCGGCAAGATTGCCGTGTCCCAATCCTACCTTGCGGTCGGCGGCAACGGAACCCGGTATGCAGAAAGACTGCAAGCCCTCGCCGATAGCCTCGGCTGCCTCGGCTGCTTTCTTGCATCCTTTTTTAATGGCGATAGCCGCACCTACAACGTAAGCCCATGCCGCGTTTTCGAAGGCGATGGGCTGAATTTCTTTACACATCTTGTACGGGTCGATTCCTTTCGCGTCACAGATAGCCTTTGCCTCGTCGATATCCTTGATCCCGTGTGTATTTAATACCGCGTTGATTTGATTTATCCGGCGGTCGTAACTTTCAAATAAAGCCATAATAATTTTAGATTTAATGATTTTAGATTTTAGATTGAAAAATGGCATTTCGAATTTAAAATCTAAAATTTAAAATTAGTGAATTGATTTATTCTTGCCGCGGGTCGATGTATTTAACGGCTTCCGCGAAGCGACCGTAGCTGCCTTTGGCCTTGTCAACCGCTTCTTTCGGGTCGATACCTTTTTTCAGCATGTCGGTGAATTTGCCGAGGTGGATGAACTCGTAGCCGATGACTTCTCCGTCCTCGTCCAATCCCATGCGGGTAACGTATCCCTCAGCCATTTCGAGATAGCGGGTTCCTTTGGCGCGTGTCCCGAACATGGTGCCCACTTGGCTGCGCATTCCTTTGCCCAAGTCTTCAAGGCTGGCACCGATGGGAAGACCACCCTCGGAGAAGGCGCTTTGGCTGCGCCCGTACACGATTTGCAGGAACAGTTCGCGCATGGCGGTGTTGATGGCGTCGCAAACCAAGTCCGTGTTTAACGCTTCCAACAGGGTTTTGCCGGGAAGGATTTCAGACGCCATGGCGGCGGAGTGGGTCATCCCGGAGCAACCGATGGTTTCCACGAGGGCTTCCTCGATGATGCCGTCCTTGATGTTCAAGGTCAGTTTGCATGCCCCTTGTTGCGGTGCACACCAGCCGATACCGTGGGTCAGACCCGAAATGTCCTTGATTTCTTTGGAACGAACCCATTTTCCCTCTTCCGGGATGGGTGCCGGACCGTGATTAGGTCCTTTTTTCACAACACACATGTGTTGTACTTCATGCGAGTAAATCATTGTCTTTGTTTTTGATTGATATATTGTTAAATACCTTGTCGTAATCCTAAACGCGGACAAAATTAACACATTTGTTCCGGATAAAAAACATCTTATAAAACATATAATTGTGCATACGTTTGCGTTTCAATATGTTGATATATAATTATTTGTTGTTCGTGACGAAAAGTTCGGGGTAAATTTGGCATTTTGCTTGTTTATACCTAATTTTGGTAAGTTAAACAACGCGTGTATGAAGAAATTATTGCCTGTAGCCGAGTTAGGAATGAGTATTGACAGGCGGTTGGATAACACGGGTATCCCGAAGATTACGGTTGAATCGGCGGGGTGTTAAGTTGTGATTAATGTTTTTTCTGTTTTGTTACGATTAATTGATTGGACTTTTTTAGCTGAATTTGATTTCTTTATTTATTTTTAGTGGCATGGAAAAGAGTAAGTAAGATGGTAAGAAGTAAAATGCAAGGGCTTGATGGTGATGTGAATGATATCGAGTCTGTATTTAAGGAATATTATGGTTCGCTTTGTTATTTTGCTTCCAAGTATTTACAAGACGAGGAAGTGATCGAAGATGTCGTGCAGGATATCTTTATTACTCTGTTGGAAAAAAAGACACAATTCCAGTCCGTGATTCATTTGAAGAATTTTTTGTACCTTTCCGTCCGTAACGGTTGCTTGAACCATATGCGCAATTTGCGTTCCCGCGATAGATATATCGCCTCATTGGCTTATGATGAGCGGGCGGAGTCATTCGAGGAGAATATTATCTTGACGGAAATCTACCGGGAATTGGCCGATGCCGTGAACGAGTTGCCGGAAGAGTGCCGCAAAGTATTTGAACTCTGTTATTTCCAAGGATTGGATAATGAGAGTGCGGCCAATGAGTTAGGATTGAGCGTTAACACGATTAAGGCCCAAAAGGCTCGCGGGAAAAAGATATTGAAAGAGAGTTTGAAAGATCTTATGCCGTTTTTCTTCTTCTTTTTTATGGGGTAATCAAAAAGGGACTGTCTAACAATAAAATGTTGGCAGTCCTCTTTTTTTCTTTTCCTATA
>NZ_JAKNJD010000018.1:0-103823 GCF_022132345.1 Butyricimonas sp. DFI.6.44 | reverse complement strand
TCATATAGGAAAAGAAAAAAAGAGGACTGCCAACATTTTATTGTTAGACAGTCCCGCCGCCGTCTTGAATTGAATTGGTTGCATTTGGCGGTCGCTGTCTTGCTTGTACAACACCACTCGTACATCACAGACAATCAGATCAAAACTATCATTACTAAATATTTTGAGCATAAAAAAAACGCACCCGCTTAATCTCACTGCTCCCCCCGGTGGAACGATCGGAACAGTTCAATTAAGACGGGTACGTATATCTAATACGTACCACGTCTCTCCAAAGATACTCGATCGTTCCACCGGGAGAGTATCTATGGTTGTAGTACATTTAAAAGTTCTAAACTCTATCGAGCGAAATCTCCATCGCTCGTGTGACAAAGATATAAATAAATTCATAAAAAGTACAACACACCTCTAAATACTTTAAATATCGAATATTTTCAGGTATTTACTCCCCTTATTTCCCCGACAAACCGGGGTTTTCCTATACTGTTAAGCGATTAAAAGGCGACAGTTGGCTGACAAATAGGCGGCATCGCCCACTATTCACCTACTCCTCGCCCACTCTTCGCCCACGTTTTAACAAACATTAATCTTATTTGGCTTGACAAAGGCTCCCGCCGGCAGTACCTTTGATTTACTTGCGAAAAAGCAAGCGGGACAGAACGGTAGGGTATTAGGTTACATTTAAAATTTAACAACCATGGTAGAAATTAAATCAGGAGCACTTCTCGGCGCCCACGGGCGTTACCAAGGGATGGTGATATTCCAAAAAGGCAAAAAAACGTACGGGAGAGCATTGCCCTCGTACGACGGAAACGCGGACTCTCCCTCGCGGAAAGTCCAAAACGCACGACTCGCGGCAGCCGTCACTCATTACCAAACGATAAAGGAAACGTTTCTTTATCACGCGTGGCGCATGGAAGCTACCCGCCGGGAGGTGATCTCGGGGTACAACCTCTTCCTCAAGGAAAACATCAAGGCGTACAACACGGATTACACCGTGGGAGATTTCAGACTGCTGACGCTGGTACCGGGAGCCCTTCAGGTTCCTTTCCGGATGCAGCAACAGGAAGCCCCGGCAGGCGTGTTTTCCATCACGTGGGAAGCCTCCCCGTGGGTCAGCCGTCAGAGAAACAAGGATACGTTCATGCTCGCCGTGATCTATGACGACGAACCCTTTCGCGTGGAAATTATCGAGAACACGGGCATCACCCGCCTCGACGGAACTGCAACCATTCCGCTCGCCCAAGCGGGCGCCGGAAAAGCCCACATCTACGCCTTCTTCACGAACGAGGCAAGAGACGCCTTCACGAACAACGTGTATTTCAACGTGAAACTGGAATAACCCGTTCCCGACGAAACACGACAAAGACTCAATCATCCAGCAGTCCGCTTGCAGGGCGGACTGCCGGATGACAATCACACCTTTTTTTCAAACTTAAAACATAATCTTATGGCAATATTTGATTCACATCTTTTCGATAACGCCTCGGGTTCGGTAGGGAACGTCACCATGTGCCGCTTCAGGAACCGGAACGTGGTAAAAGCTAAAATCAGCTTCAAAAGCAAGAAGCAAAGCACCGCACAACGAGTGCAACAGGCTCGCTTCAGCATCTTATCCGCTCTGGCACGCTATTTTTGCCCGGCAGTTCAGGCCGGCTTCCCGGGAAAATCATATTCCGAAGCCCGCACCCTCTTCATCGGGATGAACCAGAAAAGCGTGGAAATCGACGAGGAAACGCTCGCCGCCACGGTACACCGGGAACGCCTCACTTTCTCCAAAGGGAACCTGACTCCTCCCGCAGTGGAAGTAACCATACATCACGAGAACCGAGAAGTTCACGTGAAATGGCAACGGCAAGCCCTTTCGCCCGTGGCAAAAGACGCGGATGATATCACCCTCGTCCTCTTCGACACGGTAACACAAAAATCCCGTGTTTACCCCCTAGGCAAACGGGGAACGCCCGGAGAAACGGCATTCCCGCTACACAAGAAATTTACCCCCGGGAACACGCTCGCCTATGCTTTCGCCCACTCCTCCGTCAACGACAGGGCTTCCCGGAGTATTTTCATCGAGGTGAGGCACAAATCATAAACGCAAGACGTGGGATTTAATGCCTCCTCTCCCCCTTCCCGGCGTATATCCTCGTAATAACAGGCACAGGAGGCAAGATATAAAGAACAAAGCGACAAAATAACTTTCCTCATCATTTCATGTTTTGTAACTTTCACTCTCCAAGAATTTTTCCCCGCTTCATCACCATCTGAATATTCCGCAACTCCTTGATATTATCATACGGGTTGCCGTTCAGCACGAGTAAATCCGCTTGCATTCCGACTTCCACGGCTCCCGCTTTATCGGCGATGCCCAGCACTTCCGCAGCGACTCTCGTGACAGAGAAAATTGCTTCCATGGGATAGAAATCACATTTCTCCACGTAGAGATCAAGTTCGTCAAACAGGAAAGGAAAGGGGCGGCTCAGATCGTTGATATAGTCTGTTCCGGCGCAAATCTTCACGCCGATTTGGCGTGCCCTCTTTACAAAACGTACCGACCAATCCATACCGTTCTCCATGCACAGGAAAAGAGTCGGGTCAAAAATCAACCCTTTCGCTTTCACCGTCTGCAAGAAACGCTCCACGGACATATTCTCGTGATCGATCTTATCGTAATATTTCTCGTAATTCTCGAATATTTTACCGCTCAACCCTTCCGAAACGCCTTCCCATTCCAACATATACGCGTGAGAGATCACCTGCACCCCGGCATCTGCCACATCCCACGGTTTAGCGGGAAACAACGTGGCGTGTCCCCATACTTGCAACCCATGTTCCTTGGCTTTCCGCACGATCGGCAACAAAGCCTCCCGGTCGAATCCACCGTAAATCTTCACCCCCGTGCACCCCCACTCTTTTGCTTCCCGCATGGCTTTATCCAAATCGTCACCGGGACGGAGGCATTGCATCCACGGGGCGAAGGGCTCTGCCCATCCTTCCACCATACTTTTCTCCCGATCGTTACCCTCGAAATAGGCGGGACCCGCCATGAAGGCTGCATAATAAATGTCCGGTCCTATATATTTCCCTTGCTCCACACCTTCCTTTAAATCCTTTAACACACGGGCATCCCCAGCAGCATCCCGAATAGAAGTTATACCGTGACGCAAGAAATATTCCAGATGCTTTGCCCGGTCTGCCTGTGTTTCCTTGGGATCATTAGCAATATGCACGTGAGCATCTATCAATCCCGGCATCACGTACTTTCCTGTCATATCCTTCACTTTCCCGTCAATCCCGTTCCCCGCATTCTTCCCGACAGCTTGAATATACCCGTCCTTCACCACGACATCAACACCCTCGCGGATATTTCCCTCCACGACATCGACAACATTCGTGTTTTTCAAAATAATCGCTTTCTCTTGAGCCGTCCCATTCAGCCACAACACAAACAGTACGGCAAACAAGCCACATATCTTTCTCATGATTTTTTCTCTTTTATGATTTTTCGGATTTGCTCCAAATCGGGATTCTTCAACACGATATTTCCCTCTGGATCTATCAGGTAAACCGTCGGAACCTGCTCTACCTTATAAGCGTCACGCACCCGACTATTCTCGAAACCGTCACTATCTATCAGCTGTACCCACGATACCCCATCTTCTTTCAAAGCCTGCAACCAAGGTTCTTTCTTGCTATCCAGCGACACTGAAATTACCTCTAACCCGACTTCCCGTAATTCCGGGTATTGCTTATTCAATTCTTTGTTCTTTTTTCTACATGGCGCACACCACGAAGCCCAGAAGTCCAACAACACGTATTTTCCCCGGAAAGCCGCCAATTGTATTTTCTGCCCTTCTGCGTCGGGCAATTCAAATTCAGGTGCTTTCCCTGTCAACTGCTTCGCTTTCATTTTCTCGTACAACTCAAAAATACGTTCCCGCATATCACTTTCCGGTCCGCCATTCCCCAAGGCCTCTACCGCCCGGGTAAAAAACTCGAAATCCACCTCACAATAAAAAAGAATGTCATGTACCAGATTTTGGGCAATCTCTGTTCCCGCGAATCTCCGTACTCCTTCCAGCAATACATTATTTTTGTACTTGAACTTTTTATCCAGCATTTCCGAGATCATTGCTTTCCGATGAATATCGGTAATCGTATCGTATCCTTGGCATGAATTCTCGTAATCCCGATTCAACTCATCCAGTTTCTTTTGCAATTCCACGTATTCGTTCTGCAAGGATGCCCCTTCCGAAAGCGCGTAATACCGCTCGTTCGATTCGACCAGCACGTAACGTTTCTCTTCCGTGTACAACGGTATCCGAAGATAATCCTTCGGGAAGTTTATCAACACGACCTTTTTCAACGGAATATTCCCCGCTAACGAGAACGTTCCGTCCTCCCGAATGGGAGCCGCGATCAAATATTCTCCCCGTCGGGCATCGGGCATCGTGATTTCAACACTATCACTTCTCCATTGTTTCTCGATTTCACCCGATATCTGTACGGATTCCTGTTTACACCCCAACAAAACGAACAAGAATCCGAAATACACTAATCTCCCCATAACAAATTGATTTGATTAATTCAAAAAGGAGAGTCCATAAGGCCAGCAGCAAACTCTGACCTTACAGACTTTTGACTATCCTCCTAAATATACATACACGAAAACAATTTACGGCACATTCGTGAAGCCGTAACCATCTTGTTGCTTGTAAATGTTACTTTCCGGGTATAACTTTTTCCACACGGCAGATGATAATACCTCGGCAGGGATTTCTCCCGTCATCCTGTTATTTATCAATTTCAATCCGCCGTATCCCAAGTTCATCTTCGCCAATTCAACAGGAATCGTTCCGGTGATATTATTATCATTTAACATCAAATAACTCAACACGGTACAATCTCCCAACTCGGCGGGTAATGTTCCGGACAGCAAGTTATTGTTTATATACAAATTCCGTAACTTCGTCATAGTAGAAATACCATTCAAAGTTCCTTCCAACTGATTGTTTGCAAGATAAACATCCGTCAAAGCCGGACTGAACTCGCTCAAATTAA
Organism: Butyricimonas sp. DFI.6.44; assembly: GCF_022132345.1. Taxonomy (NCBI): domain Bacteria; kingdom Pseudomonadati; phylum Bacteroidota; class Bacteroidia; order Bacteroidales; family Odoribacteraceae; genus Butyricimonas; species Butyricimonas sp. DFI.6.44. The sequence goes on along the minus strand of NZ_JAKNJD010000018.1, from coordinate 98,765 downwards.
TCTCTCCGGACAGTTGATTATTCTCCAATCTCAAAGTCTGCAATTCCGGCAAGTTCCTTAACCAAGAAAGATTACCCGAGAATGAATTATAACTTGCTTCCAGTTTCTTCAACTTCGTCAACCCGGAGAAAACATCAGCAGCTACACCTTGGATACCGGACTTTCCGGACGCTCCCGTTAGATTCAACTCCTCTAAACCGGATAAAGTAGATATCACGGCAGGCAATTGCGTCAACCCCGTATAAGGCATCGTCAGCTTTTTCAAACCTGTCATTTGTCCGATTCCGTCCGGCAAAGAAGTTAATGCCTCACAATGGCTCAAATCAATTGATGTCACCCCGGTTAAACTACCGATACTCTCCGGCAAAGCCTCCAAAGAAGTACATTCATAGAAATTCAACGACGTCAATTTAGCCAGATTACCAAAACTTTCCGGAATCTCTTTCAATAATTTACAACCTCTTAAAGTCAGGCTATTTATCTGCAGATTCCCGAAATCACTTGACAGACGCTCCAACCACTCGCAATTGGATAAGTCCAATGTTGTCAATTTACTCAAATTGCCAAAACCTTCGGGCAGCTCTTTCAATACTTTACAACCGGATAAAGTCAAACTTGTCAAATTCACCAACTTACTAAAACTTGTTCCTAAAGAAGCCAAAGATTGACACCCTCTCAAATCCAACGTGGTAAGATTCTCTGCCAGTTCACCGATATCATCCGGCAAGCTATAAATATTCGTTCCGGCAAGGCTCAACAACTTCAAACTTTTCATCTTGGAAATCCCCGTCGGTAAATCCCCGATCAAATACATCGTGGAAAGATTTAATTCTTCCAATGCCGGCAAAGTATAGAACCCGGCAAACGATTCTATCGGTACTTTCAATGCAGCAGGTTTAAACACCTTTAATGAAAGCATGGAAGACATATCATTCGGCAGGAACCATTCCGTTCCATCGGAGAAATTCACGTCCAGCGTTTCCAATTTCCGCAAATTAATCAAACTGTTCGGGCACTTGTACACTTTTCCCATTCCCCCGACTTTCAAAGACCTCAATTCTCGTAAATTCCCAATCTCGTTAGCCAGCTCTCCACTCAATTTAAAATCATTCAACGATAAGCCGACAATCCGTTGTTCTCCTTCTATTTCTTCCAATATCACGCCCGTCCATTCGGTCATCGGTTTTTTCGTATTCCAAGGCTTCATCCAGTCCTCACCCTTCAGCGCTTTATATACGGCAAGCATTGCCAAGCTATCGGTTCTCCGGTTATATTTCGACTCGTAGGTAAACTGTTTCACGTACACGGTGTCAACTTTCCCGGTATTTTCTTGACGAACAATCAGTTTACAAAAACGCTCCTCCATCCCCTCGTTCACTCTCAACGTTACGCCAACAACGGCATTTCCCTCATCGCCTGATTTAGGCTCGTAATCCAACAGCCAAGGTGTTTCTTTCTCCGGCTCCACACTCCACTTCCCCCCGATAGCACGCAACTCGAATCCTTGAGCATTCCCGAAAGCGTCTATCAGAATCTCGTTATTCAACAATTTCAACCCGGGAGTCATGTCTTCCGGTACAACCGGGTCGGGAACATCCTTGAAGTTATAATCCTCACAAGATGAAAATATCCAAAGCGACATGATGCCCAATAGCATCCAACTGATAATATATCGTTTCATAATCTCCATTATTAATATTTTCTTACTTAATCTTATAAAGTAATGCCACCGGCTCATCAGAGATCCCCTCGTACTTATTTACCAAGGCTCCCGTATCCGCATCATAGATATACAACGACCCCTTGTACTCGCCTTCCCGATCCGGATTGTAAGTGGCAATATAGAATTGTTTCTGCCGCGAATAATCTTGATATTCTGCATCACTAACGCTTCGGGAACACTGGTAATGATTCATACAACGCACTTCTTCTCCATCAGGCAAGGTGATAAAAGGATTCGCCTCCAAATCATGTTGGGTATAGAACCATTTGTATACCTTATTCCCATTGGAAACAAAAGCACAAGAGTAATAATCATTCGGTAATATCTGTGAATCTTCCGTAACTATACCTTCCCGGATCGGACGTTCAAAAAGTACCCAAAGACCTCCTCCTCCGGCAAAATTGTACATCATAGCTTTAACACCCGTGATGACAGTTTGCCCTCCCGTGCGATTGATCACGTAGACATCATTACCGTCCGTTGATTCATTCTGAAACAATTTGACTACATACCTGCCTTTAAAATAATCAAAACAGTCCTGATAAGAGAAAAAAGGATCGTACCCGTTCGCACCATTCCAACACACGGCATCCCGGTCTTTACCGATAAATACTCTCGTCATGCTATTCTTCCAGCTCGGACGATCATAAGCATCCGTGTACACGGTTTCTTTCGGAAGACCGGGAAAGGGGAATATCGCCTGTTGATCCGTTTGTACCATCGCAACACCCCCATTTTTGGAAACAACTTCAAACTCTCTGCTAAAATTACCGTCATAAGCCATTAATCTCCCCGGCAGAAAATCCAAAGCGTAATATTTAAAATCATATTCATACACTTTCTTGAATGTTTTAGCATCTATCTGGAGCATTTTCTGTGACGTCCCATGCAAAATATACAAAAACTTTCCCACCTTATCCACGTCCACGGGATCCATAAACAATTCCTCCCCTTCGTTCGCGTAAGCATAAGCATTCTGCATAAACGTCGGTTGCATTCCTTGTTCTATTTCTTCAGGTGTAAGAGTTTTCATGAAAGCAATACTCCCTTTCCCGTCCGGGCGACGTCCTAGAATGGTATATCCCTCTTCAAACTGGGAATTCACAAAAACATGGTAATATTTGATCGTGCTTCCATCCTCGCTAGTTACCACTTGCCGCAGGTGATAGTGTCCCAAATCACGTACCACATAACTCAAGTCTTTTTCTTTAGAGATATTCTTGAAAACTGTCATAGACTCGCCCGTTTGCGAATCCATCGAGTAAAGTCCCATATCCCACTGGTAAGTTAACGCATCGGTTTCACACTCTATATCTCCTTTAATTTCCAATGTATTATTGAAATAGATATTGATCGAATCTTTTGCCGTTTGATTAATTTTCACCTCGATAATCGGTTGATCCGCCAATTTTGAATTATCATCATAACATGCCTGTAAGCCGCACAAGATGACAATCATGCTCCATATATATTTTATCTTGTTCATAATATCCTATTTTTCAATCATTCATACTCTGTTGTTGCCGGATCCGGTAACTTGTAATGATCATCTCCGGATTGGATATAATACTCGTACATGGGAGTATAAACATGTTGTTTAAAGAAACCCAGATAAACATAGGTCGTCAACAGGTACTCGAATCGATCATGCGCCGTGTTATCTAGATACTCGCCCCATTTGGAAACGATATCATCATAAAGCACGGGGAGTGATTCTTTCGTGGCATGGAAATATTTGATAAACAGAATCAATTTATCCTGATTATATGTTCCTAAACGATCAGGACGCCACCATTCCGGCTGCTCTAAACTGATATCCCCAAAAAACACGACACATCTCGTCCTGTTCGTCGGTATATAATCGTCATTCGCTTCCAAATTCAAGTAGAGCTTGTACTGGATGTCTTTCACTAGATTGTCTCTCTTGAAATCCAATTTAATAGCAGCCGTCACCGAATCTTTCATGAAAACTTGAATCTCGTCCATATCATAATGGACGCCCAGTTTAGCAGTCGAATTACGGATATCAGCACTTACTTTGAATTCCACGTCTTGGTCAAAATTCGCCAACCCAATCAAACTAATCGGGACTTCGAGATCGACATCTTTATCTTCTCTTGGTCCATACTGGAAAAAGAAGGAATCCCTATCGAAATAAATCTTATTTGTCAACGACGTGTTATATAATTGATAGTCATCATCCGTGCACGAAAATAATGCCCCGAATAACAATATGGCAATAATATATATCTTTTTCATAACATTCAAATTAATCTCTGTATTCATATTCACTATCAGGCACGGGGAACACGTAAATATCCTTTGAAGGTTGGAAAGTCTGGTCAGTAATCGCCTCATATATAGACATATTATAATGTTTCAATATCTGGAACCACTGTCCCTCGCAAACCAATTCTTTCCGCCTGTCATTATTGATATTCATACGAGTCACAACGACCATCCCATCCCCCTTGTTAAAACCATTCAAACCACGGGCACGCACGACCTTATCCAAATAGGTGGCAGCTGTTTCCATGTCGGACTGCAATAAATAGTATTCAGCCACGATATAGTACAATTCCGGTAAACGAATCATATTAATACCGCTCAATTTCGTCACGGGACGCGTATTCAGACGCACCTTGAAACGATCGACCACTTTCATACACCGCAACCCCTCGGCACCATGATCGGACAAGGTCTGAAACCATTTATCCAAGCGATAATCGAACCCGTCCTGATCTATCTCATAAATATCACGATAATCCGGTTTGGGATCATAAGAAAGATTTCCTCCGCTAGAGTAAAGAACATCACGGGTAAAATTCGGAAATTCTTCTGAATACAATCCCCAAATTGTTTCCTTATCGGAAATCACTCCATTCATAATATCCTCGACATCAGTCTTCGCCTCCATAGAGAAATAGGGAGCTTCTATTACCTTCATGGCATAATTTTTAGCCGTTTCCAGATCTCCTTTCTCCCAATACACTCGTGCCAAGAGTGCTTGCACCGCATACAGATTCATGTGAATCACCCGGTCTTTCACGAATCCTCCGGCATTCTCATCCGTCCGGTCAAAATATTCGCCATGTTCCGCTAATAATCTCTCCGCCTCCTTAAAGTCCCGGATAATCTTATTGTACGATTCACTGATCGGGTCAAACGGGGTAACCTGATAAGAATATTTCTCCCGGTAGGGAATACCCGTCGCGTTCGGGTTCTGGATAATACTCTCCGAGAACAAGCGCAACAATTCGAAATGCATGAAAGCTCTCAATCCCAAGCCTTCAGCCTTATACACGTTATACAAGGCAAATTCGGAAGGATCACGTTCCGCCAAATTCTCCAACATATTATTCACGTAAGAAATCCCCCTGTACATTGATATCCATATCGTATCAATTTCGGGACGCACTTCCATGTGCTTATAATTATACAATCGTAACTCGTTTGACCAGTGTTTATCCCATCTGCCTGAAAAATACTGCCCCACGACATCCACCAACCCGTAAGTCATATTCTTCCCGTACAACGGCTCTCTCGCCAGAAAAGAATAAACACCGTAAATAGCTTCCTCGAAACCTTCGGCGGTTTCAAACAGTTTGTTATTCACAATCTCTCCCGTCGGCTTGACATCCAAAAAATCATCACAGGAAAAGCAAGCGATCAACAGGATAAACAATATATATTTCAATCTTTTCATAACCATATTTATTAGAAAGTCGGACTAATTGAAAAAGTAAATCCGCGACTGAACGGATATGATGTTCCCCGCTCGAATTTAACTGTCGACATACGGAAAGGATCTTTCATTCCGGCGCTCAATCTCAATCGCTTGAAACCTATCTTTTTCAACAAGTTTTGATTAAATTCATAAGAAAGTTCTATACTTCTGCATATTACGTTGTTATCATCCTCCACGAACCGACTGGTATGATAACTGGTGCGCGAATCAGCATTTGCAATGTCCAGATAAGGCGGAACATCGTTCACATTTTTCCAACGTTCTTCAAATGCTCGTCGGTCTACATTATGCCGGGGATTCACGTTCTCAACATTATCGGCACGGGTTGTGTTGTAAATCTGCCCCCCGAAATTGTACTCGAAAGAAAGATTAATCTGCCATCCCCGGTAAGACAACATAGGGAAAAAAGCCCCTTTCAACCATGCATTCTCGTCACCCACGACCACCTTGTCATTCGGATCATATTCCAATGTCCATGCCCCATTCCGTTTGATAAATACTTCTTCTCCGGTAGCCGGATTAATTCCCGCGGAACGAACGGCATAAATAGCAGTAGTGGATTCACCTTCTTTATACAATACCTTCGGTGATGAAGAACCATCCGCGTTTGCCTCCTCGTTGTACTTGGCCAAACTATTACTGATACCCAAAATCTCGTTCTTGTTATGGTCACCGTTTACTTTTATACTAAAACGCCAATCTTTGGTCGAGAGTAACAAGGCCGTCACGTCAAACTCGAATCCGACATTGCGCATCTGCCCGAGGTTATTCCGCACGGTACTCTCACCCACGGAAGGCGGTACAGACATATCTATCAGTACATCATCCGTCGTCTTCCTGTAATAATCAAAAGTTAAATTAATACGTCCATCCCAAAAATCGGCAGTCAACCCGATATTGTGCGCTTTCGTCAAATCCCATTTCAAATCCCTATTACCCATCGTTTTGGGTATAGCACCAATACCGTGCAGATAAAAATTATCCCCATTATAAAAATAAGTTGTCACGGCTTGATAAGGTGCAAAACTCACGTTTCCGGTTACACCGTAAGAATAACGTAAACGGAAAGTATTCACCCATCCGAAACGAGTTGCAAATTCCTCGTTATGAATGTTCCAACCTGCCCCCACTGACCAGAAAGGAGCAAATCTATTCTCATCTCCAAACTTCGAAGAACCGGAACGACGGAATGAACCATCCACGAAATAACGGTTTTTGAGAATAAAGTTAGCATTCACGAACGGACCTATTTTAGTACTGACATCTTCGGAACCATCAGGTCTAGTCCCCGTACCGAATCCGGCTGCAAAATTAGGAGCATGCAAGGACGATTTATAAAAACCATAAGCCGTGTACCCGTCTCTTGTAGTTGTTTCTTTCATAATATCAGCCCCCGCATGAAGCGTCAGAAGTAAATCTTCCCCGAAATTTTGGGCGTAATTCGCGATAATCTTCCCCTCGTATTTCAAATATCTTTCATTCACAATTTCCAATGTTCCCTGCTCCGAACGGTTAGAAACACCGTTAAACACGTTTGACTCCGGAGAATAGAACACTTCCGTCCGATCCTTGGAAGTCACAATAGACCCGCTTCCATTGATAAAAAGACCGGGCAAGACATCCCAACGGAAAGATAAAGTATTCGTGAACGAACGACTATTTCCCTCGTCATAATTCCCGCATTCAGCCTCATACAACGGATTCGCCATTTCCCATGAACCTGTTTTATTCAAACGCCCGTATTCATCGTACGGCGCATCATAAGGATTCATTCTCACGTAATCTGAGAATTTCCCGTAAGGACTTTCTTTCCATTTCAAATCGGAGAAACTGGATTGGAAAGATACCGTCAATTTATTGTCCACGTGATAAGAGAGGAACATTGTCAAGCCTATCGTGTTACGGTAGTCTTTCTTCATGACACCCTTCACGTTTCTCACGTTCGCGTTTACCCGGTACGTCATACCATTACCCCGACCGCTCACGCCGATAGAATTGTTTATCGTGAAACCGGAACGCAAAGGCTTGGACATCCAATCCGTATCCAATCCCTTGGATATTAATATCTTCTTCCGGTTATATTCTTCAAAATCATTCAACAACTCGAAATTATACAATCCGGCCAAACGCTCGAATTCCAATTTATCCTTGGCATCCAGATAATCGTAAGATTTCAAATCGGGTACTTCTAGCGCCCCGTCCAAATTATAAGACAAACGCAACCTGTCATTCAACACTCTCTTTCGCTCGATCACGATAACTCCATTGGAGGCTTTCTCTCCATAAAGAGCGGTGGCAGAAGCATCCTTCAACACATCAACACGTTCGATATCATTGATATCAAGGTCATACAAATCACGCATCGTGATTTCCACTCCATCCAAAATAATTACCGGCTGATTGGCACTCTGGTCAGCTTCCGTGGATAAAGACGAAGTACCCCGGATAACAATCTCCGGCATCCGGTTCGGGTTCGACCCGAAAGCATTGTTTTCCACCATTCGCATACCCGGGGTCAACATCGAAATCGCGCTCACGAGATTCGTGTTCGACACAGCCTTGAGTTCTTCCACCGTCATCGTCTTCACGGAACCCGTGAAACTATCCTTCTTTTTCGTGAAAAATCCGGTCACGACGACATCCTCCAATGCCTTACTGTCGGACTTCATAACAACATTGTATTCCGTTTTCTTCTTCGAGATGTTCAACTCGTAGGTCTGCATCCCCACGTACGAGAATACCAGTTTCGTGGTATCGGATTCGGGAACCTCCAAGGCAAATTTACCATCGACATCAGTAGCCGTACCGATAGTTGTCCACTTGATTACCACGGTAACACCGGGTAGCGTCAATCCCTCCTCGTCCGTCACGGTTCCTTTAATCTTAATCCCCTTCGGCTTCTCGTCCTTAACGGGAATCGCGGCATAATAAATCACCACGTGATCACTCGTGATGTCATAACGCAAGGGCTTACCTGCAAGGGCGATATCTAATATCTCCTCCACAGACTTGTCATGTACTTTTCCATTTACAGTGTACTTCTGGACATCTTCATGATTAAACACGAACTTTAAATTAGTCTTCTTCTGAAGCTGTTCAAAAAACTGAACCATGTTCATGTTCTCGAACACAAAATCAATTCGCTCCTGTTGCGACCAAACTTTCGCATTCAAACTGGAGAAGCCCAAAATCAACACTAGGAATACCAGCTTGATTTTAATCATAATCCAGATTAGGTTTCTACATAAAAATTTCATAACTTTGTTTTTCAAGTTTAACATTAAAATTCCTTTGGCGAGGAGTTTTATATACATGAGGCATACGGCAAATATGCCTCATGTTTTATTTTTAATTTCTACTATTGTCTTTTACGGTAAGCATTCTTCCTTTTAAATTCAAACTTATCTTTTTCGTTTTTTCAAGAATAGCGATGACTTCGCTTATCGAGGAACTCCGCTTAAACCACGCGGAGAAATGGTAATCTTTCACTTGCTGATTCATGTAGAACACATCGACATCATACCAGCGGGCAAGCTCATCCAGAATATTTTCCAAACGGCATTGCGAGAACGAGAAGTTCCCGTCCCTCCACGCTATCTGGCTCTCCACATCCACTTTCCGCACCTCCACTTGCCCGTCTTTTAATATGGCTTGTTGTCCCGGAACCAACTTGTTCACGGTCTTACCTCTTTCAATTTGCACGCTACCTTCCACCAAAGTCGTGGCTGTCCCTTCGTTGGAATAACTCCGGGCGTTAAATTGAGTCCCCGTCACCCGGATATTATACTCCCTCATCCTCACGACAAAAGGCTTCCCGCCATCTTTCGCGACCTCGAAATATGCCTCCCCCCGCAACTCGACCTGACGCATATCACCGAAAAACCTCACCGGATAACGAATATAGCTATCGGAATTCAACCAGACAATGGTTCCGTCCGACAGAGCTAATTTATACTCTCCGCCCCGGGGAACCGTTACCGCGTTATAAACGACGCCCGCCGGAACAGAATCCTGCACTTGATTATATACCAACGCCTTTTCCTCCGAATGGGAAATAACGGTACCTTTTTCTTTCAGTTGAGGCAACGTGTCCGTCAACACGATTTGTTCTCCCGTGGACAACGTTAAGGTCGCCATTTTCTTCCCGGGCAGTACCACGGAACGAGTGTAAGTTATTTTTTCATCTTGCTTTTCACGTGAAAGAAGCGCCAAAGCCACCCCCAGAACCGACACGAACATTGCCGCGTATCCCGCCACACGATAAACCAAAGTTCTTCTTCTAGCGGGACGCACCTTACGCCATGCTTTCTCCTTGTTTACCTTCTTCACCACCAATGAAGCTAAAATCCCGGAGCGAATCTTACGCAAGTCTTCAAAATACTCCTGATGTTCCTCATCCTGACACCACGCTTCAAAGCACGCCCCCTCTTCTTGGGACAAACTCTCTCCCGAGAGCTTTTTCATGATTATATCTTCTATTTCTTCCTGCATTGTTATGGTTATTTTCATACTAAAGACAGGTAAGAATTTAAAACGAGTGGTTCAAAAATGAAAAAAAATCACCTATTCCTTATTTTTTTCTTTTTGCCGATATAACGCGATAAAAAGAACAGAGTAGGAAATACTCTTCCGTGCCTCTTCCCTCAGAAAAGAATATGCCTTTTTTATATGATCCTTCACCGTGTTCAACGATATCCCCAACTCCCCCGCTATTTCCGCGTAAGACTTGGAATCGAGCACACTCATCTCCAGCACCCTTCGTCTTTTTTCCGGTAACTTCTCCAACAAACGACTCACCTCCTCGATCAGAACTTCCGGACTTTCATCCGTTTCCGACATCTCCGACATCAAACAATGTTGCCTGTATTTATCCACAACCTGCTGGTGTTCCAAATGATTCAGACATCTATTCTTTACACTGAATGACAAATATCCCTGAATATTCTCAATCCCCCTCAGTTCCTCACGCTTCTCCCACAACCGCACGAAAACCTCCTGCACGACATCTTCCGCCACGTCCGGATCATTCGTATAATAAACGGCTTGTTGCACCATTCCCACGTACGAAGAATCGAACAGACATTTGAATATCTTCTCGTCACCATCTATCAAGCGACCCATATCGATCGGAACAGCCTGCATCATAGATCCATTTTTTACACGTTTTAATTCCCCACATCTTTTATATCCCAAGACGACATAAAATACTCTCCGAATGCACAAATATAAAGAATAATCTTTAAAGCCAAACAATCACACAAATTATCGTAATGACAAAAATACACCAAAGGAGGAAGCCAAGCGACCTCCTCCTTTGTCCTAAAAACTATATAAATATTTCATTCTAAGTTGGAAATATCAAAACCATCACATCCCTTTATTGCTTCCTGCAATATCCGGTATTTCTTTTTCATCAAGGGATATTTCTCCAATAACATATCCCGTTCTCCCGGAGTCACACGGAACACGAACTCCAACCACTGCGAAACATCGATACTTTTATTGGGAGCTTGAATCCACCATCCTCCCAAAATCGGATCATCATCATAACTCGTGTTACCCGGATCATACGAAATAAATCCCATCTCGTGCCAATCCACATCATCCGGAGTATAAACCACATCCCAGTCCCAATCACTCTGCCCGTAAAACTTCTTACTCACCTCGTAAAAATCATCCGGAATAACAAAAACACCTTTAACAGCAGCCAAATAATCACTCCAGAACTTAGCATTCACTTCTCCTCGAATCTCCCGGATATCGCTATCCGTATAATTGTTCATTTCCGTACGAATCCCGGCAATAGCGACAAAATTGGTACTCGCGTAAGCATGATAAGAAGGTATTTGATCTTCCATCCCGAGGAAAAGAACCGAATCAGCCATAATAATAGAATACGGGAAATATTTCTTTTTAAAATTATCCGGATAAATATCAATAAAGACATCTTTCACCATATCCAACCCCTTTTGTAATAAAACAGCTTCTTGAACAGGCGCTACAATCTTGATATTATTACGTTTTTTAAAATTGTATCGATAATCCTCTACTTCCGGATCTTTAATGATAATCGTCCGGTAATCTTGATAAAACTGATAGATATAATGTTGAACGGGATCGGATGGATCGTCTTCCAAGTTATACCAACTGTCTTCCACCTTGGCGTGAATATCATCTTCATTCGAACACGCGTAAAAGCCAAGCAACAACACGCATATAATCATTAATCTTATTCGTTCCATAACTTCTTCTTTTTAAATTTATCTACTTATCCCGTCGTGGGCGATCGATATTCTCTATTGATAAATTCATCTCCCGTTCTTTCTGTGGTATCGGCAAAGTATAAGCAGGATCATCCTTTTGTAAGACATATTCAATATAATTACTCGGATTCTCCGCTGAAGAAAAACGATGTGTAATCTTCGGACGATCCCACCGGCGTAAATCAAACCAACGGAAACCCTCGAAACAGAACTCCATCCGCCGCTCGTCCTTTACCAGTGTAAAGGCATCCTCAGCCGTCGTCGCCGTGACCTCGTAATTCTCGGAAATTCGCTTCTCCCGAAGAGCATTAATCTCCCGAAGCGCCTCGGTGGTCATCCCTTTTGCCGCGTACGCCTCAGCCCGGTTCAGATACACCTCTGCCAAACGGAAAGCATGAGGATACATACCATCTGACGTGGAGCCATAATATTTCATCGGCTTCATTCCTCCTGCACTAAAAAATAGAGTAGAAGTCTTCCGTTCGTCATTTTCCGCATACAAATCCGATAAATCCGTTGACGGAATAAAAGCAGCACGCCTCAAAGAAGAGTACTGAAAAGCAGCCAAACCACCAGAAGGAGCTTCACCATAAGAAAATAATATTTCATGATTCCCGACATTCAAAAAACGAGGGATTGCATAGGTCGCCGTCATATCAAATAACGCCTTTTCCGTCGAGAGCAGCACAGAATCGGCATAAGCAATCACTTTGTCATAATCCTTCCGGAAAAGTGCTATTCTGGAAGCCAACAAATAAGAAGTCGGCAAATTCGGACGAAAAATTGTTTTCTCGACTGTCGACACCTTAAAAGCTGCAATTGAAGATATTATATCCGCCTCCATTAAGTCATACACATCTTTTATCGAAGAACGGGACAATGATTTTTCTTCAATACCTGTAGCCCGATTGATTGGTACACAAAAATCTTTAGCTGCCTGTTTTTCATCGACATACGGCTTACCATATAAATTAGCCAACATAAAATAAGACCAAGCACGCAAAAAATAAGCCTCACCCGCCAAATCCATTTTCTCCGCATGTGTTCCCTCCATTTCATCCAAAGCCTCCAATATAATATTAGCAATCAATATTCTATGGTAATATTCACCCCATGCATTGTCTTCCAACAAAGAATTGTCCTGCTGAATCTCTGGATATTCCTGCCAAGTGTAATAAGACCAAAATTTACGAGCATCCACACTCGTTTCATAAGGTCTTTTTATATTAATAATTTCATCGGCATCATCTGTCATAATATCCAAATATTCACAAAGGACAACCTTATTGTTCAAACCTTCACCATACAAAAACTCCTTGTAATTCTGCACAGTCTTGGGAATCATCAAATCTTGAGAATTTTCCTCCAGAAAATCGCTACATCCACCCAGTAACATTCCCGTTACGATAATATATATAAGTATCTTCATCACAAACCTATTTAGAATGAAACATTTAATCTCAACGAGTATCCCCTCTGTGGCGGGACTGTACCCGAGCCCATGGTTACTTGCTCCGGATCACGTCCTTTCAAATCCTTGCTTTTAATCACGAAAAGATTGCTCACGTCAAAACTTAAGCTGGCAGCCGAGATATAAAACTTTTGTAACCATTCCGGGGCAACATCATAACGTAGACTCAAAGAACGACAACGGAGAAAATCCCCCGAAACCACCCTTAAATCGCTTTTATTATACATATCCCAACGATTATTGGCTATCGGATATTTTCTCTCGTAAGTAGTAAATGCCATTGCATCATCCGACAATGCCGGAATAACCGTCTTATCCCCCGGTTCACGCCAACGATGCACAAACTCGCTGGACATATTTTGCTGCGGGAACGGCAATGCCTGTCCCGACTCGTAATAAAGATTATTCAACCGAACTTTATTCCCCAAAGCGAAGGAAAAGTTTGCATTCATCGTCAAACGTTTAAATCTCAAGTTCGTTGAAAAACCACCCGACAGAGTCGGCTCACGCCGTCCCGCGTACACGAATGCCGCATCGAAAGCCTCTTCCTGCGTAACAATAACAACCTCCCCGTCCTCATTCTTTTCCGACTCCCCGTAGAACGTGGGTAATCCCTCGTCATTCAACCCCTTGAAACGATAAGCGTAGAAACTGTTTATTGATTTCCCGTTACGAACCAAAGTCCCGTTCACGTAATCACTCCATGTCACGGACAGCTCTTCTCCGGCATTCTTCACCTTATTATAATTTTTTGCCGTGTTGAACGAAAAACTCCAGTTCCAATCCTTTCCACGGACAGGATTCACGTTAACACTTAACTCCCACCCGCTGTTATTCACATCACCATCATTGATCGCCACGTAATTAGCACCAGTAGACGGAGCCAACGTTTTTTGCACGACTTGATCCTCGCCTATTTTCTTGTACACTTCTACCGTACCGGACAACAAGGAGCGGAAGAAAGAAAAATCGACACCTAAATTATAAGATTTTGTCTTTTCCCACTTCAAATTGTCATTGGGCAACTTATATAACGTGGATTCATACTCTTTAGAAATATTATCCAAAGCCCCCATCTTGACAATCAGATTCGGCGTTTGATCCGGATGCACATTTCCTTGTATCCCGTAAGACAGACGGAATGCTAGTTCATCCAGCCATTCTACAGAAGTCATAAATACCTCATTATGCAGATTCCACTTGGCTGAAGCTGACCAAACCGGCAAGAAACGTACACTTTTATCTTGTCCGAACTTATTGGAACCGTCTGTACGAATATTAAAATTCGCGATATAACGATCGCCATAGGAATAAGTGAACGTACCGTACCACGACACGATATTCGTCAGGTTATCCGTAATCACATCCGGAGTCTTAGCCACCTTCTCTGCATATCCTTTCCATGTAGCCAAGTCTATATTCACAAACTTCTTTCCCCGTTCCGGCAAATATCCCCATTGCGTGGATTTCAGCGCATCGTACTTCGAGGAAGTAACCTCACTCCCGACCATAGCAGACAACTGATGTTCTCCCCAAGACTCATGATAAGCAAAACTGTTACGTATCGTGTACCTCGTGTTTCTTGTATCCTCCTTCACCAGCTCTCCTCCCATCGGGATCAAACACTTCGCGGCAAAATCACGGCTTACCTCCGCGGGGAGCGGTGTCCCGTAAGGAGTACCCCGTTGCTGAGAAACATAATAAGACTTCTCGCTTGCCCAATAAGTCTGATAATTATTGTTCGTCGTCAACCCGATAATAGAACTAAATTTCAAGCTGGGCATAATATTCCAATCCAAGGAAATATCAAATCTCAAAGCTTGATTCTTCACGGTCGAACCACTTTCCTTCAACTCGTTTAAAACATTAAAAGGAATATTTTCCGAAATCCCGAAAGCATTGTCATAATAAAACAATTCCCCCTCCCCGTCATACACGGGAATCGCTCTTGATGTTTGTGCCGCATACTGGTAGACATCAATGGAATTATGAGGTCGTTTCGTGTTTGTCAACGCCCCACTCATATTCATTCCCACTTTAAAATTAGGAGTAAACCGGGTGTTTACCTTAATCAACGCATTAAAGCGATCCAGATCCTCTTTTTTGTTTACACTCTGGTCATTCGCGTAACCGACAGAGAAATAGTAATCCGTGTTATCCGTTGCCCCGGATACGGCTATCGCATGTTGATGACTAACGGACGTCCGGAACAACAAATCATACCAATCCGTGTTTAATTCTTTCAAATCTTTCACTTTATAACGGAACTCATCATACGACAGCTTACCGTTCCACAAATCCATCAATGCACCTTCATACCCCATGCTTGTTGGCTGGAACGTGTAAAACTGTAATCCTTTCCGATGCATCTCCTCCGACAACTCCACCCGTTCTTCCGAATCCATCAAACGCATCACTTTATAAGAAGGCGGCGTCATAACCGAAATTCCCCCGGCATAATTAATTCTGGGTTTTCCCCTTTTTCCTTTTTTCGTGGTAACCACTATCACGCCGTTTGCTGCCTTCACGCCATAAATAGCCGTAGCACTCGCGTCTTTCAAAATATCAACCCGTTCAATATCATTCGGGTTCAGACTGGAAATAGCGTTCCCTATCAGATTCACCCGATCCATACTATTCAATTCCTCCGTAGAAAGTTGTACCGGTTCATCCAGAATAATACCATCCACTACCCACACGGGTTCCCGGTTTCCCGTGATAGAAGAAGATCCCCTAATCCGAATTTTCGGGGCGGCTCCCGGTGTCGATGTTTGATTCAAAACGGCGACTCCTGCCAGACGCCCTTGTAACATCTGATCAATGGAAATAGCATTTCCCCCTATCAAATCCTCCCCCTTGATCGAGGCAATAGAACTGGATAATTTCCGTTTGTCGATCTCTTGATACCCCGTCACCACCACTTCATCCATCTGTTCCACCGACTCCTTCAACACAACCTTCATGAACGTTGTATCCGCTTTTACCTCCTTGCTCTCCATCCCGACAAAAGAAAATACCAGAAAGATATCTTCCCCGGCAGGCACATCCAGCTTAAAAGCACCCTCGACATCGGTCACCGTACCCATTCCCGTTCCCTTGATCACGATACTTACTCCGGGTAATCTAATCCCCTTCTCATCAACCACCATACCCCGCACCTCTTTTTTCTTCGCTTTAGACTCCATTACCGCTTTCGGGCGGGTAATGACCAACACGTACCCTTGTGTCACCTCGTACCCGTAAGGCAAATGTTCAAATATTTTTTCCAACGCTGTTTCCAGCGACACTTGATTCAGTTCGACACTAACCCTCTGCCGAACATCCACTTCCCGGCTATTATACATGAAATAAAAACCGGTCTGCGCTTTGATTTCACGAAACACCTCTTTCAACGTCTGATCCGAAAACTTGGCACTTACAACCTGCTGTGCCACACTTCCGGCAGAAAGATGCAAAGCAAAAACAAGCATTAGTAAACTCGTTAATTTCATAATCCTCATGATTTTATTTGCACATTTCCCTCGTGCAAATTCATACCACTTACTTCTTTTTTTCATAACTTTGTTTTTTACATTTAAATCTATTCCTGTTTAGCCGACAGGATATTTAAGGAGTGTTAGCCGCACTCCTTTCATTCTTTATAAATCGTAATCACCTCCTTCCCGAGCTCGAAACGCACCCCCGAAAGTTTCTCTATCATCTCCAAGACGACATTCAACGGACGATGACGATCGGCAGCTCCCGTGAACGTAATCTCCCGCAGTGACGAATCGGTATAAACAAATGACACATCATACCAGCGTTCCAATTGTCCCGTGATCTCTCCAAGACTCATCTCTTCAAACTCAAATATTCCCGAGATCCACGCTATAAAAATACCTGCATCCACCTTCCTTACGTCAATACCGTTCGCCCCGGACAACGATTGTTCCCCCGGATTTAATATCAAGGAATCACCGCTCGCGAACACTTGCACCCGTCCGTTGACCAGTGTCGTGACAACATCTTTCTGCCCGTCATATGCCATGATATTAAACTTCGTTCCCAATACCGAGATCCGGGAATCTCCACATGTTACCCGGAAAGGTTGGCTTTCATTTCCAGTGACTTCAAAATAAGCCTCCCCCTTCAATCGTACATCCCTAAAAATCCCTCCCATAGAAACAGGATAAGTCAACTCGGACTCCGAATTAAGCCATACCTTCGTCCCGTCAGCCAAACACAGGTAATACTCTCCCCCCCGGGGTACACGTATCGTGTTCAACACGCTCTCTCCCGCCGTTTCACTCTCTAAATAATGAATACCCCCTTCCTCTCCTTTCCTTATAACCACCCCGTTTACCTCCTGCAAGGACATCATCGAATCTGCCGATAACCGCACACACCTTCCATCCGACAACTGCAACACGGCCTTGGTTGAGCCGGGCTCCACCGTAATTACATCTCTACCTGAAAACATCCCACCCCTCATGTATAAAAATACGCTCACGACCATGAATAACACCAGCGAGGCCACATACGGGTAATAACGCATAATACGCTTTTTCCTTCCCGTACCCGTTATTCTTCGTGTCAATCGATGCCAAGCCTCTCGCTCGTCCAGAGTATCATAAAACACAGTTTGCCTCACCTTCCGGTACTTTCCCAGATAATCCCGAAAAATCTCCCGATGCCTTTGGTCTTCATCTAACCAGATCTCTAATTCAGAACAATCCGAAGCCGTCAATTCATCCTTACAATATAGAATAACCAACTCAATAATTCTCTTATCATCCATTAGCAGTACTTTTTACTACCTAAAGCCTAAAAAGGCAAAAATGGGTGAACGAAAAAGCAAAAAAAAAGAAATATTTTACCGAATCATCATCAGAACAATGATACTCAATGAAGTACGCAATTGTTTTATCGCCCTTGCAAGATGTGTTTTTATCGTATTCACGGATAGATTCAACTGTTCGGCGGCTTCTTTATACTTCATATCTTTCAGAACAATCGCTTCAAACACCTTCCGGCATTGCTCCGGTAATTTTTCAATCTCCGCGTACAACCTCTCCTTCTCCTCTTCCATCTCACCGGGAGTACACCTATCTTCAAGCAAATCCTCGTAATTCTCGATACCGTCAAAATGATACCTTCTTCTACTTTTTATTAATTTAATACAATTATGCTGCACGGAAGAAAACAAATACGCCCGCAAAGACCCTTGGAACTCCATCTTTCCCCGCCGCTCCCAAAACTTCACGAAAAGCTCCTGAATCAAATCCTCTGCCTCCTCGTAAGAATCAATAAAATTCAAAGCAAAAACGCACAAGGGCTTATAATACAGAGAAAACAAACCTTCCAATCCGGCTTCATCACCTTGATTGAGCTTTATTAATATTTCCTTCTCATCCGGCATCACCATATATAAATACGTTCTAAACAACCACCGAAGAAACAAAAATAAAGAAAATAGTTTTACTTGGCAAGAAGTAACAGCATCTCCCGCTCCTTTTTTGTCAAACTTTGAACAACAATACGATAAGATTCAGCGACCAATTCCCTTATCTTGTCATCCGGTACATCCTGATTAAAATAAACACTGTTCCAATACTTCTTATTCATGTGCCATCCCGGCTTTATCCCCATATATTGAGCCCTCAACTCACCCGCCTCCCCGGGATCACATTTAATACAACAAAAATCAAACACCTCAATATTCACGAAACAGAACCATTTATCCAGCACGTAGAAGCATAAAACATCACGACTATACAGATCAGCTACATTAGGAAACGGCATTTTTTCATGAACGCCCTTAAATGACAGGCAATATTCTCTAAATTCCTCAATATTCATTGCATCCGGATATAAAGAAGAAAGGGCTGCCGATTACAGACAACCCTTCCCAATTAATAACAACAATCTTAAATATTATAAAACGTAGTGAAAGCTTTTATCACGTAAGCATTATCCTTCACGCCACCCGTCTCGCGAACGGAGTGCATCGCCCACATCGGATTACCAATATCCACACCGCGCATTTCCATTTGGGAAAGCAAAATATTTCCCAACGTGGAACCTCCTGCCATATCCGAGTGATTGACAAACTCTTGACACGGCACTCCGGCCATTTTACAAATCGTCTTGAACACGGCAGCGGAATCACCATCGGTAATATACTTCTGGTTAGCGTTAATCTTTATCACCGGACCGCCATTCAACACCGGATGATTCGTCGGGTCATGTTTCTCCACATAATTCGGGTGAAGAGCGTGAGCCATATCGGCAGAAATCATGAAGGAATTATGAATAGCCCGGTACAAATCTTCCGGCTTACCACCCAACCCGAACACGATACGCTCCACGATAGTACGCAGAATCGGGGAACCGGCTCCCTGTTTCGTCCCGCTTCCCACCTCTTCGTTATCGAAAATAGCGAGTACTTTCGTCTTCCGGCATTTCTCCGAATTTACGAATGCCTTCAATCCCGCAAATGCCATCGCCAGATCATCCAACTTCCCGGTAGAAATAAACTCTTCGTTCACACCGAACAGACATCCTTTCTCGAATTCATACAACGTCAGATCAAAATCAAGAATATCCTCCTTGTTCACCCCCATCTCCTCAGCAATCAACTTTACCAGATAATTATCCTTCTCGAACGTTTCATTAATCATGGCAATCACCGGCAACATATCTTTTTGCTTGCTTAACGGGTTACCCTGATCATTCACGGCACGATTGAAATGGATAGCAATATGCGGAATCACCATCAACGGACGGTTGAAATTCACGAATTGCGTCGCGGGCTTCAACGGGTTCAGGCTCTTTAGCATCACGCGCCCCGCCATAGACAACGGACGGTCAAACCACGTGTACATGATAGGTCCCCCGTAAACCTCGGTATTCAACTTCAAGTATTGTCCGGCAACAGGCATCTCCGCATTCGGCTTGATCCGGAAAGTGGGAGAATCACTGTGGGCACAAATAATCTTGAACCCGTCACTGGCAATCTCGCCGCTTCCGATCTCGAAAGCGAAAAGGGACGAGTGATTCTTCGTCACGAAATACTTACCCCCTTTTTCTATTTGCCACGCTTCCCCGGAAAACAGTTGTTTGAAACCATGATCCAGCAACTCTTTTTTGGCATTCGCCACTGCATGAAAATTTGTCGGACTTTCATGTATAAACTCAATCAGTTCTTTTGCTAATTGTTTCTCCATTATATCTTGATTTATTATTTCATTTCTTTGTGCCCCAAGATAATCATTTTTTACCTCAACCTCCGCGTCAGGAGTCAAAAAAATACGATTACCCCGTTTAATTTCTTCATGTATCCGCTTACTGCACATGATAAAAGGCGAACTCAGAATATTTTCTTTATTATACAACACCTCTCCCCCCGTCTCCGCGTTCACGACAAGCCCCCCGGTAGCCTCCACCAACACCTGTCCCGCCGCGACATCCCATTCCGAGCATTTCCCGAATTTCGGACATATATCCACTTTCCCCTCTGCCACCATACACTGTTTGGAAGAAGCCCCCAAGGGCATTAATTCCACGTCATACCCCGCCGCCTTCAACCCATCGATATACTGCATCTCACTCTCCGTCAAATGGAAACGACTCACCGCCACTCTCAAACGGGACGGAACTTCCATGGAAGCCTCCAACACGCTTTCCTCCCCTTCTCGTGTTATCCCACGCTCACCATCCGCGAAAGCCCACAATATTTCCTTATCGCAAATATTATTAATCATCCCGAACACCGGATGCCCGTCTTCCACCAGAGCGATATTGATACAAAAACGTCCGTTCCGAAAAATAAACTCCTTCGTGCCGTCCAGCGGGTCAACCACCCACACGTACTTCCACTTTTTCCGTTCATCATAAGAAGGCAACGACGCCTCTTCACTAATCACGGGAATATCCGGATAGAGCTTTTTTAGCGCCTGCACGATAAACTCACTCGACGCCTTATCCGCCTCCGTGACCGGAGTCATGTCACCTTTTGTTTCTACATGAAAATTTCTTTTCTCGTATATATCCGACACCAGACATCCCGCTTCACAAATAATGTCTTGTATATCTGACACTTTAATCCAATCTAACATACTACTTTTCCTAAAAAAATCTATCTGATAAACATACAAATAATATTCGATTTTCACACCATCTGATAAAGACTTATTAATAATTAACAAAGAGTATTTACACGAGAATATATCACATCATTCTACAAACCAATACATTAACCATACAACATTTTCACGACACACCATTACCAAGCCATCCAAGCCCGTTTCATTAACCTACATTAACCTCAACAACAACTTTTATTAACATCAAACATTAGTTGGATTCACAAACTACCCCTATCTTTGCACCGTCTTTAAGAGATTGAAGATTTTTCATAAGTTTGTATGGTTTAGGTTAGTAGTTAGTAATGTAATCTTAAGAGTCGACATCCCCTGTCGGCTCTTTTGTATTTAAAGCCGCAAGATAAGAATAAAACATGAAACACAAAAATTAACAATCATGGAAGGAATCATAGAAATCGAAGGAATGGAATTTTTCGCCTACCACGGGTGCTACGAAACAGAACGAATCGTGGGAAACAAATTCATGGTATACGCCCGCATCCAAACCGATTGCAGCAAAGCCGCCCAAAGCGATGACATCAACGACGCCCTCAGTTACCTGACCGCCTATGAAATTATTGCCCGTGAAATGATGATCAAATCCCACCTGCTGGAGCACGTGGCACAAAGAATGATCGATGCCCTCTACCGGACATTCCCTCAAATCACGCACGTAACTATTAAAGTATCAAAGCTCAATCCCCCCTTGGGTGGTAAAATCGCGGCAACAAGTGTTACTTTATCGAAATAAATTGCAGTAAGGTATTGCAGAATCCAAAATTTCACCTTATCTTTGCACTGCAAAATCGCAACAGGGTCGGTTGGCCGAGCGGTTAGGCAGCGGTCTGCAAAACCGCGTACAGCAGTTCAAATCTGCTACCGACCTCAGTAAAGCTCTGAAACCCCAACAAATAAAAGGTTTCGGAGCTTTTGATTTTCAAGAGGGGTGCATTCCACAAATTATAATCTCCATCCAAAGAGTGTCATGAAAGCGGTAAAGTTAAACCACAAATACTCTCCTCAAATAAGTGGAGAAAAACGTCACTTACAGTCAAAAAGCTATTGAAGCCTATCATCAATAAAATGAGTATGAAATTTTGTATAGATAATTCTACTTTTAAAACAAAATCAATCATCCAAATAATCGCAATCATCGAATTTTTTTCATTGCAAGGATTTGAATGTTACAAAATATTGGAAATATAATTAATATATTATACATTTGCATATAAAATTTACAACTATGCCACAATGTCCAAATTGTTCTCAGCAAATTGATGATAATGACAAACTGATATTTTGCCCTTATTGCCTAACTCAAATTATTTGCAAGCAATGCAAAGAACCCCTTCCCAAAGGAGCTATTGGTTGCATAGCTTGCGGCACACCTATAATTTCCAAAGTTTCAGATTCAAATCAAATTAATGAAATTGAATTTGAAAGAAAAGGAGACTCTATTAAATTTAAAACAAAATTCACTGATAATGTAGGGAAAGAATTGGTTTCTACTTTTGGCTCTATTGCTGGAGTTAATCAATTTGCTAAAAGGACATTCTCACCTAATACTATTTTAGCTAAGAACCAACAAAATATCGCACAGGATGCAGAATCATCATATGTAGATGCAGAAGTGCTTCCAATTGATGATTCTGAACTAACCCAAGCATTAAATCTAATATTCACTTTAGATGGTGATAAACTTATCTTTCAAAAAAATTCATTTAAAGAGCAGAGCAAATTAGACAAAGAAATTCGTATCTCTTTATTAGTATTGCTTGGATATAAATATCTACTCAATACAGATGATTTAAAACGTCAAATATTAACAGACACTCTTAAACATCGTCAACTAAATTCGGGTGGATTTAGAAATTGGATTGTTAAATCAGATGAGATCGGAAGAAAAGGCAAAGGGATTATATTTTTAACTCCTGATGGTAAAGATAGGGCTATTGAGGTATTAAACGAAGTAATAGATAAAAATATAACTAAAGGCAACATATCATTCAGCAAAACGACAGGAATATCTCGTAAAAAATCTTCAAATGGGAATACAGATTCAACAAAAAAATCCACTACAGGTGCCACTTCATATATTAAAACATTAATACATGAAGGATATTTTAAAGAGCGTAGAACACTAGGGGGTATTACCCAGTATTTAAAAGAGAAAAAGGCTGTCTCCTTTACAACGGCGGAAATAGGAGTACCTATCGTAAAATTATTGGCTCCCAACGAATTGGAAAGGGAGAAAGGAAATTCTGGACAATATGAATATTTCACTAGATAAAACTAAGTTAATATTAGCTTTAGCAAACATACAAGATGATTTCAGGGAAGCTATTATTGATATATACATAGAATTAAAAAAACGTCATCTTAAGTCATTTTATAGCAATGAGTTTGATGCCGTAGGAATATCTTCAGGCAAATTATGCGAAACTATTTTTAGATTTCTAGAGCACGAGTTAACTGGTAAATACACTCCTTTTAACGCTCATATATCAAATTTTCCCGTAAAGGTTGATAAATTAACTCAGCTCCCCATAGCAAGTGGAAACGAATCTCTCAGAGTTACTATTCCAAGAGCATTGAATTTTGTATATACTCTAAGAAACAAAAGAGGAATTGGTCATACAGGCGGAGATATTAATGCAAATGCTATTGATATAAGCACTATTGTAAAAAATACAGACTGGATAATTTGTGAACTGATCAGATTATATCATAATCTGCCAATGATTGAAGCTCAACAAATCATAGATTCATTGAATATCAAAATCATGCCAGATATCTGGCATATAGACGGTCATCGCAGAATTATCAAAGATGGATTAACTCATAAACAAAAAGTTCTATTGTTACTTTACAATGAGATAGCTAACAAAGCATCTATAAATGACTTATATGAATGGACTGAATATAGTAATATCTCATTGTTTAAATCACGGATCATTATTCCTTTGCATAAAGAAAAACTTCTAGAGTATAATAGTTCAGATTCAAATATAACAATATCTCCTAAAGGAATTTCAGAAATTGAGAACTTAATTACTACTTTATAATTATTTACCTCTTTGCTGCTAAAAAACGCCAAGCCTCCAAGTCCAAAAAAATCTGCTCCGTTTATAATATCTTCTCTAACTTTACCAGAGAAGATAGACATATCATACAATCACTTTTACGCTTTAAATACAATAACGAAATATTACGTTTGCACTTCCCTATACCTGATAGCGATTAGGCAGCATTTTATGCCGTTTACAAAAGAAACATAATAGCCACCACCATAGTACTGGGAATAGTAAGATTTTCCCTTTGCGTTTTAATTTGCACGAGACAACAATACGACTTTCTATATAAAAGAATTATTTTTGATATTCTCGATCACTATCGAACCGTGAAAACAAAAAACACTCATGGGGGGATACACCCTACCTTTTTAGGATAGAAAGCCTTTAATAATTACAGTACTGACCAAAACACAGACAAATACTCGTACTTTCATACTATATATGTCATTTTTCAGCCCAAAAGCCACTTTGCATTTTAATTTGATTACCTAATTCGATAGGGGCAATTTTTAATTTTTGACGTTTCCCTTGATACCCCATAAACCTAAAATTAATTCCTTCATCGAAATTTGAGGAATATCTCCATATAATCTTTTCAGGGTTTTGTATATATCAACTCGAAATTTTGACGCATGATATGATTTCGGTTCTCGGTATCGGTCTACGATTGTACTAATTTCTTTCTTAGCTTTACAAATAGCCGTAAATGCTGATGCTCCTGTTTTCTTTCCTTTCGCATTTTTCATATGCAGACTTCTCTGGAAAATCCGAGCTAATTTGCTCCCCCCTTTCCAATATAAATAGTACCCTTGAATCCAATTGCAATTAACCCCATCTCATTCTACAGGTAAATCATTGTACCGTGAAGCATAACGACATTTTTACATTTAATTATTGTTCTATTAATCCTAAAATCCAATTTATCCAAGAAATCACAGTTGATGCTCTTCGTTTATATGTTTGCCCAGAAGTAATATTATATAGTTTAGCATTTCTCATTATTTCAACCACTTCATCTTTTGTTGGAACATTTCCTTTATCAAAATATAGCTTCAAAGTGTTTTGAAATACAACATGTGCCAATATAAACTTAACAAACTCCAGTTGCCGTTCCACAATAGGCAAGTTAAATACGCGAAAGCCATCTTGAGTTAAGGTACACCCAACCTGCCGGTTTATATGAACAATATCTATTAGTCCTAAATACCTTGCCGCATTTGAATAGTAGTCCGTCTGCCTATAATCAAAGTCATAATTTTGAGTAATATCATCTTTACTGATAAACCCTCTTTGCTTCAATAATTCACAAAGATTAATCACACGTTCAAAACTATCCGCTTGTGGGAATGGCAATTCAGGTTCTTTAACAACTTGAATATTATCCAGAATGTTTTGTATGTTCTCTATATTAATTGCACCTTCTTGAAGGGCATATTTTTTATACTGTAATAAGCGAATGGAATTATATAATTCAAGTGTAGTAAATTCATATTCCCTCAAATGAAAAATTCCATTTGAATATGTAAGAAATATCGGACGAACACGTTTTGTAATTTTATTACTCCATAGCCTATACGGGTAATATAATTGCCTGATCAAAAAATCATCAGAAATATAATTTTTTGCTTCAATCAAATTTAGAGAATTATCACCTTCGTACCCTCCATCTATTTCTATTTGTGAGTTTTCTACATTTATTTTAAAACTGTTTTGCCCTGAACTAATTATAAAATCAAACAAAGAAGAACTCATCCGTCCACAAACCGTAGGTAGTAAATTTTCTTCGCCCGTAAAGTCATGTAACATCCTAGATACAAAAGCACAGTTTATCGCAATTGATTCACTTGTAATATCTTTGTAGTCCAAGCTTTCCAAAAAAGTTGGGAAACCAATAGAGGTTATCTCTACATCCTCTTTATTAAAATCACAAAAAGTCTCAAACGTACCAATCTCATATGTACCTCTGGAAGTCGGCAAAATTGAGAGATTATGCTCAACAAATAATTTAGGAAGCTGGGAACGGTGATCAAACTTTGTCATTAAACGAGCTTCCCGAAACTGATTAATCTCCACTGAAGATATTGATACTCGCTCGTTATTTGCAAGTTTGTCTAAAATAGAATACTTCTCAAAAAAATTTTCCCACGCTATATCATTTTTAGATTTACTCATTGTTATTAATTAGGAACTCATTTACTTGCCTATTTTTTAATCTCTGGAATAAGTCGTCTTTTCTCAAAAACCATTTTCTACAAATTCACCATACGGCATTTCAAAATTACTATTTTTAGTTGGATTATAGGCTATAAAAGAACAACAATTTGATTAATTTTAGGGATTCGTTATCAAAAAAAAGAAAACCTCATACACCCTTTTCCCTTTCACGTTCGTTCTGCAAAGTGCACCCGCATGTTTAAGTCTTGCAACTACTTTTCGCCGTGGCGCTCGTCATCAATGACAGGAGAGCGAACCACCCCCTTAGGTCACGTATTTATTACGTGACCTAATCTTTTAAACCAGAAAACAGCAGATAAATACTTTTTCTCTATCTTTGTACTCGAAATTAGATTAATCTCTGTATCCCGGAGGCACTAACATATCTTACATTTAAAAGAAGCCAGGAGATAAAAAACACTATTTTTGCGATATGAATCAATCAATAAAAAAGCAAATTACAGGGCACCCGTTCTTAAAATGGGCTGGAGGTAAAGGACAACTTATCCAGCAGATTAACAACTATCTCCCGGATAATATTTCAACTATTGACACCTATATAGAACCCTTTATAGGTAGTGGTGCTATCATGTTTTGGCTGTTGTCAGCATACGACAATATAAAACATGTCGTTATAAATGATATTAATTCTGATTTGATAAATATTTATAGAGTTATCAAAAAAGAACCTTTAGATTTAATTTCAGAATTAGAACGCATAGATACAAACTACAAAAATCTAACTTCATACGATAACCAAAAAGAACTTTATTTAGCCCTTAGGGAAGAGTATAACGAGCGAAATTCGTCATCGCAGTCTGTAAGAAATGCAGCACTATTCATCTTTCTAAATCGTACATGCTTCAATGGCTTATATCGTGTCAACTCTAAAAACAAATTCAATGTGCCATTTGGCAAATACAAAAACCCTAAAATTTGTGACAGGGAAACGATACTGCGGGATAGCGAATTATTACAAAAAGTTGAAATTCTTTGTGGCGATTACACCGCCACCAAAGAGTACGTAAGCGAAAAAACTTTCTTCTACTTTGACCCGCCATATAAGCCAATCAGTGAAACTTCAAATTTTAACTCATATACTAAATTTGATTTTGACGACAACGAACAAAACCGACTGAAACAGTTTTGTGACGAAATATCAGCAACGGGAGCCAAATTCATGCTAAGCAACTCCGATCCGCGTAGCATCAATCCTGACAATAATTTCTTTGATGAATTATATCAGGAATACAACATTACGCGTGTAGATGCCAAAAGAAATATAAATTCTAAATCAGATAAAAGGGGAACTATTAAAGAACTTCTTATAACAAACTATTTAAAATCCTCTGCCACGACAAATAGCATCTAACTCTCTCCATTTCTTCCCGCGGCTAAAATTTGCAGCTTCATTCGGTGACAGCTCATCATAGATGGTCTGATATACTCCAAGCCTTTTAACTCTTTTGCCTAATATCGCGTTCTCTTTGTTTTCTTCGGCAATCATCCCCATATAGATAATGGTGAAATCAATGGCTATATTAAGGGCATCTGCGCCATATTTAGAAGTCATATCCTTTATGTATTGAATGGTAGAGTTATCCAATTCTTTGGTTGTCTTATTATAAATAGACACAAAATCTTGATAAATTGCATCTTTACCATATTTAGAAGCGTAATTAACAAGACGCTGAAAATATTGATAATCTCGCGGTGCATATCTCGCGGTATTCGGACGAGATAAATAAACACACCATTCATCAAAGCTTCCCCGAGCGTACTCCAAGTAACTGCCATCAGAAAAATCTGTAACCCGTGTAGCCATAAAGTTAGTTTCTTTGTTAAATTATTTGACAAACATCAAAGCTCCAAGCGCCGCAATCAATACAAATATAGTAAAACAAAATGAATAATTAACATTTATATTTAATACCTATCAAAAGAATTAATCAAGGAACAAATAAAAAACTTACGTACTTATCTTGAATTTTTCACAAAAACAGAACCTCTCCCTGCCATTTCCCGTTTATGTTCATACAAACAATCTAACAAAAAGAATCATGAAAAAAAGAAAAAACAACGTGTGGACAATCGTGGGAATCATCATTGCCATCGTGTTGCTGCTCTATTGGTTATTGGCAGCCACCGTACTGGAAGAAGATGAAAACGTAGTCCCAATACTGAACGGAACAGAACAGGTGATTCCCTAGGAACCACCTGCCTCAATTTTTTCTTTATTTAGGTATACTCGTGTCTATCTTTTTCAAAAGAATCGAATCCAAAGAGATCTTTCCCGGTCCGGCGAAGAACAGGAAAATGTAAATTCCCAAGTATATCAAAGGCAACTCTTTCACTTGAAAAGGATCATTACCATGCACGATAAGGATTACCACCAACATGGAAAAAATTAACGGGATCGTCGCCAGACGAGTGAATGCCCCCACGATAAGAAATATGGAACACCCCACTTCGGCGCAGATAATCAAGATCAGTGAAAGCGTACTTCCCAACCCGATCGGATCGAAAAACGTCGAGGACAATTCCGAGAACGAAGTCAATTTAGCAAGTCCATGAGTCAACATGGTTATTCCCACAAGCACACGCAATATAAGCAATCCCAAGTTCAGGAACTTCTGGCTAGGTGATATAACCGACGAAATCACTTTTTTCATAACAACATTTTTAAAAATTAAAACTGTATTAGTAACGAACATTCTTTCATGAATGTTTC
The DNA here is from genome assembly GCF_022132345.1 of Butyricimonas sp. DFI.6.44. Taxonomy (NCBI): domain Bacteria; kingdom Pseudomonadati; phylum Bacteroidota; class Bacteroidia; order Bacteroidales; family Odoribacteraceae; genus Butyricimonas; species Butyricimonas sp. DFI.6.44. The sequence goes on along the minus strand of NZ_JAKNJD010000018.1, from coordinate 69,418 downwards.
AATTTGTACACGTCTCTTGTAAAGATAGTGTTTTTAAAAATAAATCGTAGCTTCGCGATAAAATAATTGTCAAACTATGGGTATTGTTATCGGATTAATGGTCACGGGGATCATTCTGGGATACCTCTTCCGGGAGAGGAATTTGAAGATCGTGTATAAATTGATCAACTACGCTATTTTTTTATTACTTTTTCTACTGGGAATAACGGTCGGCGCCAACGGGGACATCATGAACAACTTGGCTACTATCGGTTACGACGCCCTGTTAATCACCCTCGCCGCCGTGGCGGGAAGTGTCCTTTGTGCGTGGGGCATCTATCGTTTTTTCTTTGTTCCGTCTAAATAAAACCAACTCATGAAAGGCAGCATCACGATTGTTTCATTCTTCATCGCCGGAGTATTGCTAGGACGCTTCATTGATATTCCCGCCATATTAACCGCAGAAGCCCCTACCCTATACGCCTTGTACGCTTTGATGTTCCTTGTCGGCATCAGCATCGGGAGTGACAAAAAAGCCCTGCAAGCCTTAAAACAACAAAACTTAAAAATCATACTTGTCCCCTTGGCAACCATCATCGGCACCCTCATCGGGTCCGCCCTCATCAGCTTTGCCCTAAGCGACAGAAGCATCACGGATTGCCTTGCCGTGGGATCGGGCTTCGGTTATTACTCCCTCTCCTCCATATTCATCACCCAATACAAAGGAGCCGAACTAGGCACCATCGCCCTTGTCTCAAACATCATGCGTGAACTGCTTGCCCTATTGGCAGCCCCTCTCCTAATCCGCTATTTCGGAAAACTAGCCCCCATCTCCGTGGGAGGCGCCACCACTGCCGACACCACACTACCTATTATCACCAAGTTCTGCGGCAAAGAGTTCGTGATCATCTCCATCGTCCACGGGATAACCGTCGACCTGAGTGTACCTTTTCTCGTCACTTTCTTCTGCACGATATAAAAACACCATCACGTTAAATTTAAAAGTCAAAAGTTTGTAAGATAATTTTATTCTTTATATTTGTAGAATCTAAACACGTACTATGGGACAGGCGGAAACCATATTATCTCTATTTAAACAAAATGAAGAAAGAGCCTTCAAGCTGCTTTTTGAAACCTATCATGACACATTGCTGCTGTTCGCCAATCAAATGCTCGATGACCCGGAAGCAGCAAAAGATGTCGTTCAGAATTGTTTTGTCGATTTTTGGGTACACCGCCGTTTCGCCAATCTTCCCAACGGACTGGAACAATACATTTTTCAATCCGTCAAACATGCCGCCCTCAATCATCTTCGTGGAGAAAAAAGGAGAAAGAAATATTATATTGCCGCAAAAGAAGATGAGCAAGAAAACTTAAACGCCGACGAAACAGAGTGGAACGACGAAGCGCTATATAAAGCATTAAACGAACTACCGGAAGAACGGAGAAAAATATTCCTCATGATCTGTCTGGAAGGCATGAAATATCAAGAAGTTGCAGAAAAACTACAAATAAGCATCAATACCGTCAAAAAACAAATGGGACGTTCTTTCAAATTCCTGCGGGAAAAATTACAAAAGAATATCTTTATCACACTATTCCTTCTTTGGACAAAGTGTAGAAAAAAAATGTAAAAAAATAATTTTCCCTGTCACACAAAACCAAAGTTCCGGTGCTATCTCCATAAAAAGCATCAAATATGGAGAATCAAAATAACGAACACACGGATTATTTGGATATACCGGAAACCATCTATGAAATATTAGCGGGCAACCTATCCGGAGAACCATTGTCCGCCGAAGAAAACCGATTACTCGAAACATGGAAACAAACCCATCCGGCAAATCAAGCCATATACGAACAATTTCGTTCACTCATGGAAAGAAATTCAGGCATACTGCGGGGTAACGACAGAAAAATCCTTTTTGAACAAATACAACAAAGAATCAAGACACAAGAAGCAAAACGACAGAAACAAAAACATCTTGCCTGGTTATCCGCGGCAGCAAGTATCCTCATCACATTGGGAATGTTCTACTATTTCAGTAGTAATCATCACCCCGAAATAAAAACACCCACACCCGCAGCCCAACAAATAAAACCGGGAGAATCCAAAGCCCTGTTACAACTAGCTACGGGAGAAATTATACCACTAGACGCCCGGCAACAGGAATACATCGTGGTTGACAGCACTTTTGAGATCAAAAACCAAGCCCATACCCTAATTTACGACACAAAGGACTCCACGACCAAGAATATCACATACAACACCCTCTCCGTACCCATGGGAGCCGAATACAAAGTGATACTATCCGACGGAACAAAAGTATATTTGAACTCCGGTTCGGGACTCCATTATCCCACCGGATTCACGGGAAAAAACAGAGAAGTATGCCTTATCGGGGAAGCCTATTTCGAAGTTGCCAAAGACACCCTTCACCCCTTCATCGTGAAAACGGGACAGATGTCCATCCGCGTACTGGGAACCTCATTCAACGTGAAAGCCTACCCGACACAGGAACAAACGGCAGCAACACTAGAAGAAGGGAAAATACAAGTCACCTGCCGGGGTAAAAGCTATGACATCACCCCCGGCAATCAAATCACCTACAACACGACAAACCGGAAAACCGAAATAAAAGAAGTAGACACGGAACTCTACACGTCATGGAAATCAGGGTACTACAAATTCGAACAAATGTCTTTACAAGAGATCATGTCCACGCTGGCATTATGGTATGATTTGAATATATTCTACCAAAACCCGGAAACAAAAGACATTCTCTTCACCGGTCGACTGAAAAGATACGAGAATGTAGAAAACCTCTTGAAAAAATTTGAACAAACCAACGAAATTAAATTCATTATTAAAGAAAGGAGTGTAACGATAAAGAAAAAATAAAAAATTGGGAATCCATCAATTCCCAATCTCCAAGTTAAATTACACTTATAGCCTTGCAAGTAATAGGTGTAACATGTATAACTATCAACTACAAATTTATGGAAAAAAAACGAATGGGAACGAAAACCATACCTTGGATTTCGTTGCGTAAAATGTTAATCTTTATGAAATTCGCATGGTTCATCTTATGTTGTACATTCATGACAGTACAAGCAAACGTCTTCTCTCAACGAGTGATAATTAACGCGAATATGCAGAATGTATCCTTGACCGCCGTGTTCAAAGAACTCGGGAAACAGGCAAAATGTGATTTCTTGTACAATCACAACCTCATCAAAAACAAAGGAACAGTCAACCTCGTTGCTAAAAACAAAGAACTCAAACAGATTCTGGACGAACTCCTACCCGAATTCGGGCTGGAATACTTGTGGGACGACAACGTGGTAATCATTCGTGAAAAACCCATCGAACCGGAAGGTAAAAAAGAAATCCGTATCGTGGGAAAAGTAACGGATCAACAAAAACACCCACTGGCAGGTGTAACCGTTCGCTTGAAACCCGGTCAGATGGGCACCTCCACCGACATCAACGGGTGGTACCAAATCGTACTTCCGAAACTGGATTCCATCATCTTGGTTTACTCCTTTATCGGCATGGAAACCCAAGAAATCAAGTACAAAAGCAAGGACACCATAAACGTCGTGATGAAAGAATCATCGGCAATGCTGGACGAGGTCATCGTAAACACCGGTTACCAACAAATCGACCTGCGCAAAACGACCAGTGCCATACAATCCATCAAAGCCTCGGACATCGTTGTCGCCGGATTGCAATCCATTGACCAAATGCTGGAAGGCTACATTCCCGGTATGACCTTCATGCAAAACTCAGGTCAAATCGGAGCCGCACCACGCATCCGCATCCGAGGAACATCCACCGTGCTCGGTTCACAGGAACCCGTGTGGGTCATCGACGGCATCGTACAGGAGAACCCCGTGGATGTCGATCCGGAACAAATCAACGATCTAGACTTCGTCAATCTGGTCGGCAACGCCATATCCGGACTTAACCCGGAAGACATCGAACAAATCGACGTACTGAAAGACGCCTCGGCAACCGCACTCTACGGGGCTCGTGCCGCCAACGGGGTTATCGTCATCACGACCAAAAAAGGCAAACCCGGACCACCCACCATCTCTTACTCCTTATCGGGAAGCTTCATGCGCCGCCCGCACTACGGGGACAACAGCGTGAACATGATGGACTCCCGCGAAAGAATCGCCTATTCCCGGGAACTCATCGAAAAAAGAGTACCTTTCGGTGATTTACAAACTTGGATGGGATACGAGAAACCGCTCCGGGACTATTGGGAAAACAAAATAACTTTCGAAGAAATGCAGAAAGAAGTCGGGTACTACGAATCCGTGAACACCGATTGGTTCGACCTGCTCATGCGCAACTCCTTCACCCACAAACACACGCTAAGCATCTCCGGGGGTAGCAGCAGCTTAAGGTATTACGCGTCCATCGGTTTCAGCGATGCCAGCGGAAGCATAAAAGGAGAAAACAACAAAAGCTACACGGCAAACATAAACCTGACAGCAAACTACAACAAATTCACCTTCCGCATGGGAATAACCGCGGACGTGGGTAAACGAAAATACACACCCGGCGACGTCGGCGTCACCACGTATGCCTACAACACCACACGGGCACTTCCCGTCTACAACGAAAACAAAGAACTATGGTACTACCAGCGTTACACGTCAAATAACCAACCTGTAGACTTCAACATCCTCGAGGACGTAGCCAATACCTCGCAAGACATCCGTTCCACGGGCATGACTATCCGGGCAACCGTAGACTACAAAATCCTCGAACCGTTAAAAGCCGCCATTACCGGTTCTTACTCCACGGCAAACACCACCCAGGAAACCTGGCATGGAGAAAAATCATTCTACGCCAAATCTCTTCAAATCCAGAACAAACTTCCGTTCGGGGGAGAACTCATCTATCAAAACTCCGAAAAATACTCCTACGTGATACGGGCGCAACTGGATTTCAACAAATTCATCGATTCCGAACAAATTCACCTCATCACCGCTTCCGCGGGGGGAGAAATATCTTCCACGCAATACTACGGGCTGAATCAAACCTACCGGGGCTATCTGCGGGAAAGGGGAAAAAAGATGGCAGAAATCACCGATTGGAACCAATACGAGGATTTCATGAAATGGAGAGGCAAGACCTCTGCGGCTATAGGCGAATGGACAGATAAACTGACCAACGTGGCTTCCTTCTATGGCACCATCTCCTACAGTTACAAAAATATGTATTCCCTAAATACCAACATCCGCATAGACGCCTCCAATCGTTTCGGTTCCCGGGCAAACGAGAAACTAGCTCCCATCTGGTCGGTATCCGGACGCTGGAACATCAAAGAAAGCATCCTGCCAAAAGCCAATTGGATCACCACCTTAGACCTAAGAGCTTCATTCGGTTACCAGGGAAATATGCTAGACAACGCCTCGGCAAAACTCGTCATCCGTAAAGAAGGCATACAAGACACGTGGAAAGAATTCTACTCCACCGTGCAAAACTACCCGAACCCGGATTTGAAATGGGAAAAGACAGCTTCCTACAACGCCACGCTCGACTTCTCCTTCTTCAAAAATTTCCTCCGGGGCTCCGTATCCTACTTCTACAAAAGAACGCAAGACGCCTTCCTTACTAAAAACGTATCCAAAATCAACGGGCTGAACAACTGGACGGTAAACCAAGGAGTCATCACCAATCAGGGTATCGAAGTTTCCATGAACTTTACCCCGATAGACACCCGGAGCGTCAACATCAACGGATTTCGCTGGACATTCAACCCCAACATCGGGCAAGTCGTCAACCAACTCGTAAACCGGCGGTCACGCAAGGACAGATCCTTCGAACAAACCGTCACATACGATATGTACCTCAACGGCTCGGCAGACATCGCCGGTCGCCCGCTCAACTCCTTCTTCTCATACCGATACATCGGGCTCGAACCGGAAAACGGGCTACCCATATTCTTCGGTTCCGATCAAACCACTTACATCGACGGCAAAAAAACCGATCTCATGGAAAAATTCAACAAAACGAGCGACCGGCAAGACGTGTGGCAAGAAATCATGGTCTACTCCGGAAGCCGGGTACCCGACATACAGGGAGGAATCCAGAACACGTTTGCATGGCGACGCTTCACCATGGCAATCAACGTGGCTTACAGCTTCGGAGCTAAAATCCGTCTGTTAAAAATGTATTCCAATGTATCCTCCAGATATGGCACCATCGCACCCCGACCGACGGAAAACGTACGCCGAGAATTTCTGAAACGCTGGCAAGTCCCCGGTGACGAACTACGCACGGACATCCCGGGAGTTGTTTCCGGTCCCGAATTCGTGAACACGCTTCATGACAAAGTATGGTGGAACAACTACAACGCCAAAAATGAAGCGGGAATCTCATACAGCTTCGCATCAGACCTATGGCAAATGTACGACAACTCCGATCTGAGAGTCGTAAACGGCAATTACGTCAAAATCCAATCGCTGTCACTACGCTACAACCTGTCCGACAAACTATGCAACAAACTGAATTTAAAAAACTGTTACGTGGGCTTCTCGGCAACAAACCTGCATACTTTCTGTAGCAAAAAACTCAAAGGGCAAGATCCCGCGACACAGAACGGTTCGGCACCACAAATCAACATGTCCTTGTGTCCGACCTATTCTTTCAACCTGAATATTTCATTTTAAACAAACCACTTATGAAAACAGGAATACTTTACATATCGCTCATCATCGTGCTGGTACTAACCTCCTGTCACGATTTTCTTACCAAATACCCGAAGGATACCGTGTACCCATCCTGCACCGACGATTTCCATGAACTTCTCATCGGCGACGGCTACCTCTCCGGACCTACCAGATGGGACATCGGCAAATGGCTCAATCTCATGGACGATGACGTGGAATACACCCGAACCGTAACCGCCGTCTCGACTTCCACCCAACTATACTTGAAATTCTACAACTGGGAAGCGAACCCGGACGCCGAACCCACATGGAGCAACCTATATAAACACATCTTGTGCCTGAACACCATTCTGAGTGAAATCGATGACTTCAAAGACGAGAAAGGCGACGGCTACCGACGAATCAAAGGAGAATCACACTTTCTCCGGGCGGGATACTACTTCTTCCTGACAAACATTTACGCTAAACCCTACTCGAAAGCCACGGCAAACCGGGAGCTGGGCATACCCTTGAAACTAACGGCAAAAATCGAAGACCGCAACTTCACCCGCAACACCCTGCAAGAATGTTACGACCAAATGATCTCCGACTTACAAAACGCAACGGTGTGCTTGAAAGGCATCGACCAACCCACCACCTTCCGGGCATCGGCAGAAGCCGCACACCTTCTACTAAGCCGCCTATACCTCTACATGGGCGAATGGGACAAATGCGTAGAACATTGCGACTCCGTAATGAAAAAAACAAAATATCACCTTCTCGACTACAACACCGTGACCGCGGGCAAAGCGCTATCCGCCACGTCACCGGAAACCATATTCACGAATGGTGGAAACTCCTACGGTGGTTCCAACGAATTATATATGTACATGTACCGTAGTTTTTTCCGGGTACGGGACGAATTCTTAAAACTATATGCGCAGGGAGATTTACGCAACAAACTATTCTTCAAATCGGGTAATTTCGGGGGAGCCCGTTACAACTACCCGAACAAACAAGCCTCCTCTGCCGGGGGTGAATATTCCGATACCTTCGGGCTCCGGCTATCCGAAGCTTACCTAAACAAAGCCGAAGCCTTAGCCATCCTTGGCAAAGAAGCAGAAGCCATCGAATTGCTCAAAGCCTTGCGAGCAAAACGATTCGCGGACAAGAACGGTGGTGAAATCACTCAAAGCGGCGAAGACCTTGTAAACTTCATCCGCACCGAACGCCGTCTGGAATTCACCTTTGAAGGACATCGCTGGTTTGACCTGCGACGTTATGCCGTCAGTCCAAAATACCCTTCCGAAACAAGCATCCGCCACCCCTACTACGAGGATGGCTCCGCCGTCACCTTGAGCGATATGGTACTGGGCAAATACTCGGAAGAACCTTCCGGATGGACTCTCCTGATCCCGGAAGACGAAATCACCGAAAACCAAGGAGCCCTGCTCCAAAACGAAGGACGCAAAGACCGACAACCGGAAAGTAAAGAATAACACCCTAAAAAACACCATAATATGAAAAACAATATATTACTAAATATCCTTTTGGCAAGCCTACTTTTCTGCGGATGTGCAAGCGATGACGGCAAATTAGCCCCCACGTACGCCGATATCGACTGGTTCGCCATACAGCCCAGTGACGACCCTCTAGACGGATTGCGTTACGATATTTACAAGAACAACAGGATATCCGTCTACTACAACGACACCATCGGTTCTCAATACAGGGGTATGTCCGGATACGGCGATTCAGTCATCCATTACGAGATATTGGACTTATGCTACACGATAGAAGAAAACAACCAGACCGTCGAATACATGTTGTCGACAGACCGGGACAAACTCTACGACGCCGTCAGATTCATCCAGCAAAAAGTAATCCCCGACATCCCGGCAGTAGCCTATCCTAAAAGTTTCCTACTCGTCAAGGAACTGATATTAAACACGACCTCTTCCACCACCATGAGAACAGGGAAAACATGGACGGCAATGATGACCACCGCCGTTGGCAACGTTGAAGACATACAAGGAATGACCACGGAGGAACAGAATGATTTCGCTGCCGAAATCACGGGAGCAACCTGTGGGGCTTACCTGTACAGCAACCCGACGGAACAAGTCGAAAACTTCTACGCCCTCTCCGAGAAACTCGCGGAATGGGCAGACCCGGAAGCCGGGCATACCATATACAACTGCGTCCTTGACAATTACTATAAAGACCCTAGAGATGCCCATCCGGCATTCGACATCTGGTACGGGTTCGGCTTCCTCGCTCCCAACCCGGACGGCAGATACGCCGACGTCGATGAATACACCACCCCGACAAAAGCGCAAGACCTTGCCGCCTACCTCAAAGCCACACTCCTGTACGGGGACGACCTTAACCTATTCCGCGAGAACATGAAAAAAGAGATGAATGAAATCATCCCCGACTTCCTTGAAGAAAACCTTGACAAAAACGATCTGAAAGACCTCACGGAACAAGAATTTCAGGAACTCGTGGACGAATACGCGGAATACTACATGGAAATCCTACTCGACAAATACCGAAATGCACTACTATTCGCGAATGAACTGAAAACCATGACAAAAAAATAATTCGGAAAACCTTAAAATTCGACGAACATGAAAAAGTTAATATATCTACTCTTGACCCTATGCCTCGGTAGCGTGATTGCCTGCAACGATGACAAAGAAGAAACACTGGACTTATCGGCGACAACCGTCACGCTCGAGGCAAGCGGAGAACCGCAAAAAGTGGAAGTGTTCACGGACAACCCCCAATGGCGAATCGTCGCTTCCAAAAACTCATGGATAACAACAGACCGTGACAGTTGCTACGTGATCGTGGGAGCCGAACCCAACCCCACCAAATCAGAACGGACGGAACGGGTGATCGTCGTTTCACGCAAAACCCCGGGCTTCCTCATGGTCACCCAAAAAGCCAGCATGCGGGCAATCGGCGACCCGTACCCGGATGCCACCCATCCCATCGGCATCGTCTACAAAGTCACCCACGGGGGAGAACACGGTCTGATCATGTCCCTCGATATGTTTGAAGGAGAATGGGGCGTACCGGATGTTCTTGAAAAAGTGCAATCGGAAACCGACGGCAAGAACAACACGCTCACCGTCATCCACAACCACAAAGACACCCCCGACTTTGCCGAAAAATACCCGATTTTCCACTGGATATACAACACCAAAAACAGCAACAACCCCGACGGGGAATGGTACCTGCCCTCCTACCAAGAATTACAGGAACTTTATTTCGCCGCCACCGGGTGCAAACAACTTGCCGGTACACACAACATCACGTGGCGGAACCAATTCGACGCCATGGTAAAAGCCGTCGGCGGAACACCCTTCGTCTATGACAACAATATGCACCTGTGGGCATCTTCCGAAATGACCGCACAAAATGCCTATCAGGTACTCTTTAAAACAAACGAAAAAAGTATGCCCTACACCTCCAAAACGACCAAACGGTGGGTGAGAGCGATCCGAGCCTTTTAAATAACCACTCAATAAAAACAAAATGTTAACTTTAAAAACTGGATGTATGAAAAAATTGTATGTACTCATCCTGGCACTAGCCCTTCTTGTGCCATGTAGCCTAGCGTATGGAGGAGAAAAAAAGAGAAAGGACAAAAAGAAAACCACTCAAACAGACTCCATAAAAAAGAAAGTCAGCAAATACGACAAACTCCTCAAGAAACCGGGTTGCCAAACCGCGAAAGGAAATTTCATCACCTTACACAAACTCGGGGGAAAAGTCTACTTTGAATTCCCGTTAAAATACATGACACGGGAGATGCTGATCGCCTCCACTCCGGCGGAATCCAGTGAACCCACGGTATGCCCCATCGGGTACAAGGGACGGGATCCCATGCACGTGAAATTTGTCCTTGAGGACAGCCTCGTCTACCTGCAACGCGTGACCAGCTCGGTAACGTACGACGAATCCGACCCGAACCTGACTCGGGCAGTCAAAAGCAGCTTCAAAGACGTGTACATCAAAAAATACCCCGTTCTGGCATACAATCCGGACAGCACGGCTGTAGTTTTCGACATGACCTCCCTGTTCATGACCAATGAGCCCGAACTTTCCCCCATCATCACGCAACTGGGTCCCTTGTCCGTCGTTTCCAACATGAAATCAGACCTGTCCTCGTTAGGCAGCATCAAGGCATTCGACGACAACGTGACCATAGAATCCAATTTGTCGTTCAGCTACGTACTGCGCTACCTGTTCTTCTCCGGCGGCGGCGGCGACGTATCCGCCCGGGTAGTACGCACCGTACTGCTATTGCCGGAAGACAAAATGAAAGCCCGCGTATCCGACTCCCGCGTGGGTATCTTCCTCACCATGAAACAACACATCTCCACCGAGGAAGACAAAATCAACTTTTACAGCATAGCCAACCGCTGGAGGCTCGAACCCAAAGACATGAACGCATGGGAACGGGGCGAACTGGTAGAACCGAAGAAACCAATCGTGTACTACATCGACAATGCCTTCCCGCAATTGTGGCAAGCCCCCATAAAAGAGGGTGTACTCCGGTGGAACAAGGCATTCGAGAAAATCGGATTCAAAAACGCCGTGCAAGTCCGGGACTTCCCGAAAGACGACCCCGACTTTGACCCGGACAACCTGAAATATTCCTGTATCCGCTACGTCCCGCTCAGCATCGAGAACGCAATGGGTCCCTCGTGGGTTGATCCCACGACCGGGGAAATCATCAACGCATCGGTCATCGTCTACAACGACATCATCAAACTAATCAACAATTGGCGTTTCGTGCAAACGGCACACATCGATCCCTCCGTCCGTGCCAAAAAGATGCCGGACGACATCGTGAAGGAATCCATCGCCTATGTCATCGCCCACGAGGTAGGACACACCCTCGGGTTAATGCACAACATGTCCGCATCCAACGCCTACCCCGTTGATTCATTACGTTCCGCCTCCTTCACCCAAAAATACGGTACCACACCGTCGATCATGGATTACGCCAGATTCAACTACGTGGCACAACCGGGTGACACGGGTGTAAGGTTAACCCCTCCCGACTTGGGCGTGTACGATGAATTCGCCATCAAATGGTTATATTCCCCCATCTCCGGTAACCTAACCTCCGCCGAAGAAGCCAAAATTCTCGAAAAATGGGTGGACGAAAAAGCCGGAGACCCCCGTTTCCGTTATGGCAAACAACAAATCCTAAGCCGTTACGACCCGACTGCCATCGAGGAAGACCTCGGCGATGATCCGATCAAGGCAGGCGAATACGGGATCAAAAACCTGAAATACATCTTCGCCAACCTGAACGACTGGATTCAAAACGACGAAACCACCCTGCACCGGCAGGAACTGTACGGAGAACTAGCCAGCCAATACTTCCGCTACCTCCGCAATGTGATGTACAACGTGGGCGGCATACGCATGACCGCGGTGAAAGAAGGCACACCGGGCAAACGTTTCGAAGCCCTGCCCAAAACACTGCAAAAACGCTCCATCACTTGGGTATTGAACCAACTCCGGGACTGCGAATGGTTGGACAATCAAGCAAACGCCCCACAAGCAAGCCTTTCTCTGAAAATGTCCTCCCGTGTCGTTTCCGGTATGGCAGAAACCATATTTGAAACACTATCCAACAAGGTACAAGTGGCAGCCCAACTGTCTGACGATCCTTACACGATACAAGACTACTACGATGACTTATACACCGGTATCTGGAAAAACACCATCGACAACAAGAAGCTGACCGCGAATGACCGGATGCTGCAACGCTTCGCCATGCTGGCACTCGTGAAAGGAGCTACCCGAATCATCGAAGGCAAAACTCCGCTTTTCAACGCCTATGCCCCCTCGCTGGACGAAATCATTGACTACCGCCTTGACCCATCCGGTATTACCCAACGGTACTACAAAGAGTTGAAAGAAATCGAAAAAGAGAAAGGACAAGCAGCCATCGCCGAACGATTGGAACAAAACTTCGATTACGGCTACAAGTGGCAAAAGAAACTGGAAATCGAAAGCATTGATGAATCCGAAGGCTGCTACATAACCATGCTCAATAAAGTAAAAACTTTACTGGAAAATCGAATCGCCACTGCCAACAAAGTAGATAAAGCACACTATCAAGCGATCCTGTTTAAAATAAAAGCCTTGAACAAATAATCGGGCAAAACGGATTGTTTCATCCATAAAGGCTGATCGAAAAATAAAATTCGGTCAGCCTTTATCCACCGGTTCCCACACGCACACCGAATCCGATGTGTCTTTCCCGTCGGCTCTTCCCGCGAAAACGTAGACGAAAAGCCCGTCCGCTTCCGCCTGATTAGGGAACTCCATGCTCGCAACAAACGTTTCACCCCGCGTTCCCAACTCCTGCAATCGACAACGCCGTTTTGGCACAAAAAGGATTACCCCGTACACCTTGTCATCCGCGAAACAATCCACCGACTCCACGGGCATCCCCTCGTGGGTAAAAACGACCTTCCGGTTTTCCGCGTCCACCTCGACACCGACCACGGGGGTGACCAACTGCCCCGCCGCCACGCGCAATTTACGATAATCAATCGTTCCCGTGAATTCCTTCTCTGCCTTTTTACGATTGCTCACCGGTTTTCCCGGGGCAATTTTCTCCACGGTAACCGCACTCGCCACGTTCGCCCCGGTAAAACCGTTAAACCCCTTGGCATAACCGTTTCCCCCGGGGAATCCCACCCGGATTATATTCATTAACCACTGCTTTCTCCCCGCGACCGTCCCAAACGCCATAGACTGCCGTTTCTGAGGTTCGCCACCGGATTTGCGTTTTAACGACGCGCTTCTGCAACAATTTTTCCCGTCGGGTCTCACGTAACCTATCACGTTCCCGTATTTTCCTCGAATCTTTCCTACCGGATTTACAAATTCTGCCATAGATACTTCATTTTATTTTTCCTACCCACAAATATACAAAAATTAATCCACAATTAACCCTATACAAGGGGAATACATAAATTATTTCAATTTTATTTTCGAATCAATACGGTATCACTATCGTAAGAAACGCTGTAGATTCCCTGTAGGTTCGCTGTAGCAACGCTGTATATGTACAGCGTTGCTACAGCGAACCTATTGTATATTTACAATATTTTTTATACTATTGCACCGAAATTGATAGCTTATTAATACTTAATTCATTTATGTTATGGATAGAACATCACCTATACTTCTTGCAATGCTTGCCAACGGACCGGTCCGAGTGGATGGGGTAACCTTCTTTCTTCAAGGCGGACAAGTGAGAACCTGCAAAACCAAGCGAGGACCCAAGAAAACAAGAACGGAAGGCGAGGAGCAATCCTCGAATCGCTTTACCGAAGTTCGCAAGATGTGGCGAGTGTACCGCCGTGCCATCGGGGGACTTCCGATATGGAGTGTATGGGCAAGACAAACAGGAGCACCCAAGAGCGACACGTTATTCCATACCGTCAACGGGAGCTGCTTCCGCCCGGGCGAGGGCGTGTGGGCGTTTCCCACCTTCCGCTTCTCGATGGGAACACTGGATGCCCCGGTCATCACGTGTGCCGAACGCAACGGCTGGACAGTAACCCTGCGGTGGGAGAACGATGTCGATTGCCCGAAAGCAAATGCAGCAGATCAGGTGTATCTCGGGTATTTCTACGGCACGCTACCCCGTTCCCCGCAATTCATCACCTGCATCAATGCACACCGGGGCGATGGCGAGGTTACCGTCGAAATTCCCCCGGCAAAACAACCGGATGGAACACCTTTACACCTGTATTTATTTTTCGGTAATGAAAACCCGAATCGCTTTTCACCGAGCGAATACGTGGGAGTTTGACACAACTAAAATAAAGCAGGAAATAAATGAAATCGAACAAACTCAAGTAAACATATATAAAGATATTTCGATATAGCTGATTCCAGGCAATTCATTACGATAATAAATAAATACGGTAATCTATCCCTATTACCGTCAGAGGGAAATACCCTTTAATTATCTATTATTAAACCTTCGTTTAATGGTATCAAAAATAATAAAAAAAATATCCTTTCGAATCGAAATCAATATATTTTTTTTAACTGGTAATGAAGAATTTCCATGAAAGCGCTTAATACACAATGATAATATCGTAAAATAGCATTAAACGAACGTTTTGTGCTATGAGTGTTTCAATCACATATGGAGATATTAAGAATGGGGATATCAAGGCATTTGAAGCTCTTTTTCAAGAGTTTTATCCTTCTATGTGTATTGTCGCCATGAAAATTATCACAGATCAAAGTGCCGCGGAAGATATTGTGCAAGAGGCATTCATAAAACTTTGGGAAAAACGTAGCGCATACAATGACATCCCGAGTTTGAAAACATTTCTTTATGTAGCGGTCAAAAATCTATGTTTCAATTACATTCGAGATAAAAAAATAACCGTGGATTACACCTCTCCCGAAGTCGAAAACCAAGAAGCCGTTTTTAAAGACCTCGTGATCGAGGAAGAAGCCTACCGAATCATAGATGATGCCGTGAATGCCCTCCCCCCGCAAAGTGCACGAATAGTTAAAATGTATTTAGACGGGAAACAAAATAAAGAGATCGCTGAAATATTAGGCATTTCTGTAAACTCCGTCAAGACACTAAAATATAACGCATTAGATTCACTAAAAACTTTATTAAAAGATTATTTCTATGTTCTTTTGCTATTTCTTGCAGAAAAGTAATTCTAAAAGAAATGTCAAAATAAAGTGAAAAACGCACCCCCTATTCATCCTTTTCGAATTTAGCTGTGTTCTGCAAATAGAAATATAAATCAGAAACACAATAAAAATTTATGGAAGAAGCAGTAGTAAAAGTCGAACATCTCTCGCACCGTTATAGTGTGCAATGGGCGATAAAAGACATCAATTTCGAAATCAAGCAGAAGGGGACTCTCGGCCTGTTAGGTTCCAACGGGGCGGGGAAATCCACAACGATGAATATCATCTGCGGGGTTCTCAATCAAACAGAGGGCGAAGTATATATTAACGGTATCAGTCTTCGCGAGCATCCGGTAGAAGCTAAAAAGCACATCGGCTTTCTTCCACAAAAGCCCCCGCTATACCCGGATCTGACTGTTGACGAATATCTCACGCACTGCGCACTGATGCGCCTCGTGGACAAAAGACAGGTTAAAGCAGCAGTGGATAAAGCAAAAGCTCGTTGTGGAATCACTCATTTCAGCAGACGATTAATTAAAAATCTATCCGGAGGGTACCAACAACGGGTAGGAATAGCCCAAGCCATCGTACACAATCCGAAATTCGTGATTCTCGATGAACCGACAAACGGGCTAGACCCGAACCAAATCATTGAAGTACGCCATTTGATCAAGGAAATTGCCGAAGATCACTCCGTCATGCTTTCCACTCATATTCTACCCGAGGTGCAAGCTACTTGTGACACGATAGAAATGATCGAAAAGGGACGAGTTGTTTTTTCCGGCACCATTGGGGATTTCAATAATTACATGGAACCCAACACGTTTATCGTTTCCATGACAACACCCCCTTCTATAGAAACTCTATCCGCTATTCCCGGGATCACGCACGTGGAACATATCACGGATACCCGTTTCCGCATGCGCTTTTCTTCAGGTCAAGAGATCACGAAAAAAATGATCGAATTGAGCGTTGCCAATGAATGGCACCTTCACGAGATTATATTGGAAAGGGATTCTTTAGACGCGGTTTTCGCACAATTATCCGGAAAAAATATTTTAATATAAAAGATAATCATCTAACATGAAAACAATATTCAGATTAGCGAAGACGGAACTTCGCATCTTATTCTGTTCGCCTGTATCTTGGCTGATCCTAGTTATTTTTGCCTTTCAGGCTGGATTGAATTTCAGTGAAAATTTCGGGGGACAATTAAAACGCCAAGCCTTGGAATACGGGCTGGGAGAAGTGACATTGAATACTTTTGCCGGATACACAGGGTTGTTGGTTTCCATGCTTAAAAGCCTGTATCTCTATATTCCCCTGATCACCATGGGAATCATGAGTCGGGAATTAAGCAGCGGTTCTATCAAATTTCTATATTCTTCCCCGATAACGACAACACAGATTATTCTAGGAAAATACCTTTCCATGTTAATTTACGGGGCAATGCTCATGGGCATACTTCTGATTTATATCATTTTCGGATTTTTTACCATCGAGAACATGGATATCGCATTCGTTCTTACCGGATTGCTGGGACTCTATTTACTGACTTGCGCCTATGCCGCCATAGGGCTTTTCATGTCAAGCATCACGTCTTATCAAGTCGTGGCAGCGATGGGTACACTTGCAGTCCTTGCCGTTTTGAATTTTATCGGTGACGTGGGACAGGATATTTCTTTCGTGCGGGATATCACGTATTGGCTATCCATCTCGGGACGCGCTTATCAATTTCTTGGAGGAATGATTTGCAGTGAAGACGTGCTATATTTCATTATCGTAATTTCTCTATTTATTATCTTATCTATCATGCGCTTGCAGGCTGCCCGCAAGAAAAGAAGCAAGGCTGTTACATTTGCCCGCTATTTCGCGGTTATCGCGTGCGCATTGATCATAGGGTATGTATCCTCTCTTCCGACAAGTAAATTTTATTATGACGCAACCGCTTTAAAGAAAAATACCCTGACTCCCGGCAGTCAGGAAGTTGTAAAAAATCTGGACGGGGGATTAACCATCACGACTTACATGAATATCCTCGACGCGAATTACGGTAGCGCACTCCCGAGCCAACTAAAAGAAGATTTCTCCCGTTTCGAACAGTATGTCCGTTTTAAACCGGAGATCAAAATGAAGTACGTCTATTATTACGCTCCATCGGTTCAACCTTCTTTCGATGGACGTTTCGAGGAGTTACAAGGGAAAGAGCGTGCCGAGCGTATCTGCAAGATCATGGAACTTGATTTTGACATGTTCCTATCGCAGGAGGAGATTGACAAGGTTATTGATCTCAAGTCGGAAGGTTACCGTTTCCTTCGCGTTCTGGAACGGGAAAATGGTCAGAAAACCACTCTTCGTCTTTACAATGACATGATGAAGCACCCGTCGGAAACCGAGATCACTACAGCGTTGAAACGCTTCCTAGTCCCCGCCCCTAAAGTTGCTTTTCTCACGGGACACGGGGAACGTAACGTGAATAGTGCCGGCGACCGTTACTATTACACGTTCGCCCGAAGTATTTATTTCCGTCACTCCCTGATCAACCAAGGATTCGATGCCACGGAATTATCTATTAAAGACTCCGATATTCCAGAAGACATTAACATTCTGGTTATTGCCGATATGCGTAGCCCTCTTTCCGAAGAAGAAATGACAAGATTGGAACATTATATAGAACGGGGCGGTAATCTTTTCATCCTTGGGGAACCCCATCGTCAAGAAGCGATGAATCCCTTGCTCGCCCGATTCGGGATAGAACTCATGCCGGGAACCCTCGTGCAACGTAATCAAGATTACCTGCCATCCGTTGTCACCGCGAAACTAACGGATAATGCCGCCGCACAAAGTCCCCGGTACGCCCAACTCAAACGATGGGGAGCCTCAATCGTTATGCCGGATGCCTCTCCTTTACATTATAGCACGGACAAAGGATACACTGTAAAACCTATTGCCATGACGCTTAAGGAGAATAGTTGGAATGAACTGGAAACAACCGATTTTCTGGACGGGGAGTTATCCATTAACGAGGCTATCGGGGAAAAGGAACAGTCTTATCCTGTCATTCTCTCGCTTACCCGCCAAAGGGGAAACAAGGAACAACGCATCGTGGTCACGGGTGACGCCGATTGTATCAGCAACACGGAACTGATGAATAGCCGGAACGGAATTTTCGCCGTCAATTTCGACTTCATCAGCGAAACGTTCAAATGGCTGTCATACGGGGAATTCCCTATCGATACATCCCGCCCGGAAGCTATTGACAACAGGATTCTTGTCAGCCGGGCAGCAACTCCTTGGATTTCAGCATTCGCACTGGGCGCCATTCCGTTTATCTTGGCCTTCATTGGCTTTATGGTATGGTACAAGAGAAAGAAATTTTAATAGCTAAATTTTAAATTATAACACATGGAAGATTCAATAGTAAAGGTCGAGCATTTGTCTCACCGGTATCATATACAATGGGCTATAGAAGATATAAACTTTGAGATCAAAGAAAAAGGGGTGTTAGGATTGCTCGGTTCCAACGGTGCCGGGAAGTCCACCACAATGAATATTATATGCGGCGTGCTGAACCAGACTGAAGGGGAAGTTTACCTTAACGGCTACAACCTACGGACGAACCCGGTGGAAGCCAAAAGACATATCGGGTTCCTTCCCCAAAAACCGCCACTATACCCGGATATTACCGTGGAAGAATATCTGACTTATTGCGCACACCTTCGGCTAATGCCGACACATGAAATCCCGGCTGCCGTGGAACGTGCCATGAAACGGTGTGATATCACACATTTCCGCGAACGTATTATCAACAATCTGTCGGGAGGATATCAACAACGCGTGGGCATCGCACAAGCCATTGTCCATAATCCCCGTTTTGTTGTCCTTGATGAACCGACAAATGGTCTTGACCCGAACCAGATTGTAGAAATACGCCACTTGATAAAAGAAATTGCTACTGATCATGCCGTATTGTTATCGACACATATCTTGTCCGAGGTACAAGCTACTTGTAATAACATCAAAATGATTGAACAAGGTAAACTCGTATTTTCCGGCAGCATGGACGATTTTAACAATTACGTTGCCCCTTCCACGTTGTTAGTCAGATTTGACGCAGCTCCATCCGAACAAACTCTAGGAGCGATAGAAGGCGTTGCCCGAGTGGAAAAGCTCGATCCCCGCAGCTATCGCCTGCAATTCGACGCGTCAAAGGATATTAGCGAACATATCGTACAACTCAGTGTTACCAATAACTGGGAATTAGCCGAGATACAACTGGAACGCTTGGCTCTTGACACGATATTCGCTCAATTATCAGGAAAAAAAGTACAACAGTAAACGCAAATTCTATCTATGAAAACAATATTAAAGATAACCAAAAACGAACTGAGCACGCTATTTTATTCCCCGATAGCATGGCTTATTCTTATTATCTTCACTTTCCAGTCGGGAATGGCTTATGCCGAAGCATGGGGTGATGCATTACGTTCCCAAGCTTTAGGGTATACTGTTATCGGGGCAACCAGACGCCTCTTGCTCGGTTGGCAGGGAGCTATTTCCAGTATGCAAGAACATTTGTTCCTATACATTCCATTACTCACGATGGGGCTTATGAGCCAAGAGTATAACCGTGGTTCTATTAAATTATTGTACTCATCCCCGATCACAAACCGGCAAATCATTTTTGGGAAATATCTTTCCATGATCGTGTACGCCTTGATTCTAGTAGCCATATTATTCGTTTATTATGCCTTCACGGCTTTCACGATCAAGGATATTGATTCGTCGTTTGCCTTGACTGCTTTACTGGGAATATTCCTCATGATTTGTGCTTACGCGGCAATCGGGTTATTCATGTCTTCGCTCACGTCTTATCAGGTTGTTGCAGCCGTGGGGACTCTTGCCATACTTGCCGTACTCAACTATATCGGGAATGTCGGTCAGGAAATCCCATTCGTGAGGGATATCACATACTGGCTTTCCATCTCGGGGCGTGCAGACACATTCTTTAAAGGTCTTATTACCAGCGAAGATCTACTTTATTTCCTACTGGTAATTATTCTTTTCATTATATTTTCCATTTTACGTTTACAATCCGAAAGAACCAAACGTACCGCATCACAATCCGCACTTCGCTATGGAGGAATTATTGTCGTGACTCTTTTGATCGGTTATGTTTCATCCCGTCCCGCACTTCGCTGTTATTATGATGCAACCGAAATGAAAGATAACACTTTGACTCAAAACAGTCTGGACGTCATGGAACAACTGGATGGTCCCCTGACTATCACCTCTTATGTCAACATTCTTGACGAAGATTATTTCCGGGTATTGCCCCGTTATCACAATCAAGATATCGAACGGTTCGAGAAATATATACGCTTCAAACCGGAGATCAAGATGAAATACGTTTATTATTACGACAAAGTAGACAACCCGAGTCTTGCTCAACGCTATCCCGGTTTAAGCGACGAACAACGTGCTCAAAAAATATGTGAAGCTCTTGATTGGAATATAGATCAAGTATTGAATCCCGAACAAATACAGCAAACAGAAGACCTGTCTGCCGAGTACAACAAATTCGTACGGGTGTTGGAACGAGGCAACGGACAAAAATCATACCTCCGCCTTTATGACGATAATATGCGCTTCCCCACGGAAACCGAGATCACTGCCGCTCTTAAACGCATGGTCGTAAAAGCGCCTTTGGTTGCCTTCATTACCGGACACGGTGAGAGAAATATAAACGGGGGTGGTGACCGGGATTATTATGCATTCTCTCAGTATAAAGGATTCCGTAATTCACTTATTAATCAAGGTTTTGATATTACTACACTCGCTCTTGATACCCTAGATAGAATACCCGATGAAGTGGATATTCTCGTGATTTCAGATATCCGCACCCCACTTTCTTCCAAAGAACAGGGTATGATTGATGGTTATATCGCCGAAGGGCGTAATCTGATTATCGCCGGAGAACCTCGTCGCCAAGAACAAATGAACCCCACGTTAGCAAATTTGGGATTAACTTTCATGCCGGGTATTCTCGTGCAGGAGAGCAAGGATTATCCGGCAGATTTGATTTTATCTTCCATCACTAAAGCCGCTGAAGATTTAAGCAAAAGATTCAGCGATGCGGCATATTTCGGTTACAAGATCACGATGCCTTCCACTGTCGGGATCAAGCAAATAGAAGAGAAAGATTTCACGATAATTCCATTGATGACAACCGACTCCACTGGTTCATGGAGCGAACTGGAAACGACGAACTTCGTTGAAGATACGGCACGCATCAATCCTGCTATCGGAGAAATCGAACAGGCAAATGTAACCATGATGTATTTAACCCGCCAGATAAACGGCAAAAAACAAGGCATCATAGTTCTCGGGGATGCGGATTGCATCGGAAACGGTGAACTTACACGCCAACGAAACGGGATCGAATCCTCTAATTTCACGGTTGTCACGGAATCATTCCGTCTTCTCACGAACGGAGAATACCCGATAGATACCAACCGGAAACGTTCCTCCGACAATAAGGTTTACTTGAATGAAAAGTCCGGTGTCTGGTTAAAAATTCTCTTCATGGGTGTTTTCCCCGGTATCTTGACTTTCTTAAGCCTTGCATTGTGGTGGAGGCGCAGGAAAAAATAAATCTCTTTATTTCCCCGATTCTCCCGTACAAGGAAGAATCGGGGAAGTATAAAAAAAATTCCATTTTCTATCAAAAAAAATAATTTTCCATTCATCCTTTTGACCTTATCCCGTGTTCTGTAAATAGATAATAGTTTTGTAACGTCTATATTTATGTTAGAATACACAAAAGAATACCGTATCGCACAACTCATTGCCAAAGAAATGGCAGGAGAGCTTTCACCGGAGGAAGAAGCCGAATTGCAACAATGGCAAGCAGAACACTCTTCCGGAGCCAAGTTGCATGAGCGAATCTTAAATCCCGACAATAAACGTTCTCGGGATCAGCAATTCCATCGCGTTAACCCTCATGCCTCATGGCAAAAGGTCGAGAAACAAATTGCGCCCGCGCACAAAACAAAATCCCGTACACTTTTATGGTGGTCTAGTGCTGCCGCTGTCGCGATAGTGGCCATCACGATCGGCTTGTTTGTCCCGAGGTATGACAAAACACAACAAGAGGTTCTTCCCGTAGCTGAAATTCATGCAGGAAGTTCAAAAGCGATATTAATCACACCGGAAGGAAGGCAAATCAGTTTATCACAACAATCCACGCAACAAACACTTGATTTAGGTAACGGAATTATTGCCATCAACAACGGAAATGCATTAGAATACAAACGACAAGCAGATTCTTTAAACATCAAACATAAACGACATACAATACAAGTTCCAAAAGGCGGAGAATATGAACTTATCCTACCGGACGGGACGCATGTCTGGATAAACTCGGATTCGGAATTGTCATTTCCTGCTCAATTTGATGAAACAAAACGAGAAGTTGTGCTTTCCGGAGAAGCTTATTTTTCTGTCACAAAAAACGCGGCAAAACCTTTTATCGTGAAAACGAACGGGAATATTGAAGTGAAAGTACTCGGAACGGAATTTAATATTTTGGCATACCCGGATGCCGATGTTATCGAAACTACGCTATGCGAGGGTTCTGTTAACGTGTCGGATAAAAAGCAAAATGTAACATTAACTCCATCCCATCAGGCTGTTTACGAAAAACATTCCTGTAATCTGACTACCCGCAAAGTAGATGTACGTTTATACACGACATGGAAGGAAGGATTGTTCGTGTTTGAAAACAAACCGCTCGAAGAGATCATGACAACACTTTCCCGTTGGTATAATATCAACGTGTTCTATGTCAACCCGGCAGTGAAAAAATACCATTTCACGGGAGATCTGGAGAGATACGGGGATTTCAGAAAGACCCTCGGGATGATAGAAAAAGCGACATCCATACGGTTCAAAGTGAATGGAAATAATATTATAGTGGAAGAAGTTATTAATCAATAAAAAACAGGAGGATCTGATCCATCCTCCCATTTGTAACCAACTCATAAACAAGTCTATTTAGAAATCGATTATTTAAACTATTAAGTACTCAAAGTTATGGAAAAAAAACGGAAGTACACCTTTGATTTTCATCAAAGGTGGGAGAAAATTCTTCGGATTTTACGAGCAAGCCTCTTGATAGCGCTTATCACAACGATGTATTTCGACGTGAACGCTACCGCACAAGTCATCAAAGTGAGCGTTAAAATGGAAAACGCAACCATCGACGAAATGATTAAAACCGTCAGAACGGAAACGAACTATCGTTTCCTGTATCGGGTAGAAGAGGTTAATAAATACGGGAAACGTAATATCGACCTTCAAAATGTATCCATTGACGATTTCCTCAAGACCTTACTTGCAGGCACCAAGCTATCTTACGAGATTGAAGATGATGTCATCATCATCCGTCCTGCCGATGACAATAAAAAGGAAACTGAAAAACCTCGGACCATAAAAGGGAAAGTACTGGATGACAAAGGATTTACCTTGCCGGGAGCTACCGTCACAATCAAAGGCACAACACTAGGTGTTGTAACCGATGTGGATGGCAAGTTCAAGTTGGAAATACCTAAAATGGATAGTATTATCTTAGTTATTTCTTTCATCGGGTTTGAAACACAAAGTTATAAAGTAAGCAATAATCCTAAAAACGATGAAAACGAGATCGTTATTAAATTGCAGGAAGATGTAAAACAGATGGATGAGGTTGTCGTGACGGGATACGCCAACATCAAAAAGGAAAGTTTTACAGGAAGTTCTGTATCCGTAAAAAGAGATGAATTATTGAAGGTATCGAAAACTAACGTTATAAAAGCATTGCAAGTTTTTGACCCTTCATTTCGGCTACAAGAAAACAATCAGTGGGGATCAGACCCGAATACCCTCCCGGAAATGTATATCCGCGGTCGCTCGGGGACAGGAGTAAAAGAACTTGACCCCAACTACACGACAAAAGCCAATTTGGAGAATAACCCGAACCTTCCTCTTTTTATCATGGACGGTTTCCAAGTCAGTATCCAGAAAGTGTATGACTTTGACCCGAACCGGATTGAAAGCATGACCATATTGAAAGATGCGGCTGCCACTGCCATGTACGGTTCCCGTGCAGCGAACGGCGTGGTGGTTATTACCACGGTAGCACCCAAACCGGGTAAAATAAATGTCAGTTATTCCATGACCGGTACGCTTTCCATCCCGGATTTAAGTGATTACAATCTGATGAATGCTAAAGAAAAACTCGCGACAGAGGTTGCCGCCAACGTGTTTAAAGCAGATCCGTCAGACTCATACTACGAGGATAATCAAGCAAAACTAGATAGAGAGTACCAGAGCAAGCTAAACAATATTATCGAAGGGGTTGACACTTATTGGTTATCCAAACCGTTAAGAACCGTTTTCAATCACAAACACAGTATATTCCTTGAAGGCGGACATGAAGATTTACGTTTCGGTTTAAATCTAACTTACGCAAACAATGACGGTATCATGAAAGAATCCAGTCGTAACAATGCCGGAGTTGAATTTAGTATTGACTATCGATTGGGTAATTTTCAAATCAAAGATAAAATCGTTTACCAACAAACCAAAAGTAAAGAATCTCCCTACGGTAGTTTCTCGGAATACACCAAGAAGTTACCCTATGACAAATATAAAGATGAGAATGGCAACTATTTGCCAGAAACTACACAATGGAACTCTGAACTTAAGCAAACTGATATCGTTAATCCTTTATGGGAAGCCACTCTAGCGAGTTTCGACCGCACAAAAGAAGACCTTCTGGAAAACGAATTAGGCATAAATTGGTTTATTACACCCCACTTACTGGCTAAAGGGACATTCAAGGTTACCCAAACAATCAGTGAAGGGAAAAAATTCGTGGATCCCAAATCTAAAAGAAACACGAATCCTTTGTCCGTAACCAATTTAACGTCCGGTTCTTTAACCCAACGTGACGGGAAAAGTGCATCATGGGAATTCACAGCTAATCTTTCATATAATCGAAGTATTGAAAATCACAATATTAACTTCAATCTCGGCATGAACGGTTCTAGCACAGACTCCAAAAGTACAACAACGATTTATGAAGGATTTCCTTCCGGTATTTTCTCCTCTCCCAGTTATGCTGAAAAGGTCAGAGAGAAACCATCGAACTCAAAAGACGTAAGCCATCTAATCGGTTTTATCGGTTTGTTGAACTATTCATACAATGATATTTACTTATTAGATGCCTCTATACGTACCGACGGTTCGTCAAAATTCGGACATAATAAAAAATGGGCTTTGTATTGGTCCGGTGGAGTGGGCGTAAATTTACACAACTATGATTTTGTCAAAAATATCGGTTGGCTCAATCTTCTAAAATTACGCACGAGTTACGGATTAACAGGAAACGTGAGTTTCTCCCCGTACGAGGCACAAACCATGTATGAAACTATAGATGACGAATGGTATAAAACAGGATATGGCGCCACTCTTATCGCATTAGGTAATGAAGATTTGGGCTGGGAGAAAAAATACAAAACAAATTTCGGTATTGATTTTGAAATTTTTAAGGGGATTTTGAATCTTTCGGCTGATTATTATATCGAGAAAACCGTTGACATGGTGAATGATGTCACTATTCCCAGTTCTACTGGCTTCACCACTTATAAAGACAATATTGGCGAAGTGAAAGGAAAAGGTTATGAAATCATTTTAAAGAGCAGTATCGTTAATAAAACAGATTGGAATTTCAACGTTTATTTCAATTTAGCACATGACAAACGTAAATTCGTGAAGATTGCAGAAAGTTTGAAAGCGTACAATCAAAAAGTAGAAGACCATTTCAATGATAAAAATACGCTCGTATATAATTCTGCTACAGGGAACAATAGTATATCCGAACCGTTCAAACAATACGTGGAAGGAGGATCGTTGACGCCGATTTATGCCGTGCGTTCCCTTGGTATAGATCCGACGAACGGAAAAGAAATTTTCGTGAAAAAGAATGGCGAGATCACTTATACATGGAACGCATCCGACCAAGTAGCATTAGGGGACTCAGAGCCGGATATTCAAGGTTCTTTCGGTTTCAATCTCCGATATAAAAGTTGGACGTTATTTACCTCCTTCATGTATAAATACGGGGGACAATATTATAACTCGACTCTGGTGGAGAAAGTGGAAGATGCCAATATATACAAATACAATGTCGACAAAAGAATTTTGAAAGACAGATGGCAAAAACCCGGAGATAGAGCTAAATATAAATCTTTAGCAGATGGCATGCGTAGTGAAAAAACTCAGCCGACAGAACGTTTCATCCAAAACGAGAACGTGGTAAGTTTAAATTCTCTCTCTCTAAGTTATGATTTCGATCCCACGTTATTGAAACGTATCGGTGTCAGCATGCTGCGTCTAGAACTCGGAGCCAACGATCTATTCCGCCTTTCCACTGTAAAAGCAGAAAGAGGTCTAAGTTACCCGTTCGCCCGAAGTATGAATATAACATTAAATGCAACTTTCTAAAACAGATATCATGAAATTCAATAAACTATTTTTATATATCATTTTACCGTTTATATTAGGAGGCTGTAATGACTGGCTATCGGTTTCTCCCGAATCCAATATAAATGAAGAAGATCTTTTTGCTAAAGAAGACGGCTACCAAGTAGCATTGAACGGCATTTACAAAAGCATGGCTGAAGCTAGTATGTACGGACAGGAAATGTCTTACGGAGCTTTGGAAATTCTCGCCCATACTTATAGCAACGGTTATTTTAGTGGAGCATACAGTGACATATATAGCAGTAGATTCACGACCGTAAATTCCAAAAATCTTTTTGAAAAGATGTGGAGTGCAACCTATAACGCTATTGCCAATTGTAACAATCTTATCGAAAATGTAAAAAATGAACCGGTTACTCAATTCGAAGAAGGAGAGATAGGTAAAAACCTTATCTTGGGGGAGGCTTATGCCTTAAGAGGATTTCTGCATTTCGATATGCTGAGGTTGTTTGCTCCTTCCAAAAAGGTGGATGACGGCAAAACTTATATTCCTTATTACGATCGCTATAAATCAACATTTGAGCCTCATTTAACCGTGGATCAAACTCTTGAAAAGATCAAAAACGACCTGCTCACCGCAAAAGACCTTGTTGCCACTTTTGATACACTTCCGGAACATAAAAAACGTTTTTCCATAGGCCACCGTATTGAAGGAAGCCTGATTCCTCCCGACAATTTATTCTATGCCTACAGAGGATATCGTATGAATTATTATGCAATCGTGGCGACACTCGCACGTGTATACTCTTGGGCCGGTGATTTGAAAGAAGCACACGATGCCGCTTTGGAAGTTATTAATGCAAAAGGAGGTGGTGAATACTTTTTCACTCTTCAAAACGGTTCCGTTTTTCCTGAAAATCACAAACTCAACAAGGAATTAATTTTTGTATTATCCAACCAGAAATTAATTGAAAATTATAAAGTTTATCTACCCGGGTCGACGGCGGACAGAACAAGTACCTTTTATATTTATCTGAATCAAATGGAATGGTACTCATGGAATCCTCCTACCGAAGATACCAGATACTTAACCTTCCTCGGTACTTATTCATCTAATAAATATCCTTTAAAATATACCTCTCAAACCGGGAAATCATATGGCGAAGACGCAATTCCCATGATCCGGGTTAGTGAAATGTACTACATCGCTTCCGAATACCTATATAAAAATAATCAGTCAGAAGAAGCCTTTAAGATGATTGATCAAGTTCGTAATGTTCGAGGTATTTTAAGTGATCCGATTAAAAACTATATCACTAACGAAGCATCTTTTGAAAAAGAATTGATTAAGGAGATTCATAAAGATTTAATGGTAGAGGGACAAGCTTTCTATTGGTATAAAAAATTCAACCAAACACTAAGCAGGGGTACTATATTCGTTATCCCCACACCTGATAATGAAAATATTAACTAACAAACCCTTCAAATATGAAAACATTTATTTCTCTGATATTCAGTTTTATTATACTTTGGGCTTGCTCGGAGGACAAGACTTACGAGTACAAGTCCGTGAAATACCTGCATTTCTCGAAACCGGAAGTACCTGACAGTGCTACAGTTCTGTCATTTACCCACTACCCGGGAGTAACAGAAAAAGAGATCGCTGTTGAAGTACTATTGGCCGGGGATCTCGTATCGAGGCCAACTCCATACCAATTAAAAGTCGATGCCGATTCTACCACTGCAAACGCAGAACAATACTCTTTTGACCTTATACAAGAATTCCCTGCCAATCAAATAAAAGATACAGTCTATATCAAATTATTCAATAAGGAGCTTGAAGGAAAAGAGGTAACTCTTTATATTCGGATAGTCGAGAATGAAAACTTTACCCCCGGTCTTAAAGCGAATCAAGCAGCTAGAATAATTTTCAACAACATCTCTAGCAAACCTGATTGGTGGGATGAAGAGGTTGAAACATTGTTTTTGGGAGAATGGAGTGCTAAAAAGTACTCTGAGTTTGTCAGTTTCACCAAGATTACAGATTTATCAGAATATGAATTTACCGTTAGACGAAAAATATGTCTTGAATTCAAGAAATACCTCAAAGATGAAGGTATTACAGAAGAAGACGGAGTTACTCCTATGGAAATTCCAGTAAATTAATCGAACGCTAAATTATTACAAATATGAAATTAATATATGCATACCTAATCATTTTTCTCGCATTCATAAGTTGTTATGATGACAAGGGAAATTACGATTACACATCATTAAATAGTGTTACAATAGAACCATTCTCATTTGGTTCTATTAGTTACGGAGATACTCTTCAATATTCACCGGAATTAACATTTAGCGGGGATACTACCTCTAGCAATTTTGACTTCGAATGGACATTATTCGGAACAAAAAAATTCAAGTCACGTGACCTTTTCTATATTACAGATACGATAGGCTCAGGTATCATCATCCTGCATATCACAGATAAAAAAACCGGAGCGATATATAGTCAACACACAATCCTCACCACCAAATCACCTTATGAAACTGACGGATTTGTGATCTTATCCAGAGGAGCAGGTAACGAGTCCATTCTATCCTACCTTCGGCAATCTTACAATTCAAATTATAATGCCACGGAAACCAATTACTATACTTATAAAGATTTTTATAATGTCTACGAGGAGATCAACAAAGAATCCTTAGGACAAGAGCCGGTAAGAATCATGCAACATTTCCACGAATCCGATTATAACCATAATAGTGAAACCGGAAGTTTTTGGATTTTACAAGGTGGTAATAATTCGCTCGATGTATCCGGAATCAGTTTCGAAAAGGATGTGTTGTTAAAAGATCAATTCCTTGATGGTGTCCCTGCCGGATTTGAACCATTCGATATTGTTGATATGACTTGGAGTACCTTCGTGATTGGAAAAGACGGAAAAATGTACAGCCGCAAGAAGAGTAGTCAATTCCTATTTAACACAGGTTATTTTCTAAACGATCCGGTCACTTTTGAAGAAAACGGAGTCACCCATGAAGTAAACGGTCTTGGAGTTATTCACCATCGCTATACAGCAGGAAGTTACACGTTACTGTATGAAAAAAATTTGCATAGATTTTTACTAATCATGGATAGCGACCAACAAGTTGCCGGTAAAGTCACGGCACCATTCGTTCCACACGATGCATACGAATCAAGTGACGTCACACGAATTGATAACCTCGGGGACATGAAAATGATTCATTGTGGCGCATACAAATGGAATAATTATCCGGACGCTATCAGATTCCATGCAATTTTACAAGACCCTGAAGGAATCTTTTATTCCTATGATTTTGGTTTAAATAGCACCAAATATGGAGACGAACCTGCTATATCAACCATAAAACAACAAGTATTACCGGAAGCAACACAACAAGTATTAAGTAATATTATCGGCAACGGTAAAAACATATTCAACACCGGTTACACAGACGCTAGTGCATGGGGAATAAAACAACTTCTAGGATATGTATTAATTACCCATAACAATGAATTATGGTTACTAAACCGCACTACAGGAACTATCATCCTATATGACACGTTTGAGGCTGATATCACATCTATTGACACTGAAATATATAATGCTTGGATCGCAGGAATCGGATTAGCAAACGGGAAATTTTACGTGGAAGAAGTTTCTGCACCAGCATACACCAATGAAGTACCTCATAGGATGTTCTCTTTTGAAAAGAAATTTGGAGAAGAAATTATTAGCGTGAGATTCAAGAATGGAAGTACGTGGATGTAATGTAATTCATTCAAGCAAGGACTAAAAAATTCATTCCAAGTACAATCGTAATATAAAACATCAAGCAAGAGCCCGCCTAACAAAAAAAAGTTAGGCGGGCTTCTTACATTTTATAGTGCAAATACAACTCTTGCGACACGGTGTCCACAATACCCCTTCTCTAATAATCTTCTTTTATCTTACCAAACACTTCCGCCTATACCAATGAAATTTTCTATAGAATACATTCTTGGGAAAAAATTATTAGTGTAAGGCACAAGAACAAAAAGGGGCTGAATTCTAAACACTGAATTCAGCCCCTTTTCTATCCCGAGTATCTACTTTACCACTTAGGTGCTTTCTTTAAAGAGCGATTAATCAAATATAATAAATAATCGTAATGTGCTTGGGTTTCAACATTTCCCGTGCCTTTGCGCTGGTTTATTAATTTGATAGCTTTCCCGTAAAGGGCATTCCACAAATGATTTGTATTATCTACCGCGACATTCTGTACCAACCAACGACTGCCAAACCCTGCTGTCGGATTGGTTTTCAAGGCATTATCCACAAGACGCATCTCTGTCGGGATTTCAACATTGCGCATTTGTTTGATTTGGCGTAATATCTCTTCTTCACTTGGTATTTTGGGTGTTGTTGCATATACTTGTCCGAACGGGTCTTTCTTACCGTTAAAATCGACAAGATCACGAGTCCGACGGATAAATTCGTTTTGCATAATACGCTCTGCCTCTGTAACATTTTTGCCTTTTATCGTGGAGTCCCAGATGTGGGCGTAAAGATCTTCAAGGTATTCTTGAGGGGTATAGTTGTCTTTATCCCTATATGCCACGAGGGACAATCGCTTGGTGATGAACAATTCGGTTGTTACGTTTTGCATGCTAATCAAATAAGTTTGTAGTATGCGGCGAGCTTGCGAACCGTCGAATGCCAAATTCTTCGTTACGCTGTAATTGTCAATCCAATCCATGTTTTTCAACTCATTCATGACAAAAGCCAAAGAACGTTTTTGTAAATCCTTGCTTAAAGGTATAAACGAAGGCATAGCGTCACCCACGAAATGTTCGTTCAATTTGAATCCCCCGATATTTATATACACGTTGAACAAGTATTGTTCAAAATGATATACCAAATACCTGTAAAGCATATTCCGGTATTCGTAATCAATATCTTGATTATCCAACCAATCGTTCATGTTCTCAAGAATGTATTTCAAATTCTTGATACCGTAAGTACTGGCTTTAAGCGCATCATCGCCCAAATCGTTCGGGAGGGCAGTCGGATCGAACGTGGTCAACAAGCGTTGCCTTTTGCCATAGCGGAAAATAGGATCTCCGGCTTTTTCAGCAATCCATTTTTTGACTATTTCATAATCCGCTTCTCGTGTCATGGCCGCAGGGTTAGGTTGATAAGCTACTTGCACGGTGTAGTAATCGGCAGGTCCGATTTTACTCTGAACGAGTACCACGTTCTTATCTTCCGGTTGTGCCACGTAATTATATCCCAATTCATCCATAATCGACGGACTGATTCCGTATTGTTGGGTGAAAGAAGCCGAACGCAAGGAGTCAGTCGGGTAAGCATTGGAAGCGGCAGCGTTGCATAGGAAACCCAGCATTGTTCCCGTATTGTTGGCAACCATGGCTTTTAATCCTTCACCGAAAACTTCCAAGGGTAATTTCATATTACGAGCCCGGGCGTCATTGGATGCCGTTTGAATGAAACGTCCGTAATTGATTTGGCTTAACACGTCATGGAAGATAAAGAGGGAAGCCGTCATAATTTCACCGGAACGAGGATCAGCCCATAGGGGACCCGGCACAGTACTGTATATGCTGGTCGGGGCATAACGAATACAATTGAACGCGATATTATCCGGGTCAAAATTCGGATCATCTTTTGGGAAAGGCTTTACTTGAATGGCATTTTTGAAACCGATAGCTTCAAATGCTTTATTCCATTCAAGGACACCTGCCGTGATATATTCGCTCCAGCCTTGCGGGAAAAGATTGTCAATATAGAACACGATCGGCTTTACCGGTTCCACGAGTTCGCCCCGTTTATAGGCTTCCATGTCCTTCGGTTGCAAATTCCAACGAGTCATATAGTGTGTCATCGTGGCACGATCTACCTTCGTGTTCATATTCATTCGGGCTATCGTGTTGATATTAACACGAGGATCTGCCAACCGAGGACACATGATATCTTTCTCTTCCGGGAGAATCATAAGGGTGCGGTTAAGTTTTGCCGTCACGGGCTCATCTTTGGCAACAAGATATTGCCCGCCTACAATAATATCCTGGTCATAGTTTAAAGTCGTGACAACAGACACGTTATTTTCAAAAGCTTTTATCGTGTCGATTTTTGAAAGTTCCTTTTTGAATTTAACGGCACGACCTGCCCAACCGTATTCTACGGTACGTTTACTCGGTCCCCAAAATGGATTCATTTCATCCCGATGTTCCGTGAAGAACGCTGTCATATCGACAACAACCGCACTGCTATCCGGGGTGTAAGTTTCTACTTTGAATGTATTAATTATAGCCGGGGCGCTACTTTTCCGGATAGCTTCGCGTGTGTTTTCGTCTTTTGAATCCGTATAAATTGGTGTCTGTCCGTTCGCGAGCAATTCCACTATACACATTTGCAAAGTCGAATCCCGTAGAGTAAAGGTCACGTGCATTGGTTCATAAGGCATTTGCCCCACCAGACCGTTACCGTTATCGCTGATTTCCACGATGGTTGAGCCTAAAAGGAATTCCCGGTTTAATAATGTTTTCGGAAATTCAAAATAAACTTTTCCATTCACTTGGCGGAGCGTGAACAATCCTTCTGCCGTTGTTACTTTTTTATCCTTGAAAAGTTTTTCGTATTTCGTCAGCTCCGGACTTTCAACTTTTTCCGTTTTTTTCTTTTTCCGTTCGCTCTTTGCCATGACATTCACCGTGTTTGTCAAACAGAAAGCCACGAGCAATAAAATGGATATAACTATATTTCTATTCATTACTTTAGTTTTTAATTTTAAGCATTTATTCCTTCCTATTTCTGAAATCTTCGATCATTTCCAACAGATAAGCGTGGTGCGCCCGTGTGTTGAAATTACCGGTTGCCCGTTTACTTTTTACCGTTTTTTCAATGCGGTCAAGTAGTGAAAAATACAGGTATTTCGTGTTATCGTGAGCAACGTTGTAGACCGGGTATTGGAACCCGAATCCCGATGCCATGTGTTCTCCGCAACTGCAAGTACGGCGCAACATGGGTTTCTCCGCGATAGGAGGTCCTTTTACAGTCCAGTTAACAGGTAATAATGAATTTAATAGAGAAGACAATATCGTTTTCTGCAAAAGCATGTCGATAGCAGAAAGGTTTTGCCCCTTGAGTGTCGGTTCCCACACGAGAGCATGCAGGTCATTCAGGTATTCTTTGGATGAGTAGGAGTTCGGATCCCGGTACTCGCCTAAGGATATTTTTTTCGTGTTGACAAGTAAAGCTGCTGCAAAATTCTTCACGAGCCTTTCCGAACGAGGGGTGCTTACTCTTAGGTTTTCTGTTGCTTGGGGGTTATCCAACCATTCCAGTTGTTGTAAATTTTTAATCAAGAACCTGAGCGATTGTTTTTGCTTCTCCTTGGGAACAACCGTGAACGAGGGGCGAGGATCGTTTACCTCGTGTTCATTCAAGTAAAAACCACCTATATTCATCAGTGCATTGTAGAGATAACCGAAACATTGATTGACGATTTCTCCATAAATATTTATCCGGTAATCAAAATTCGGATCTTCCTTGTCCATCCACTCGTTCATGTGTTCGAGAATGTATTTCAAGTTTTTGATACCGTACTCTCCTGCCTTCACGGCGTCATCCCCCAAATCTTCCATCAGTGCGCTAGGGTCATACACGGCTTGGAGTTGTTGTTTCCCGTAACGGAACATCGGGTTGCCGGCTTTCTCGGCAATCCAGCCTCGTACGATAGCGTTCTCTTCTTCCGCTGTTTTTGCCTCGGGGATGGGTTGGTAACCTATTTTTATGGCATAAAAGTCATAAACCCCGATATTGGGAGGCGTCAACCGCAAACCTTTATCACCGGGTTGGGCGATGTAATTATTACGGGCATAGTCCATAATGGAAGGAGTTGTACCGTATTTTTGCGTGAATGAAGCGGAACGCAGCGAATCTACCGGATAGGATGAAGAGGCTCCCATGTTATGCATCAACCCCAAGCAGTGTCCCACCTCGTGAGCGATAACATAGTTAAGGCTTTCATCTAATATGTCTTGTGGCAACTTTTTCGTGCGCACTCTTTCATTTACTTGTGCTGTTTGCACGAAACGCATATCGTTCACGAGCTTGATGACATCGTGGTAAATGTACACGGAAGCATTGATAATCTCCCCGGTACGAGGGTCTGTCCACGAGGGCCCCATCCCATTAGCCACATCGATAGGCGCATAACGGATGCACGAATATTTCAGGTTGTCCGGGTCAAATTCCGGGTCATCCATCGGGAAATCTTTTGCCTGCATCACGTTTTTAAAACCGATTTTCTCGAAAGCGGCATTCCATTCCAAGACTCCCGCATGGATTGCTTTTTTCCATTCAACCGGAAATGTATTGTCGATGTAGAACACGATGGGTTTCACCGGCTCGACCAATTCACCCCGCTTGTATGCCTCCATATCCTTCGGCTGCACGTTCCAGCGATTCATGAAATAAACGTATTTTGAGCCATCCCGCTTTACACTGATATTCTGTTTCACTGTAGTAAAAAATCCGATCCGGGGATCCGAAATCCTGCTCCTCATCATATGCTCCTCGTCCGGTAACAGAATGATAGAGCGATTAACTTTTATCGTTACAGGCAACTTAACCTCTTTATTCTCTTGGCTTGCAATCGTGTAATTCAAAGAGGAGATGATCGACACATTATCCTCGAACGCTTTAATGTCATCGATAAACGACAACTCCTGCTGGTATTCCGGTGATAATTTAACTCTCCCGTATTCGGCTTTTATCCCGTACGGGTCAAAAGGCGAAACGCGCTCGTCATCACTCAAAAATAGATCTGTCATGTCAATAACCACGGCTGTACTGTCGTTATTGAATGCTTTTATCTCGTACGTTTTGATAATCGGCGAGATAGAGCTTTTCCGGATGGATTGTTTCAGTTCATCTTCCCGGCTATCCGAATACTTCGGAATCACTCCCCACGGTTGCGTGATTTGAAGCAATTGGATAGAGGAATCCCTGCGGGCAAAAGCCAAATGCAAAGGTTCTTGGGGCTTTTGCCCCACGAGCGAATAACCGTTGTCGCTTGTTTCCCTGATCGTGGAACCAAGCAAAAATTCTCGATTTAGAAGCGTCAGCGGGATTTCAAAATAGAGCTTTTTATCTGTTTTATGGAGGGTAAATACCCCTTTACGGGTTACAAATTTTTCCTCCTTGAACAATTTATCATATTTGCTTTCCCGGGTTGCTTCTTCTGTCTTGTCTTTATTCTTTCTTTTCCTGTTCCCGCCGAAACTATCATCGGGTAATGCCGTCACGAGTAGGAAAAGAGAAGAGATGAATATAATGAACCCTTTCGTCATAATACTGATTTATTTTTTATTTATGCTGTCACTTGTAATTTGTTACTTATCTCTGAGAAAATCCTCGATTAATGATAACAAATAGTTATAATGAGCTTTGGATTCGTAGGTTCCCGTATTTTTATTCGCTTTTAGCGTGTTATGAATCCGGCTTACCATCCGATGCAATAAATGTTTTTGGTTGTCATTGGATATATTCTCCACGTACATGATGTAATTAAAACCGAATGTTTCATTTAATGCTTGCCTGAAATCATTGTCACGTTTGAAATTCAAGAAATTCTTTTCAGTCGTGTTCGCGTGTAATGCCGAGTTCTGGCTCAAAGAATTCATCATTTGCATGGCTTCATAAACAGGCATCTTTGTTTTGGCAAATGTTGGAATCTCCGGTATGGGATTACTCCTAAGCAAAAAATAGTCCGATTGAAACATTTTTTCGGTTAGTGGATCAGCTTCTTTAAGCAAGGTTTCAAGGAAAACTGTTTGCAACAGCATTTCCGACGCCGTGGGGGTTCTTCCTTTGATAGCGGATTCCCACACGTGGCTATACAAATCGTCAAGATATTCTCTCGGCGTGTAGGCAACGTCCGGTTCACGGTAGGCTGCCAGTGATATGCGTTTCGTGTTCAACAATGTTCCGCTGAATTCTTTCAACATGAGTCTTGCCGTTGAACCGTCAAATTCAAGGTTTTTAACCACGTTGATATCATCAATCCATTCTAGGTTCTTCAGTTCTTTCATGATGAATGCCAGCGAACGCTTTTGGATTTCCTTGGGGACAACCTTACATGTAGCGTAAGGATCTCCCACGTAATGTTCGTTGATATAAAATCCCCCGATATTCGTTTGAGCATTTGTCAAGTAACGGGTGTATTGAGTCACCATATCATTGTAAATACTTTGGCGGTAGGTGTAATCATGATCTTTATCGTCCAACCATTCATTCATATGTGCCAAAATATATTTCAAGTTCTTGATACCGTACTCCCCGGCTTTTACCGGATCATCACTCAAGTCCTCTGTCATGGATGAAGGGTCGAATACACCGTAATACACCTGTTGTTTCCCGTAGCGGTACTTCGGGTCCCCGACTTTGTCGCTGACGAATTTTCTTAATACCGGAATTTCTTCCGCGGTAGTATTTGCTTCAAGAATCGGTTTATACCCGTATTCGATAGCGTAATAGTCATACACGCCCAAGTCGGGAGGGGTTAATTTAACACCTTTATCTCCGGGTTGCGCAATATAATTGTAACGCGCGTAGTCCATGATAGACATCGTTGTCCCGTATTTTGCCATAAATTCCGCATCCCGGTACTTCTCAACAGGAATAGCGGCAGAGGCTGCCATATTATGCATCAGACCCAACGTGTGCCCGATCTCGTGGGCAACAATGTAACGCATACTTTCTTTCACCACATCCTCCGGTAATTTGGGTGTTCTCACGCGTTCATCCAATTGTGCCGTTTGCACGAAACGCATACTGTTTACCAATTGGATCACGTCGTGGTAAACCAACACGCTAGCGTTAATAATCTCGTTGTTTCTCGGATCTACCCATGAAGGGCCTTGTGCGTTAGCCATCCCGATCGGGCAGTAACGGACGCAATTATATTTAATATTATCCGGGTCGAATTCCGGGTCGTTTGTCGGGAAATCTTTGGCTACCATCACGTTTTTGAAACCGATTTTTTCAAAAGCCTTGTTCCATTCCAAAATACCTTGGCGAATCGGTTCTTTCCACTCCTCGGGGAAAGCGTTATCCACGTAGAACACGATCGGTTTCACGGGTTCCACCAATTCTCCCCTCTTGTAGGCTTCCACGTCCTTCGGTTGCACGTCCCATCGGTTGATAAAGTATATATCTTTTATACCGTCTTGCGTGGTGCTGACATTACTTTTGTAACCGAAGAAATACCCCACCCGCGGGTCGGCTATTCTCGGGCGCATACTTGGCTCTTCGGGGAGCAAAACCAGAGAACAGTTTACTTTTGCCGTCACCGGTTCGTTGTGGGCAAACATTACTATTCCCATGTAAATAATATCTTGCAAATAAGACAGACTGGAAGTGATGGATATGTTGTCCTCGAAAGCTTTGATTTCATCAACGTAGGAAAGGTCTTTTTGGTATTTTATAAATCTAGCCGCCATCCCGTAATAAGTTCTTTGGCTATACGGGTCAAAAGGTTGCAGCCAACTGTTATTGCCCACGAAAAACTTAGTGACATCAAACACGACGGCAGTACTATCCGGGGAATAAGCTTCTATTTTGTAAGCATCCATCACTGGGGCAAAATTTCCTTTCGCCATAGCAGCTTTCACGTTTGGATCTTTTGTGTCCGAGATCATTTGTGTCTTGCGTTCATTGCTCACCTCTTTCATTTGAACAGTACTATCTGCTAATGAAAATTTGATGTGTACCAAAGGATTGTTTTTCTGTCCCACCAGCGCATTGGAGTTGTCACTGATTTCAGACACGGTTGCTCCCAGAAGCATTTCTCTCTCCATCAAGGATAATGGAAATTCCATGTATACTTTTTGATCCATCTTGTGAAGGGTAATCATTCCTTTCACTGTTGTACACTGCTTTCCCTTGAATAATTTTTCGTACTTGCTTTCTGTCTTCTCTTCGACTTTTGCATCTTTTTTCTTGGACTTTTTCCTTGCCTCCGAAGTGAACGGCACGCAAAGTAAAGCCACCAGAATAATTAAAACTCTGATTTTCATAAATACTTTTGATTTAAAACATACAATAATATACCCGATCTATTTTCAATAGATATCTTCTGACATTTCGAGTATCGCGAAGAATCCCCTTACTTGGAGATTCTTCGCTTCACTCCGAATAATGACGGTTTTATTTAATTCCACCCCCAATTATCTCCGCTTCCAACTTTGAATCGTACATCGACAATTTTACCCAAATTCATTGCATTTTCAGGAGTTTGCCATATTAATTTTTCTTCATCTGTTTGCAAGTTTTTCCCATCTCTCATGTTAAGAATGACAAACTGTCCGTTATCCAAACCAATTCCGGCACGTCTGTGGTACCATACCTCGGCATTTATTGCCGTGACATTACCTGTACAGGTATAAAATAATTTAATTCCATCTTTGGGTGATTGCCTGCAATAAAGATAGAGCTCTTTATTTTTGGATATGAGTACATAATCTGATGCATCTTCAAAAGGCAATGTGTATATCACACTATTGGAATTTATATATGGAGCCAAATCTATTTCATTGCGTCTACAATCGCTTAGGTATAAATTTGAAGAAGCCCAATCCCGATTTACAATAAAATCTTGAGCCCAGTATTTTCCGTCTTTGTCCTTTAAAATCATAAAGAAACCGACGGGTTGTGAAACTCCCAACGAAGGATTATAATATCCAAGGTGAATCAATTCATTATCTCCCAAATTGTCCAAAGGAACCCAACCTGTCGGGATATCTTCCGAAGGTTTGCCCGGCATTACTTGTGGTTTGCTTAGATTCGTGGAACTGTAAATATCCGTTTGATCCAAAATTACGACCAGACGATTGTTTTCAAAGTCATGGAGTGTTGCAAAACCATTTTCCTTGAATGTCGAGAGATAGATGTGAGCGTGTAATTCTTCTCCGTCCAATGTCACAGGTGTTTGCAAATAACTGCTGGAATGATACAAGTCATCACTGACTTTAACCCGAGAGAATATTTTCCCGTCATAATTTTCTATCAAATCAACTCTTTTCATAGACATGGTATTGACAGGTTTGAAATCAACCGGTAATGTATGGTTTGCAAAGGCCTCATCGATCGTGATCACTTTTTGGAAGGTAAGACCGTCCAGATCGACCATACCTTGTCCTCCTTGTTGTACCACCATGATATTAGCGGCAAGATCATGATTATTATGTGTATTGCAAAAATGTTCATGCAGTTTGACTGGCAAAGTCCCTAATTCGCTATGGCTTTTCAGCTTATAGACGTCTTCGTATACAATATTAGCCCAAACGTCTTCACCTTTCTCGTTTTCTTTCGTGTGTTCTTTCACGAACGTCAGGTAAGATTTCTGGTCTTTATCTCCCAGGACAATCCACCCGTCAACATTAAACTCGCTGCTTATAGTATATGACTGGCTTTGAATATAAGTAACTCCCGTGTTAGGATCAGTTATACGCAAAACAAGATAACCACTGGATAGCGTGTCCGTGATCCAATAAAAGTCTTTTTTGTTCCACCCCGGACGTGTTTTGCCACACCATTCCCATGTATACTTCAACCCTTCTGTTTCAACTCCTCTGCTGAATGTTAATTCCGGCTTTATATCTATGGTGTCACCAACTGCAAGAGAAGTACTTCCTGTAAATTTCCCAATTTCTATGGTGTTGATATCGTGATAAGAGTAATTCCCTTTATCATCATAGCAATTCGTGAAAAATAAAACTATAATGATGAGTGAAAATATATTATATTTCATATTCATAGTTTTTTCATTTTAAATTAATAGCAAGGGATTATCATTGGAGCACCTCCGGCTTCCGTGATGTCATTTTTGGGATCGTTATCGGCAAGCGAAGCCGCAATTGCATCTTTGAGTTGTAATGACAATATTCGCATTTCCCATGGTTCTTTGCCTTCAAAGGAGATTTCTCCGGTCACACGTATAAAGGCATCATATTTTTCCGGGGAAAATATCCCTAAATACATCTCAATAACCGTGTTATCCCACCATAGAGGTCTGCTGGTAATATTGTCATAACGAAGCTGTGCCGTTTGTTGGTAATAATAACCCGGTTCAAAGTTTTCATTCTCCGCCAACATGATTTTAAGGAGATATGATTTTGCCTCCAAATTCTTCTTTGAAACCTCTATCCACAACGTGTCTGTTGTGCGATTCGCTCTGAAGACTGGAGGTTGGGGTAACGTGTAATCTCCTGCGATAGCTGTCGTTAAGGAATCGATAACTTGAATTTTGTATTCAAGGTCCACCCCGGCAGGTTCTCCGATCAGTGAGACAATGAAAGGAACCTTTAATGTATTTTC
Organism: Butyricimonas sp. DFI.6.44; assembly: GCF_022132345.1. Lineage (NCBI taxonomy): Bacteria > Pseudomonadati > Bacteroidota > Bacteroidia > Bacteroidales > Odoribacteraceae > Butyricimonas > Butyricimonas sp. DFI.6.44. The sequence goes on along the minus strand of NZ_JAKNJD010000018.1, from coordinate 28,124 downwards.
CCCGGGATAATGCGAGAAAGAAACATAGGCTGTGTCTATTCTTCCCTTCGTAGAAATAAATAATTGGCGATGTGCAGTATTATATAAATCCGTTTCTTGTTCTGAACAAGCAAAGAGGACGGATAATAATCCTAATATGATAATGTATTTTTTCATATCTTTTGACGTGATTAATTAATAGTTTCACTTTCGGGTAAAGGAAGGATAAACGCTTCATCCGGCATGGATCTCTTGGGTTTGATGTTGAGTTTCTTGTAGTAGAACCACAACTGACCTTCTCCGACAAACTCTCTTTTGGCTTCATTAATTAACTCCGAGTTAAATTCGGTCATCGACGTGATATCCAAACGACCAACAGTACAATTCCGTCCCCGACGTACAATATCCAATTCGTTAGTCGCCTCTTTAAACATATTCGAGTGTGCGTAATATTCTGCCCGGATATAATACATCTCGCTTAAACGGAGCATAGGTATCATAATTTCATTCGTCTGCGGATCGCTTGTGGCATTAAGAGAATATTTTAAAGATTGATACCACCAGTCATTAACTTCTGCGACCAATTTTTTTCCACGATAGTCTGCGGGATCATCAAACATATCCTCTTTATCATAAATGTCCAAATATAATATTACCTCCGGCGTATTATAATATGATAAATAATTATCCAGAAGTTTTTCATTTGACAATGCAAAAATCAGATCGTCATGTAATTTGGGTTTCGCACTAATGCTTTCTTCGGGAGTAAACCGGAATAGGTTCGCCGAATTATCTTTAGCATCAATAATGATTTGTGTTGTATTGAATGCTTCTTGATATTTACCAACGTAAGCGTATGCGCGAGCTAAAACAGCATTAATAGCGTAATAATTCATCCGGAAGCCTCTATAAGCCTCAAAAATATCCGTAATTCCTAAGATCGCCGTGTTCGAAGACGAACTTGAAAAGCGGTAATAATAACTCATTCTGTCTTCCCGTGTGCCTAACGTGTCATACGGGGCCACCAGATCTTTTGCCGCGTTAAGATCCCGGATCACTTTTTCCATCACGTCGTTGATCGTTGCTCTGGACTCGTAAGTCGAGGGGTATTTCTCGAAATAAGGGATATAAGTTTGACCGTCATCTTTGGAAGGAGCAAACAAGCGCACCATTTCAAAGTGAAGGAAAGCCCGGAGGGCTAAGGCTTCTCCTTTAATTACATTTTTTTCAAGTTCTTCTCCCGCGAATTTTAGCGGATCCTCTCCGTCGATTCTTGACAACAGATTATTGGCATTTGCTATCGAATTATAAGTTTTCGACCAGATATTGTCAATTAATGGTTTTACATTTTTATCCTTGTAATTATAATCGGCGATTGTACTCCAATTTTTGGGTAAATAACTTACATCATAATACCGTGCTAATACATCGAGAGCACCCCATGTCATTTCCCGACCATACATACTACCGGCTGCCATATTTTGGTATATGCCGTTTAGTGCGTTTCTATATCCAAGTCCGGTTTCAAATAATTGATCTTCATCAACTTGATTTTTCGGGCTTATTGTCAACCAATCATTACATGAAGTTAATGCAGTCAACAAAGTTATAGCAATAATAAATTTCGATATTTTCATGTTTTTTCTTTTAGAAGCTAGCTTTTAATGAAAAATTTATTGTTCTGGCAAAAGGATAACTTAGACCTCTTTCTTCTTTTACCGAAGACCATCTCACGAGATCCTCCGCCCCAATCTCAAAACGCAACATACTTAATCTGGCTTTTTTTACCCAAGGTTGGGTGAAATCATAACCAAGAGAGATAGAACTTAAAGATACCATATTATAATCTTGAACAAACCGAGAGGTAGGATTAGTTGTTTCAATTCCACCGGTTCTACCGCTTTCCAGTTTTTTAAATTTTGCCTTATCGCCGGCTTTTTGCCACCTATCTGTTAATACTCGTTTATCAACATTCTCGTTGTAAATATCAGCATTCTCAACCCGGTCAACCAATGTCTGGTTATAACGTTGTCCTCCAAATTCATACATAAAATTGGTGAACAGGGAGAAGTTCTTATAGGTCAAGTTAAAACCAAATGAACCTTGAGCATCCGGATCGGTGCATCCGATAGCCACTTGGTCAGAGGTATTCCACACGTCGGTTAAAGTCCCGTCCGGTCGAATAAAAACTTCATTACCGTTAGACGGGTCGATACCCATGGAGCGTACTCCCCAAATCGTGTTCATGGATATTCCTTCCACGTATTTATTAAAAGGCTTACTCGTTGAACCGTCAAAACGACTGTTCGTTTTGAAATACTCGTCGACTTGCGTGTTATAGTCTCTCAAACTTTGAGCAATTTTCATCAGTCTATTTTGATTATGCGACAGATTGCCGAAAAGAGCCAAGTACAGGTCTTGCTTCCTGATAATATTCATCCTCAAATCAATCTCGTATCCCCTGTTCCTAACCTCTCCGATATTATCCTTGTACGTGTTGAAACCCGTGGAACTCGGAACTGTTACACTATTGATACAATCGGTTGTTTTCTTGTTATAATAAGATGCTTTGATATAGAAAAGGCGATTTAATATACTCAATTCAACCCCGACATCTAAAGTATTTGTCGTTTCCCAAGTGAGGTCTTTGTTACCTAAAGCCGTTAATGTAGCCCCAGCTCCTGTCTGATACCATTGTTCATCATTTATCGAATAAATCGTTTTAGCTTCATAATCCGAGAAATTGACATTCCCGGTTTGCCCGTAACTACCTCTAATCTTCAATTCATCAATATACTTGTAGTTATCCATGAAAGCGTAATTGTGAATATTGATACCGAAACCGGTTGACCAGAACGGGGCATATTTACGGTCGCTACCGAACTTAGACGATCCGTCAATACGCCCGGAAAAATCAAACAGGTAAATATCCCGGAAACTATAATTTACTGTGGCTATTGCCCCGAATAATCTGCTTTTCCCTTCCGACTGGGTTGGTTTCTCGTAAATTTCTTTCGCGTAATTGGGTGAATTCAGTGAACCTGATGGGAAGCCTTTATAGAAAGCAGACCCACTTTCACTATAATCTTCTTTTGTATTTATACCTACAGTGAAATTCACGTTATGTTTATCGAAAGTACGATTATAAGCTAATAACAAGTTCATATCCCAATTGAAGGATTCCCCGTTTGATTTCCTCAATTCTCCGGAATAAAGATGGGTCATGCTCAACGGTTCCGCATTCTGCTTGGAAAGCGGATCGAGAAATCTATCTCCATGTTCGACAGTTCTGGTAATACTAAAGGTCCCCTTCAATAATAAATGTTGGGTTATATACCAATTAGCACTAAGATTGTTGATAAATTCTTCTATTTTAGATTTATCATAATTCATCAATGTCGATTCGTAAAGGGGATTTTCCCGATAGTCAGTATCCGTGCTTGTCTTGTCATAGTCTTGCAAGCGCTCAAGGTATTTCCCGTTTTCATCTTTGTAAGTATCATAAGGTTGAGCATAAGCGTATTTTGAAAAATCGCCGTATGGTGATTCTGCCGATTTAGTCAAGTTATAGCTTACTTGATTTTTTACTTGCAATTTCCCTATCCGGTAATCTACGTATAGGGCTACCCCGATATTATCCCTGTAAGAACCAATCATAACACCCTTGTTCGTATTATAGCTGAGATCGAGTCCGAACCGAACGTTTTCCGAACCTCCTTCTATAAATAGACTGTGTTTATGATTGAATACGGTTTCAAGAGGTTTTGCCAACCAATAAGTATCAATACCTTTCTCTATATTAGCAAGTTTCTTGTTATACTCTTGATCTCTGGCAATTTGGAAATCTTCATCGACATAGCAGCCGGCTAACTTCTCGACCTCCAACTTTTCTCTCGCATTGAGAAGATCATAATCCGACAGGTCGGGAGCGACCACGGAACCGGTAAAGCTATACGAAACATTCAATTTGCCGGGTTTCGGGGCTACCGTTGTGATAACCACAACACCATTGGCGGCGCGTGAACCGTATAGGGCGGTTGCCGCAGCATCTTTTAATATAGTGATGCTCTCGATTCTATTGATGTCGAAGTCGTACAATTTTTGCACACTAATCTCGAATCCGTCCATGATAAACGTCGGAAGATTCGGGTTGTTCTGCAAATTACCTTTGGTCGTGTAATTCGGATCCAGTTGCTTTATTCCGATACCGGATTCACCGCGAATATACATTTCCGGTAAGGCATTCGGGTCTGAGCCCCATTGGTTGTTTTCTTTGATGCGGAAAGAGGGATCGAATGCTTGCAGCGCTTTAATTACATTCGTTTTAGATGCCTTTAAAAGTTCCTCTTTTTTTACAGAAACCGTGTTTCCAGTGAAACTTTCTTTTCTGATGTTGGCGTATCCCGTCACGACAACCTCATCCATCTCCTCCACGTCTTCTTTCATCGTAATAACCAATTCTTTTTCATCATTTTTCCGTTCATCGCTCAAACGGTAATGGATGGTTTCCATCCCAATAAACGAGAACACCAAAATTGTACTATCCATTTTGGGTATCTCAATTTTAAACTTACCATCCGCATCTGTTACCACACCCAGTTTAGTTCCCTCTATAAGAATCGTAACTCCGGGCAACGGTACACTTTTCTCGTCTACCACCTTACCCTTGATTTGCCGGGGTTTCTCCTGTGCTTTTTCATCCTTAGCCGGAGTGATGATGACTACATCATTTTGAATAACATAAGACAAAGGCGTGTCCTTCAATAACTCGTTCAACACCTCTTCCAAAGTAGCATCCTTCACACTCAGATTCCGTTTCCCATACTTTATGACCTCTTCCATCTGGTACAAAAAACGATAACCTGTTTTTTGACTCACATTCGTGATAGCTTGGTCGATGGTAACGTCTTCCAAATTCATTGTCAATCTTACAACCTGAGATTTTGCACCTACCTGCAAGAAGAAGAGGGACATGAATAGAAGAAGAAGGCTGCGTTTAAAAATAAATCGCATCTTTTTAAATCTTTGCATCCCGCTAAAGACTTCAATTCCGTTTTTTTTCATACTTTTACATGCTTAATGATTAATGATTGACTTTTTAATCGTTATTAAAACTCACTTAGGAGCAGAAAATAGGACCAATATTTTCTGCTCTTTATATATAACAACATTTATTTGAACATCTTTTTCACGAATACAGTTCTATCTTTCACCTCGAACTGCACCCGAGTAGCTTTCTCCAACATATCCAATATCTCCGTGAAATCCTCATACCGGGCTAACTCTCCGGAGAAGTGATATTCCTTCAGTTCCGGGTTTACCCAAAATATATCAATATTATACCAACGTCCCAAGCACATCATGATGTCCTCCAACGTATTATTCAATAACACAAACCTTCCATCCTTCCACGCAGAATAAAGGCTCGCATCTACCCGACGAATAAAAAGTTCTCCATCTTTATATACAACTTGTTGATCAGGCTGAATCTTCACGCTTTGCTTTCCATCATATACCCGTACCAATCCTTCATTCAACGTGGTTTCCACAATTTTCTTATCCGGATAAGCCTGCAAATTAAATTGAGTTCCCAAGACCTCGACAGAAACTTTGTCATCCGCATTCACTACAAACGGGCGTGAAGCATCTTTTCTAACACTAAAGAAAGCCTCTCCCCGTAAAAATACACCCCGTTCGTTTTTCCCGAATTTAACAGGAAATCGAATCTCTGAATCCGAATTCAAAAATACCTCCGTACTATCGGACAAAAACAACTTGTACTCTCCGCCGCGAGGCACCCGAATGGTATTATACACTAGAACATCTCTTCCACTTTCTCCCGCAATCTCTTCATAAGAAACTTGACGACCATCATTTTTGGCTATCATGCCGCTTCCCAAAGCGATTAATTGTTTCGTACTATCCTGCAATACAATTTCGTCACCGGAAGAAGTAATCAGAACAGCCTTGGAACCACCCGTTTCGATACGAGCTATCGGTTGCGCAATCTCTCGTTCCATCGGCTTTCTAAAAAGTCCCCAATACAATCCTACCCCGACAAGTAAAATCATTGAAGCCGCAATACCTATCCACCAAGGAGATATACTTCTTCGTTTGTCTCGTAAGTCTAACTGTTTTTTCACCGTCTCCCACGAATCATCCACCTCCAAACGCCCGGCATATAAATCTCTGCTCGAAAGATTTTTTCCTTCAAGGATATGTTGAAATAGTTCTCTATTCCGAACATCCTCCTTCAACCACGCTTCCAATTTCTCTTCTTCAGCAGGCAAAAGTGTACCGATCACCTTTTTAGCGATCAAACGAGATATTTTATAATCTTTCGGATAGTCCACCATAAAACGTCCTAATTTAAATTTATAATTCTATCTACAGAACGACAGAATTTCAAAAAAGGATGAGTGGACTTGTCGTTTTTTTTCAATTATATTTTTGGCAACAGGAACAAAAGTAAATAGTAATAATCCTTCAACGCCACACGAAGAATATCCATTGCTTTATATTTCAAAGACTTAACAGTATTAACAGAGATGCCTAATTCTTCTGAAATTTCTTTATTTTGTTTACCTTCCAAACTCAATTTTATAATTCTGCGACTTTGAACGGGTAAAGCATCGATTGCCTCATTAACAATTCGATATGTTTCCTCTTCAATTACAATGTCGCGAAAAAAGTATTCACGCTCAGCAGCCCCCAAACTATTTTGAACAGGCATTTTCTTTTGCTTCTTCAAATAATCAAAGCATTTGTTTTTGACAGCTACATATAAAAATATATCCGGCGTTGTTTCAAAATTATAAGATTCCCTTTTTTCCCACAAATGAATAAATACTTCCTGCGCAATGTCTTTCGCTATATCTTCATCCCCGACAAGACGGCAAGCAACAATACACATAGACAAGTAATATTTTTTAAATAAGACCTCATAAGCCTCAATATTGCCGGTACGAATGGAGTCAAATAAAAAGTCCTCTGTATTTTGATCACGTTTAGACATAATTCTATGATTTACACCAAAAGAACACTCTTAAGAATACAAAAGTAGAGAAAAAAATGAAAATAACAATTTCACGAATAATTACTACTCATTCGCAACACAAATTATTTTGCAATAAAAAACTCGTTTTACATCTGTAAAACGAGTTCTTCACGTTAAATTATCTCACTCAATCATACTTCTGGTCTATCCCCCTCTCGTCTATATTTATCCCCTCTTTCATCCACCGGGGCATAGGTGCGTCTTTCAAGTAATGGTCAAAAAATTGTTGTAAACGAATCGTCCAATCCATTTCTGCCGCCTTGTTATACAAGAAATGTTTATCCCCCTTGTAATTCAGTAACCAAGCCGGTTTCTGCAAACGCCGCATGGCAAGAAATAAATTCAAACCCTCCGAATAAGGTACCGCCTCATCTTTATCACAATGAAATATTAATAGAGGCGTCTGTATCTTATCGGCATAGAATATCGGGGAATTTTTAATATACATTTCGGGGTCGTCCCAAAGTGTTTTTCCCATGCGGCTTTGAGTTTCCTCGTACATGAACATACGGGGCATGCCGCTTCCCTCCCGGATTCCGGTATAGGCGGAAACCATGCTTGAAACAGCCGCACCGGGACTGGCACACCGGAACATATTCGTGCGAGTCACCAGATAAGCCACCTGATACCCGGACCAACTATGCCCCTGTATACCGATACGGTCTTTGTCGGCAATGCCCCGGTCAATCAACATCCGGGTTCCGCTCACCACGGCATTGTAACTACTCTCACCCGGGGCACCTATCGTGAAATGCACATCCGGCATGAAAACCACGTAACCGTTGCTCACGTACGTTACCACGTTAATCATGGCACTACTCAAAGCCGGCACGGGATTCACGTGTATATCCCCGGTATGGGTTTCATAGAAATTCACGATAACGGGGTAACGTTTCGACGAGTCGTAATCATCCGGCAGGTACAACAATCCCCGGTTGCGTTTTCCCTCGAAATTCGTCCACTCGACCAGTTTCACCGAACCCCAGCGGTAATCCTTCTGCTGCGGGTTCGTGTCCGTTATCTTCACGGGACGGACGAAATCGGTTTTACTCCACCAGATATCACGGAATTCATGGTAATTCTGACGAATGTACATGCAATATTTCCCGTCATTGGTCACTTGATTAAAATTCAAGGCATAAGGCCCTTCCATCAATTTACGGATTTTGCGGGCGGGAGTCAGCACGTAAACCCCTTGGTCGAGAGTTTCAGTATTCCATGTTTTCAACAAAACATTCTGTTTCGTGTCAATCCACTTGGAATCGTAATTCGCTTTCAATAAACGCAAAGAGGTATTATTTTTCCGTCCCCAGCCGTTCGTGAGGGAATACACTGCATTTTTACCCGTCAGATCTATCACCCACATATCATACCTGTCATACAAAACCACTTTATTTCCCCCGTCAAGCCATCCGGCGATGCCATATGAATCAGCAGGTTTCGGCTTATCGTGCTCTTCGTCGTACACGGGATAACCAATCGCGGAAGATATATCCGTCAATTCTCCCGTGGTTGGTTCCAATTTATACCATGTTTTCTTTTCCCCGTGATAAAATAAAGCATATTTCCCGTTCGGACTCCATACCGGACGTTGACGAAAATCCGAGAATATCAATTTCCGCTCTCCCGTTTCTAAATTCACCAAGTATAAATCTGATGACTCACCATCCCTCCAGTCCGTCAGTCCGCGGTAAGGCGCCTCATTCGAAATAATCACGTAATTATATTCGTCACAGGTAGGATGAAACACTTGATCAAACTCCGCCGGCGAAACAAGTACACATTCCTTCGTGTCTACATGATAGACGTACTTCGGGGTGTTGCGCCGATAACCTCTCCCGTTCCTTTGGCGACTTTGAGAAAGTTCATCATCCCATTTCCACAATTCAAGTTCGAAACTCTTGTCCGGTTCCACTTTCGGGCGACGAGGCGTTGCCACCTTAGGCACACCGTCGACAAAAATATACCGACCGTTATTAAACGGCATATTCAACCCGCCACGAACTTTATACGCGGTATCGGGAAGCACCACCTCTTTCGTGTCCATGATCAACTTGTAAGTACCGTCTTTCATGTTAAAAGCATACAACAAGTCGGGATCTTTCAAGAAAGAAGTGTCCGACGCTACCGTGAATACCCCCTTCATATTCTCTCTATCCAACGTGAAATTTGTCAACCGGGCATCCGGATTACCATAAATCAACTTCTGCTTCCCCTTCACCGGACCGGCATAAAGAGATTTGTAACCATCACGCTCTTTCGTGTAGATGATCGTCTTGTTATTATCGAGCAATATATGGTAATCCAAACTATCCATGACAGTCGAATCTCCCGTTTCATAGTTCCAAATTACCAATCGTTTGATATCTTTGTCTTTCTCGTTTTTCCCGATAGGATAGGAATAAGTCATAACCGGAGAATCGGATGATTCGTTACAGTCATACGGTCTGTCCCATAACTGCTTTTTCATGTTCCTCAGAGTCAACAGGAAAACGGAATCCTTTACCAGCCCCGAAGTATCCCGCGGAGAAGGGGAAACCACGTATTTCAAGCATTTCCCGTTATTGAAGAAATGAGCTTGCCGCACATTTTCCAGTTCGTAAGTCTTACCCGACTCGTTATGGTGCAAATAAGTGACGGGGGAATCTTTCTCGTGCCCCTCGCTGTCAATATACACGAAACGGTAGGTAATCCATTTCCCGTCATCAGACATATGCTGCCCCTCTACCCTTCGCCATAATTTATAAGCCTCCATATCGAGGGGCTTTTTCTGTGCCATGCCATCCGTCAACCAAGCGAATAACAAACAACACAGCAAAATATATCGTCTTTTCATACCTATATTTTTTATCTTTCCAAAAAGTAATCCAAATCCCCTTGATAATCCGCTGAGGCATCCCCTAACAGATATTTAGCGAAATGGAACCATAACTTGCGTTCAAAAAACTCATCGGCAGCCCCGGAGAACCCGTGAGAATTACCGGGCAACACGAGCATATCGAAGTTCTTCCCCTCTTTAATCAAAGCATCGACCACTCGCAGGGTATGTGACGGATGCACCGTACGATCCATATCCCCGGTCACGATCAACAAGCCTCCCTTATAATTCTTCGCCAATTCCTGATTCGTCTTGCTCCGGGTTTCAAAGGTGATTTCTTCCCGCTCGTTTCCGGCACTATCTTTTACTACCTGCCTTTTCTCCTTCACACTGTAATGGATTTCGACAAAGCCTTTATTATAAATATTATTATCGTGATTCCCTGCCGAAGATACAGCCGCACTGTAAAAATCCGGATAGGTCAACAGTGCCGCCGTGGACATAAACCCGCCACCGGAGTGACCGAATATACCCACCTTTTTCACGTTAATAAAGGGGTAACGTTGTGCCAATTGCTCGATCGCATATTTATCGTCAGCCAAAGGATAATCCCGCTGGTTGCCGTACCCGTAAGTATGGTAATATTTCCCCCGCATAGGCGTTCCACCCCGGTGTCCCATGGATACCACGATAAAGCCCACTTGAGCCAAACGGGTATTCATGTCATCATTCACCGTGAAACGGGTTTGCACGTACTCGAAGAAAGGTCCCGGGTAAACCGACGAAATAATCGGATAGGTTTTCGTGGAATCGAAATCCGCCGGTTTCCACATCACACCGTAAATATCCGTTACCCCGTCTGCCGCCTTCACCTTGAACCGTTCGGGTTTCTTCCAACCGAAAGCATAAAGGTTCTCCAAGTCCGGTTTCTCCAACTCCAAAATCACTTTGCCTTTCCGATCGCGTACCACGTTGACAGGTTCCATATCCACCCGGGAATAGCTATCCACGAAATACTTGCTCGACGGAGAGATATCCACGTTATGCGAGGCATTTTCCGGGGTTAATAATGTTATCGCATCGGTCTTATCCAGATCGGCTCGATAAAGAACATAATAGTAAGGGTCAACCTCTTTCTCCTTGCCTAAACCTATAAAATAAATCTGTCGGCTCGCCGTGTCAATCTTCATGATCGGTCCGGCAACCCATGCCCCGGAAGTAACTTGATTCTTCAAGTTACCATCCTTATCATACAAATAATAGTGTCCCCACCCGCTACGCTCGGAGCGGAAAAGGATCTCGTTCCCATCGTTCAAGAAATGAACGGCTCGCATCTGGTAATCCAGATAAGGTTTGTCTACCTCGTGTATCAACACTTTTACCTCTCCCGTTTCCGTGTCGACAACACAAATCTCGCACTCGTCCCAAGTTCTTTTATAACGTTGAAAATAAAGACGTTTTGCATCCTTACTAGCATACAGGATATCGATATATTGATCTTTCCAACGATCGATATTAACCTTTTTCACCTCCCGGGTATTCGCATCCCCGATCAACAACTCGAACTGAATCACATGTTCATCACCCGCCAATTCTGCCTTGTAAGTTTTCAGACGGGGACGGGGATTTGCCAAAGCATCAATCAACCACAAATCTTCGACTTGACGGGAATCGTCCCGAATAGCATAAAACTTGTGTCCGGTTGGGAACCATTTCGCGGAGCATCCCATGCGTTCGTCCAACTCGCCTTCATCTTCCCGGTTAAAGGTATAATAACGTTCCCCGTCGCTTGTCAATTGTACTTCTGTCGTGTCCTTGCCCTTAGCCGCATTTCCCACGATATAGAGATTATGCCGCTTGGCAAACAACATATAGGAACTGTCCCGTGAATAGTATTTCCAATAAGGATCATAATTCATCTGCCCTTTCTGTTTTTCGGCTAATTTCAGTTCTTTCGTGTTAATATTGTACGTGAAATCATTCCGGTCAAACCAGAAACGGATTGTTTCCCCGTCCTCGTCAAAAGTGAAATCCAATTCCAAATCCTTGTGGTTATATCCCTTCCTAGTAATCTCACTGATTTTCATCAATAACTCCGCGTTGTCGAAAATCAAGCGTTTTTGTCTTTTAGCCGGATCAACCAAGTAATAGTTTTTTCCCTCGCTCGTGCGGAAAGAATACCAGAAACGATCGGTATTATTTATATAACGAGGATGTACTTCCAAACTATTCTTTGTCAACGGCACTTGTGTTACGCGCCGGAAGCGCTCGGCAAGCTCGTAATTCGCTTTTTGCTGCCCGAACGCCCCGACCGAAACAAGTAAAAACAGACCAATAATAAATTTCTTTATCATCCTATCTATCCCCATTCTTGTATTGTTCAACTTCATAATAGTAATCCCCGGTATCATCTCCTAGCAGAATACGGGCAAAGTGGAACCACATCTTACGCTCGTAAAATGTATTCTCGGCTCCCCCGAAACCGTGGTTCGACCTCGGTAAAATGATCATATCAAAATTCTTGTCCGCCTTGATCAACGCGTCAACCATCCGCAACGTGTGAGCCGGATGCACGTTATCATCCATCCATCCGTGAATCAACAACAGACCGCCTTTATATCGTTTTGCCAACTCCATATTCGTACCCACTTTAAATTTAAAAGTTGATTCCGTCCGGTCACCGTTCACGCTATCCTTGATCACTTTCTTTTCTTCTTTCACACCGTTGTGAGTTTCGCCCCACCAGTGATTATAGATTGTATTATCATGATTTCCCGCGGAAGATACAGCCGCCTTGTAGAAATCCGGATAAGTACAGATGGCCGCAGTAGACATAAATCCACCCCCAGAATGACCATAGATACCCACTTTCGTCGCATCGATAAAAGGATAACGGTCAGCCAGTTGCTCTATCGCGTATTTATCATCCGCTAACGGGTAATCCCGCAACCTTCCATGACTGTAAGTGTGATAAAATTTACCCCGCATAGGCGTTCCACCCCGGTGTCCCACGGCAATCACGATAAAACCCAATTGAGCCAAACGGGTATTGTCGTCATGAATCAACCGGAATTGCGTCGGCACGTACTCGTAGAAAGGACCGGGATACACGGAAGAAATAATCGGGTAGACTTTCGTCGAATCGAAATCAAACGGTTTCCACATCACCCCGTAGAGGTCGGTCACTCCATCGGCAGCCTTCACCTTAAAACGCTCCGGAGCCTTCCACCCTATCTCCAAAGCCCGGCGAATATCAGGCTTTTCCAATTCCATAATCTCTTTCCCTTTCCGGTTTTTCAACACGATACGGGGAACCATATCCACCCGCTCGTGAATATCCACGAAATACTTGAATGACTTCGAGAAATGTACCTGATGATTCGTGTTATCAAAAGTCAATTGTGTCAAACTCTCCGGTTTATCAATATTCACCTTGCACGGGATATAATAATACGGGTCTATATTTTCATCCTTTCCTAAAGCATAGAAATAAAGCGTACGTCCCACGGTATCAATATCCGAGCAAGGCCCTGCCACCCATTCCCCGGAAGTAATGGCATGCTTAAAGTTTCCCTCGTTATCGTAAAGATAATAATGCCCCCATCCCGTGCGCTCGGAACGATAAATAATATCCTTCCCGTCATTCAGGAACATGATATTCGCCATTTTGTAATCCATAAAAGGTTTGTCAATCTCGTGAATCAACACTTTCACCTCTCCCGTCGTGAGATCGGCAACACAAACCTCCTGTTCGTCAAAAGCCCGGGTTTTCCGTTCAAAATAGATCTTATTACCATCCTTCGAGGTATAAAGTACATCCACGTACTGGTCTTGCCAGCGATCGACATCTATCGTTTTCATCTCCTTCGTTTCCACATCGATAACCGTCAACACGGTTTTCTCCAATTTCTGGTCGCCTGCCATAGAATACTTGTACGTTTTCACCTTGGGACGGGGAGTTGCCATCACGTCCACCAGAAACAATTCATCCACGTAGCGGGTATCTTCCCGCACGGCATACACCTTTTTAGAATCTTTCATCCACACGGCAACCGGAGTTGCTGGAAATGTATCCGTACCAACCTCTTCTTCTTCCTTGAAATAAGAGAAATATCTCTCACCATCCGTCGTCAATTGTATGACAGTCGTGTCTTTCCCTTTATCCTTATTCCCCATGATATAAAGATTATGACGTTGAGCAAACATGATATAGGTACTATCCGGAGAATACTTTTTCCAAGAATCCCCGAAACCTTTATTAATCACGGTATCCAACTTCGTCACCTCCTCCGTCTTCATATCATAACGGTATTTGTGTTTCTCGAAATCAAAAGTGAAAGAAGTCCCTTTTTTATCAAACTCCAATCCTTGGAACGTGAAATCCTTCGCGTCACACACCTCGTGCGTTTCCTGATTCAAGAACCCGAACAGTTTTTCCGAGTTGAACAGCAAGCGCTTCTCTCTCTTCTCCGGATTCACGTAATAATAACGCTTTCCTTCTTCCGTCGTGAACGAGTACCAAAAACACTCTCCGTCATTAATATACATGGGATATATACTCATGCTGTTTCTATCTGCCGACCGGAAATTCCGACTCGTGAAACGATCGGCAAGCTTGAAATTCGCCTTTTGTTGCGCGCGTACAGAACTTCCTGCCACCAACAACAAAAGCATTATGATATATTTTGTTCTCATTTTCAATTCTCCATTTTCAATTTTCGATTCCCTTGTATTCCTCTATATTACCGTAATGATCGGCAGTGGTATCCCCTAACAAGTATTTCGCAAAATGATACCACAACTTCCGTTCAAAAAATCTATCCGCGCTCCCGTAACCATGAGTCTTACCGGGTAATATCAGCATATCGAAATTCTTCCCGGCTTCTATCAAGGCATCCACCATCCGCAAAGTATGAGCGGGATGCACGTTCTTGTCCATATCCCCCGTCACGAGCAAAAGATGTCCTTTCAAGTTTTTAGCCAACTCCATGTTCGTGGGTACCTTCACGCTGAACTTTGACACTTCACGCTCCCCGTTCACACTATCTTTTACCGTTTCCTTGGCTTCTCTCACTCCATGATGAATCTCCACCCAACCATTATTATAAATATTATTATCATGATTACCGGAAGAAGACACTGCGGCAGTGTAAAAATCAGGATAAGTACACAAAGCCGCCGTCGACATGAAACCACCCCCGGAATGACCGAAAATACCGACTTTCGTGATATCTATATAAGAATAACGATCCGCCAACTGCTCAATAGCGTATTTATCATCGGCCAAAGGGTAATCCCTCAAATTTCCATACCCGTAACGATGGTAGAACTTGCCTCGCATAGGGCTTCCTCCCCGGTGTCCCATGGAAACCACGATAAATCCGAGCTGAGCCAGCTTCATATTATAACTATCATCCAAAGTAAACGACGTACTCACGTATTCAAAGAAAGGTCCCGGGTAAACGGACGAAATAATCGGGTATTTCTTGTTCGGGTCAAAATCTGCCGGCTTCCACATGATACCATGCAGGTCAGTCAACCCGTCGGCAGCCTTCACCACGAAACGTTCCGGCGCACGCCATCCCATCTCGTAAGCCCTCCGCACATCCACTTTTGCCAAATCTTTAATAATCACCCGCCCGTTATTATCCTTCAACGTGAATCTCGGCTCCATATCCACCCGCGAATAACTATCCACGAAATACTTCCGGGATTTAGAAAACTCCGCCTTGTGTTGTCCGTCTTCCGGGCTCAACAACTTCACTCCTTCACGATCAAGATGAGCCTTCACCACTTGGTAATAATAAGGATTCATCTTTTTGTCATACCCGTGCGCATACAAATAGATCGTTCTGCCCACCGTATCGATAGCAGCAATCTGCCCTGCCACCCAATCGCCTGAAGTAATCGTGTTTTTCAAAACCCCGTTACCATCATAATGGTAATAATGAGCCCATCCGGTACGTTCTGAACGATAAAGAATATCATTCCCCTCGTTCAAAAAAACGATATTACGCATATGATAATCAATATAAGGTTTATCCACCTCATGTATCAACACCTTCACCTCTCCCGTTTCCGTGTTCCCCACGCACAACTCCACTTCATCCCGCACCCGGTTATAGCGTTCAAAGAAAATCTTATCCCCCTTGTCCGTCACGTACCGAACCTCGGCATCCTGATCCTGCCAACGCTCGATATTAAAATCCGTCACTTTACGCTTGTCTACATCAATCACCGAAAGCACCCACTTCGACAAGTTCTTATCTCCCGCCATATCATATTTGTAGCGTTCCAGTACAGGTTTAGGCTTCGCCAATACATTAATCACCGCCATCTCGTCTGAGTTCCGGTTGTCTTGACGCAAGACATAAACCTTATTCACTTTCGGGAACCAACGCCCTGCCATCGCTTCTTCATCAGATACCGTATCCTGACCATTCCGGGCATAGGAAAAATAACGTTCCCCGTTCGTGGTCAACTGAATCTCTGTCGTATCCTGTCCTTTATATTTATTTCCTCTCATATAGAGGTTATGATTCTTCGCGTATACTATATAATTCGTGTCCGGAGAAAAAGACATCCACGAGTATATCACCATGTCCTCCTCCTTCTTCTCTTTTTTTGGCAACTCCTTTACCTTCTTCGTCTTCATATTATACTCGAAATCTCCCCCTCCCAACGAAAAAGTCATCTTCGACATATCTTTTGAAAAATCTATATTTGATAGTTGTAGATCCTTCTCGTTATACGCCTTCCGGGTAATACTACTCACCCCTTGCGCTATATCCGTATTCTCGAAAAGCAATCGTTTTTCCGCTTTCACCGGATCAACCAGATAATACATCGTCCCCTCGTCCGTCCTAAAATCAAACCAAAACTTCTCCCCATTATGAATATAACGAGGAACTACCCGCATACTATTCCGGGCGGCAATCCCCGACAACCCCATCTGGGTAAACTTTTCTGCCAACTTATAATTCGCTCTCTGTTGGGCATCCCCTCCCAAGTAAGAAATAAGTAGGCATAACATTACGAATGTTTTTTTCATAACAATAATTTACACGAAACAACATTAATATGTCGACGGGAGTAAATACTCCCGTCGATTATTATCTCAAATACAATAAAGTTTAATTCAAATATCCGTCGAAATTTCCACCACTGCCATATTTATGGATCATATCTACAACATCTACAATTTCAGTATCTAATTCTTTCAAATTTTCTTCGTAAATCTTTTTAACAGTAAATGCGTCCGATTCATAATTAATCTCCAACACTAGGAATGTTCCATCTTTCAACAGTACTCCTAGATGGCAATACATTATATTCTCTTCATTAGACATCGAATTACCAAAATAACGAACTTTTACAGATACTATATCTGCAGAGGCTGTAAAAATCTCTCTACTATCCTGCAGAGGCTCATTCCAGTCCATCACTGTTCCGTACAATTTATTTCCAGAAGCGACAAACAACCATTCCCAATCACCGTAATACCCGTACACAAAAGCAGCATCCTTGAAATTAGTAAACATTTCTGCTGTCAACTCTCCCGTTTCAGAACTCTCTACTTTCACGTCATCTCCCGTGGTATAACGATAAGGAAAGTCCAAAGCATATTTGTGCCATAGATATTTGCCATTGCGCTCGATAAGTGACAAAAAGTATTCATCCGTGTTCACTAAAACATGTTTGATATACCTTCCTGTAAAATTATTAAACAACGACATATCAAAGTTTCCCGACGAATTATTGATCAAACGCGCTCTCGAACCGATACTATTCAGAGGATCAACGAGTCCACCACTATTATACTTTTCTGATCCATTATCTATCAATGCCCACATGGTGTTGGTTTCATCGATAGCGAGAAAAAATTTCGGGGCATAATATCCTCCAGATTTCATCACCTCGACCAATGTTTTGTATTTTGCTCCATTGAAAGCCGGGTCATCAGAATAACGCCCTGAATGTAAATCACTCGTCACTCTTGCAACGGAATAATACAAAAGATTGTCCTCTGTCTGCAACCACTTACAACTCCAACTTAAAGCGGCATCTTTTATCTTTTGTCTGGGAGCAACTCCCGAGAATTCATCTAATGGATTCCCCGTGAAATCCAATTCATAACCGCCCAATTCAATCGGTCCGCTTTCCTGCAGAACCATAATTTCAGAAGTCAACGGGACGTTATAATTCTCTTGGTAAGTAAACTCCTCTATAAGTTTAATTGGACCGGAACCCAACGATTCGCCCAAGTTAGTATAAAAACCCACATACACCAAAGAATCTCTTTGTCTTTGATAATTACCATCCATATAAGGAACATATATTCTTTTCCCTGCCAACAATGATAAACGAGAATTTCCCGAAGCAGTACGGCTAAGAAACAACCACCCTAATTTATACTGGGGAGCAACCAGTAAGTCTGTTTCTGCAGGGAATGATACTCCCGTTTTTTTATCTGTTGCCAAAAAAGTCAATGTATACTCCCCATACTCCTTTGCCTCGAAAGTATAAGAAGGTCCCGTAGCCACCTCGGTATCACCCAACATCCAACGACATTCCACATCCGGATTCAAGGTATCTATCGACAAGCGAACTTCCGGTGTTATGGTTACCGACTCCCCAGGGAACAAACTATACCGACTCTCGATTCCGGTAATTTTCCAACTATTACCATCAAAGTTATTTATATCACGATAATCCGTGTTTGTTTTGTCATCCAAGCAGGCTCCCGCCGCAAACAAAACCAATATCAAAAATAAAATACGTTTCATATTCTTTCTATTTTTATTAACCGGCAACAGGAACTTGCATCAGTTGATTGTTATCTTCATCCCACATCGGAGCTGCACCAGAAGCGATATTCGCCGGATCATTATTAAAATCTTCTAGCCAATATTTCAATCGTAAAGCATATTTTTTGATCATCACCATATCATCACCCTCCAATGAAGCATTATCTTCTGCTAAACGATCCAAGAATAATTGATACTTTTTCTCTGAATATTTTCCCAAGTACACCTCTTCTACAATATTATAAGGATTAGACTCCGTATTATCATTACGACTCCACCATTCCGGTATCTCCAACCGATCTGAAACATAGAATTTCGCTATCCGATAAGCGTATTCCCCTTGCTTTACGCAATCGGTTTCATCAATCCGTAAGAATAAACGATAACTCTTATTTTTCAAATCCTCGAAATTATTGAAAAATTTAATTTCAATCGTGTCTATTTCCTGCCTGGGGGCAAATTCACATTTCGCCGGCAATTCATAAGCGCTCTCCGGCAATGTGGTAGAATCAGGATGTGCCGAAACGGTAAACTCACGAGACTCGGTCAACCAATGTCCACGAACCCGAACCGGAATTTTTGCCACAATTTCTCCACTCGGATAAGTTTTAAAACTATAAATCATACTGTCTGCCGAAGCATCTTTCGTGAACGAAATGTAAACGAGATCCCCCGAGAACGTTGCTATCCCCTTTTCGGAACAAGCTCCAAAAACGAATAGAACCAATATAATTGATAATACATATACTTTTTTCATTTCAATATTCTTTTAGTTCAAATTAGTTTCAGAATCAGGTACCGGCAAAATTGCATGTTCAGCATCTATAGGAATGACATTTCCAGATCTTACAGCAGGAATACTTTCTTTTAAACGCTTGTGCATAAAAAAGATTTGTCCCTCTCCCAACCATTCTCTCCGGGCGTCATTCATCAGTACGGATATGAAATTGCTCTCATCGGCATTATCTAAATTTAACATAGAAGCATCTGAAGTCCGTAAGCCGCGACCTAATTTCACTTTACGAAGATACCCCTTAGCTTCTTCCAAATTACTCTTGTAAATAGCCTCTGCCGCAATATAATACACCTCACTCATACGTACTATCGGGACCAAGTAATTATTAATTTTAGCCTGAGTCCGATCTTCATTGTCATATTTCTCATACTTCGTAAAACGGTACTCCGTCCCGATTCCGTAATCATACATCCAATGCTTGTAACGCAGATCATTACATCCAGAGGATGTTATATCGCCTTGGAAATAATTATCTTTAACATTTGCCACCATTATATAGCGATGGTAGTATGAATCCGGATTTGTCAAATCATTAATAGCATTAACATACTCTATCAAATCCAAAGACTCTAATCCCCAAAGGATATCGGAATAAAATTTCTTATCCCCGTATCTCGTTTGGTCATAAAACCTGAAAGCATTTGTTTTATCTTGGTAAGCGATAATCTCTTTCGCATACGTGTACGCCTTTTCAGGCTTCTGGGCATATAGACAAGCTCTTGCCAAAATAGCCGTAGCGGCATAATAATTTAATCGATAACCTCTTTTATAATCAATAAAGAGAGACTCTCCCAAGGTATTGTTCTCAAAACGTAAACGAACATCGAAAGTTCTACCCGAATCTGCCTTCCAAAGTAAAGCCCGCGCATCTTCCAAGTCTTGGATAATAAGACTCAAACAACTATCTGCGGTCAAACGTTTGGAAACATACGAAGGATACTCTGAAACATAAGGAATATATACATTATTCTTCTCTGCTTCCATTGCAGGAGAGGCGGCAAAAAGACGTACCATATCTAATTGTATTGCTGCACGAAGAGCCAATGCTTCACCCCAAATCTCACTCTTTTCTCTTTCTTTGTAATAAAATTTCTCTGGATCTTCATTCGCAATATTCTGAACTAAATTATTACAATTGGCTACCATTTTATAAGAATTTTCCCACATCGTTTCGATAGCAGGTTTCAATTGATAATGCTCCCATTGATAATCGGTAGCACCATACCTGCCCAACCACCCAGCAGTCTCAGAAGTAGTGTTATCAAAATCAAAACATTGCCCCAAAGCATCAACAATTCCCCACGTCAATTCCCGACCATACAAACTCGAGTTTGACAAACCATAATAAATTCCGTTCAACAAATGACGATATCCATCCCCGTTTGCAAACAGATCCTTTTCGTCTATTTCATCTTGCGGTTTTACATCCAACCATCCGTCACAAGAAATTGTGGACAGTGATATCAATAATAAAAACAATAATTTATATTTTCTCATCGCATCTAATTTTTAAAACGTTGCCCGTAACGAAAAATTCACACTCCGCGCAAACGGATAACTCGTACCGCGTTCTTGTCTTACCGTAGAAATCCGGAAAAGATCATTTGAACTTAGTTCAAAACGCAATCTCTGCAAACGAAGTTTCTTGACAAATTCCGTGTTAAAATCATAACTTAACGTAAGAGCACTCAAAGACAATTCATTGTCATCCTGCACAAAACGAGAGGTCGGCATCGTTACCGATTTGATATCTTTGATATCCTTCAACGGGGCAATATCCCCCGGGTTTTGCCAACGATCTGTCAATACGCGACGGTCAACATTGCTATACTGTATATCGGCATTTTCGACCTCATTAACCAAAGTTTCATTATAAGTCTGTTTTCCCCAGTCATAACTGAATGAAGCAAACAAAGACAAATTCTTGTAAACGAGATTCACTCCGAAAGATCCACTTGCCTTAGGTTCGGTATCTCCTACGCGCACCTCCTGCAAAGCCGCCCATGTATTGGAAATAGAGCCATCTCTATTCAAGAACAACTCTTTTCCGGTCACAGGATCGATACCTAAAGAACGAACGGCAAAAATAGAAGTCAAAGAAGCACCCTCTTCATATTTCATGATCGGTTTGGAGTATTCCGCATTCCATATAGGATTATTTCCATCCTGACGATCTTCTGCTTCTTCGTAGTAATCATTTACTTGCTCGTTATAAGCCCGCAAAGCATCGGATACTTTCAAGATCTTATTCGTGTTATGGTTCAAATTACCCCACAAAGACACACTCCAATCTTTTGTCTTATACACGTCAAAACGCACTTGAATATCAAATCCCTCGTTCAAAGTTTCACCTAGATTGTCTTTATAAGAAGTAAAACCGGAAGAAGAAGGCAAAGTGACATCTGTGATCAAATCTACTGTCTTGTTATGGTAATAATCAAAGTTTAACGAAATTCTTTCATTCCAGAACTGCAAATCCGTGCCAATATTCAATTTATTAGTAGTCTCCCATTTCAGATCCGTATTTCCTAAAGCTTTTAAGTTTACACCAAATCCGGTCACGTACCAACGGTCATAAGTCTGGAAAACAGTCTTGGCTGCATAGGAGGGGAAATTAACCTTACCCGTTTGACCGTATGAAACACGTATTTTCAATTGATCAATCCAAGCGTTATCTTTCAAAAACTCATAATTGTGAATATTGATACCCACACCTCCGGACCAGAAAGGAGCCCATTTTTGATCGGAACCGAACTCGGAAGAACCATCAAAACGAATAGACAGATCTGCTAAATAAATATCATTCCACGTGTAGTTAGCGCTCAACAAGAATCCCAGCAAACGGCGAACACTCTCTGTTTTGGTCGGTTTACGGTAAATCTCGGCAGCATAATTAGGAGAATGGAACTCCCCGGACGGGAACCCTCTATAATGTGAAGAAGTTGACTCCGTCTTGGTTGACATTGCATTGATCGTTGCAGAAGCATTTAAATTATGCAATCCGAATGCTTTGGCAAAATAAACAGCAAACTGCGAATCCCATTTTGTCATATCACTCCGATCCACATAAAGATCTCCTAACAACGTCGTATTAGTGGAACTGCTAGAACTCGTCAAAGCCGTAGCGTTAGATGATTTCGGGTCAATAAAACGCTCGCCATTACCAATAGATTTTGTTACAGCCAATTGTCCTTTAAACGTGAATGCATCGGAAAAGAACCATTGAAACATAAACTGATCGATAAACTCATCTGTTTTATCAAAGTCGTAATTATTCAACTTTGCCTCGTACAAAGGGTTATTCAAGAAGCTACTGGATCCTTTAGCTTGAGAGAACTCAAGCTCTTTCACCAAAACACCATTTTTATCATAAGTACGGTCATACGGTTGCAAGTGCGCATAATCGGAAAAACTTCCATAAGGGGATTCCGTCGCATCCGTATAGGTGTAGGTAACTTTATTCAATACCTGCAATTTATCTTTCAATCGCCAATCCACGGTAAAACCGAGATCTACATTTTCACGATAAGATCCCTTCATAACTCCATTGTTCCCCGTGTAACCTAATTCTAAATTGTAACGCAAATCCGAATTACCCCCCTCAACAGAGAGACTGTGTTTATGGTTTACAGCATTACGCAAAGGAATAGACATCCAATCGGTATTCACTCCTTCCTCCACCCGAGCCAATCTCTTATTGTACGCAATCTCCGCATCATAAATACTATTGAAATAGTCTGTGGTATAAATACCAGCTCTTTTTTCTATATCCAACTTTTCTCTGGCATTAGACAAATTATAATCAGACAAATCAGGCATAGACAACGTCCCTGTTAAGTTATATGAAATCGTTACCTCGCCCGGCTTCGGCGCCCTCGTCGTGATTACAACCACACCATTAGCAGCACGAGAACCATACATAGCCGTGGCTGCCGCATCTTTCAACAAAGTAATAGTTTCCACTCTATTCGGATCCATATCATACACCTTCTGTACACTAACCTCGAATCCATCCATGATAAAAGTCGGAAGATTAGGATTATTCTCCAATGCAGATTTTGACAAAGCATCTTGTTCCAACGCTTTAACCCCTATACCTGAACGCCCTCGAATATACATCTCCGGAACCATATTCGGATCAGAACCCCACTGATTGCTTCTCTGGATACGAAAAGAAGGATCAAACGATTGTAAAGCCTGAATCACATTTGTCGCGGAAGCTTTCAGCAACTGGTCTCTTTTCACGGTAACCGAACTACCGGTAAAACTCTCTTTTCTCACGTTCGCATACCCTGTTACCACCACCTCATCCAAGTTTTCCGTGTCTGGTTCCATCCGAATAGAAATTTCCTTACTTAAATCTTTCACCTTACCCACGTTCAACTCGTGTGATTTCATCCCCACGAAAGTGAAAACCAAAATCATCGTATCCCGCTTGGGTAATTCAATTTTAAATTTTCCGTCAATATCCGTCACCACTCCGACAGTTGTACCTTTCAACAAAACCGTCACACCCGGAAGAACTTCTCCCCTTTCATCTACGACCTTTCCTTTGACTGTCACTTTTTTAATCTCATCTTTTTTGTCGTCCGGAGTAATCACGATCAGATTATCGACAATCTTGAAGCTATACTTCGTACCTACCAGACAAGCCGTCAAAACTTCTTGCACGGAGGCGTTCGTGAATGAACGGGTAATTCCCGTAATCCCCTTGATTTCCTCGTCGTTGTACAGGAACTCATAATTTGTTTTTTGCTTTAACACACGCAAGACTTCACTCAAAGACTGTTGCTCAAACTGAACTGTAATGTTCTGTTGACCAAAAGCATTTTCACTAGAAAATGCGAAATGCGTGAGTAGCAGCATCACCATCATCAGCTTGCAGACCAATGATCGTTTACCACAACTGAACACGCAGTTTTTAATTTTTCTTTTCATTGATAATTTATTTAGGTCATTTTTAGTATCCGATTACTTGAAACAAGGGGGCAAAACACGAAAGAATCGCCCCTTTTCAAGCAACTGATGTTTATTAAAAAATATTACACACTCTCGTAATGAAATTTATTCACTACATGGGACCCTCCAGACTTGGTTTTTTCAAGAAAATAGCGTATATTTGTGGAATCCCTTTTGGGTTTATTTTTAGTACACATTTTATAAGGCCGGAGTTGCAGCTTCGGCTTTATTCTTTACACTACTTTTCCATCACTGTCACTGTTTTTCCTTTCAATTCAAATTTAATTTTTGTCGTTAAACTCAATAATTCCAGTACATCTGCGATATTAGCGTAACGAGGCAAATACCCTGTGAAATGATAATTCTTCACTGTTTCTCCCATGTAAATCACATCTATATTATACCATCTCGCCAATTTCTTCAATATCTCTTCCATGGTTTCGCTCTGGAACCGGAAATTCTCCTTCATCCACGTGGTATACACCTCCACATCCACTTCCTTCACATCCACTCGTCCGGCTTTAATCACAGCCTGTTGCCCCGGTTTCAACACCGTCTGGCGACCGTTCATATCAATCTCTATCTTCCCTGAAGCCAACGTAGTTTTGGAATCTTTCTCGTCCTCGTAATCATTCACGTTAAACGAGGTTCCCAACACTTTCACATCATAATCTCTGCAACGCACGATAAAAGGCTTCGCCGCATCTTTAGCGACTTCAAAATAAGCTTCCCCGGAAAGATATACCTCCCGTCGATCGCTATTCGCGAAACTTTCCGGAAACCGGAGTTCTGTCTGGGCATTCAAATATACATGCGTCCCGTCGCCCAATGTTATTTTATACTCTCCCCCTCTGGGTATTTCTATTTTATTATATCGTACCTCCTTCAAGGAATCCGGACGTTGAAGGTCTGTAAAAACAACTTCCTTACCATCATTCGCGGCAAAAGCCGAAGCCAATTCCACGTTATCCAACGAATCCAGATGATAGACAGCGCCAGAGGCAATTGTCAACGTTGCCATCGGACGCCCGGGAACAATCTTGACCACCTCTGCCACCTCAACAACTTTATTCTCCGACTTTTTATCCCGACTCATCCACAATGCTAGCGAAACACCCAACACCACAACAACAGAAGCCGCGATACGATACATCGCACCCAATTTCCTCCTGTGTCGACGAGCAACCTTCCGGGTTACTTCCGTCCATGCCTTATCCGCATCATACGACACAATCTTACGAATGTCTTTAATTTGCAACTCTTCATCTTGTACACGGGCGAAAAGAACCTTGTGGGAATCGGACTCATCTAGCCATGCTTCGAGTTTCGACCGCCCCTCGTCATCAATTTCATTCCGCAAATACGCCAGTATTAAAGCGGCAATGTCATACTGATATATATTACTTTTCTCTTTCATACACTATTAATACACGACCCCTCGAAAAAAGGATTAAACGGGATTCTTTTTTTTTACGAAAAAAGTGTACGCAATTCGATATATCAAAAACACAACAGCATATTCACCTGAATACAAGCATATTAAATCTCAAAGAAACGAAGAAAAAATTACGTTTTATTCACCCGAAAAACCAAATGCAACATATCAACACCCCGAAAATGTTTAACAAAAGCCGCCACTTTTTTCATCCCGTTCCGCGATGCCACGTTTTGAGAAGCGACATTCGTATCCCGTATTATCGAGTACACTTCATCAAAACCCAACTTTTCAAAAGCATACTCCTTGCAAGCAATAGCCGCTTCCGTGGCATACCCTTTATGCCAAAACTCCTTTCTCAACAGATAACCGACCTCCGGAACCCGCTTCCCGTCACAATCTTGCCACGTGACACCACATTGTCCTATTAACTCCCCACTCTCTTTCTCCACAACTCCCCACAACCCGAAACCATCATTCGCATATCTCCGGAATTGCCGCTCCAACCATTCCTGCACCTCCTGATTATTATAAGCCCCCTCGTAAGCATACATCACCACGGGATCTTGTAATAACTTACACACTTCATCAAAATCTTCTTGAACAAGTTCTCTTAAAATCAATCTTTCCGTTTCCAGTATCATATTTTCACCTTTTTTATTCTGCAACAAATTTAACGCTTCCGAAAAACAATTCAATCCAACATGAATATTTAATTCATACTCATCATTATCGCGAAAATAAAACAAACACAAATTCACTATTTGTATTACTAGATAGCCACAATTTCGACACAATTGATATATGTGTTTCTTTCAATAAAATTGTATTTTATTTGTATTATACAAATGACGAAAAAACACAATTACATCCACAAAAATGACGCAATTCGAAAAAATATAAAATATAAATGTATTATAAATGAAAATAATGTATATTTGCGCCATGAAAACAATCGTTTTTGAATTAGAAGGGATGTGATTTTGTTCATTATCCTATAACAAATTAACTAATATTGTATGAAAAGAGTATTTATTTTGTTATGCATCGCTGCATTGCCTCTTTTGGCTAGTGCCCAAAACGAGAGCAACAACCTTGAAACTGAAAAAGGCAAAGCTTGGAGTGGCTTCGTCACTAACGGTTTCTGGGATAACTGGTTTACATCTTTCAATTTCGGGGGACAAATCTACTTCGGAGAATGTGATAGCAAAGCCAGTTTCGGGAAACGCTTAACTCCGGCCTTTGACCTATCCGTTGGGAAATGGGTATTACCGACAATCGGAGCACGGGTTCAAGCAGGCGGTTTCACGTTAAGAGGTGCCACGGCTGATGCCGGAAACATCTACGCTAAAGGCGCTCTTAAAAACGGATACTACAAACAAAAATGGCAACAATTCAATGTACACGTGGACGGATTGCTCAACTTATCAAATTGGATTGGGGGATACCGTACCGATCGTTTTTACGAGGCTGTACCGTTTGCCGGTTTCGGAATGATCCATGGTTGTTCTTCCGTGGATAACACCAAATTCATGTTCGCGGCGGGATTGATCAACAAAATGCGTTTAACTGACGCCCTCGATGTGAACGTGGAAATCAAAGGTAGTTTAGTACCGCAAGCATTTGACGGAGAAGTAGGCGGATGCAAGGGAGAAGGCATACTGGGAGTTTCCGTGGGTGTTACCTACAAATTCAAACAACGCAATTTCAGAAGAGAGAAAAAAGCTGAAACAATATATACCGGTGTTTCCCCGGAAATGTTGAGCGCTGCAGAAGCAAAATTGGCAGAACAAATCCGTCGTGCTGACCGTCTGCAAGACGAGTTGGATCAAACTCGTAAAGCTTTGGATGCAGAAAAAAACAAAGCAAAGACTATCAAGAACGCTCCATTGGCTATTTTCTTCAAAATAAACAAAGCCAACCTCACCAGAAAAGAACTGATCAACTTGGAATACTACGCTAACCTCATCAAGAGCAACCCGGGACAAGTTTACAAGGTAATCGGTTACGCGGACAAAGCTACCGGTAGCGCCGAATTCAACCAGAAATTGAGTGAAAAACGCGCACAAAACGTGGCTGACGCTTTAATCAAGAAATACGGCGTAGATGCCAAACAATTGGAAGTAATCGGTAAAGGCGGAGTTGAAAATCTTTACAAAGGAGATGTAGAATTAAACCGCGTTGTAATCATAGAATAAACGCGTATCCGTCTTTAGGCAAAAAGGGACTGTCTAACAAGTTTTAGACAGTTCTTTTTTTTTGTAAAAATAAGG
>NZ_JAKNJD010000017.1:0-117315 GCF_022132345.1 Butyricimonas sp. DFI.6.44 | reverse complement strand
AGGGAGGATGATAATCATAAATCTGAAATCATAAATCATAAATCTAAAATGAATAGATGAATTACGGGAATTTAATAATTATCGCCCTTCGGGCTTTGAGTAATAATAAATTACGCGGGTTCTTGACGATGTTGGGTATCATTATCGGGGTGAGCTCGGTAATTTCGATGCTTGCCATCGGTGAAGGCTCGAAGTATAGTATAGAGAAACAAATAGAAGAACTGGGGGCTAACATGGTGGTTATCAACCCGACGAATGCCATGGTGGGAGGAATCCGCCAGAACGGCGTGATCGTTCAGACTTTAAAGTTGGAAGATTACCGGGCAATCGTTTCGGAAGTTCCTTATTTGGAAAACTGTTCTCCTTACGTGACGAAATCCGGGCAAGCCATTTACGGGGCGAGTAACACGCCGACCTCTATTTACGGGATCAACGAGGATTACATGGATATTCGCCGCTTGACGGTCAACCGGGGGGAAATGTTCAGTGATCAGGACATGAAGAATGCCGCCAAAGTGTGCGTGGTGGGGCAGACGATCGTGGATAACCTGTTCAAGAACGGGGAAGAGCCTCTCGGGCAGATTATCCGCTTTGATAAAGTGCCTTTTCGTATTGTTGGTGTTTTGGCTCCTAAAGGTTATAATTCCATGGGGCGGGATCAGGATGATATCATCGTGGCTCCTTTCACGACAATACAGAAAAGATTGTTGGCAATCCCTTACATGCACGGTATTTACGTTTCCGTGATTGACGAGCGATACACGAACAAGATGATACAGGAAATCACGGGAGTATTGCGACAGACGCATCGTATTCCCGCGGGGCAGGAGGATGATTTCACGGTTCGTTCGCTGGAAGAGATGAGTAAGGTACTGACGATGGCGACCAAGGTTTTAACTATTCTTTTGGCTTGTATCGGGGGAATCTCCTTGCTTGTCGGTGGCATCGGAATCATGAATATCATGTATGTTTCGGTCACGGAACGTACTCGTGAAATCGGTTTACGAATGTCTATCGGTGCCAAGGGGCGGCATATCTTGTTCCAGTTCTTGATAGAGTCAATTATTATCAGTGTTTCGGGTGGAATTATCGGCGTGGGGTTGGGGATCGGTGTATCGTTGGTATTGCGTTCCCTGTTGGGATGGCCGGTATCCGTGTTATTGTACTCAGTGGTGATTTCGTTTATCGTTTGTACGTTCACGGGTGTTTTCTTCGGTTGGTATCCCGCCCGCAAGGCATCCCGGTTGAACCCGATAGATGCTATTCGTTACGAGTGATTCATGTTATAAATTTAAAGTGATGGAAAATATACCTTTTTTAGGAACCGCTATCGCGAGCATGACGCTGGCACTCGTGTTTTACTCGATTGGTACATGGGCGGAACGAGTGCAAAACGAGTTACGATTGTGGCATATTGTCTTTTTCCTGTTGGGATTGACTGCCGATACGTTCGGTACGACAATAATGTCCGATATCGCCGGAGAGGCGGGGAATGAAAATATCCTGCATAGTGTAACCGGATTATTTGCTTTAATTTTGATGGCAATCCATGCGGGATGGGCAATCTTGACTTACTGGAAAGGAAGCCAAAAAGCCAAACAGAATTTCAGTAGATTTAGTATTCTTGTTTGGGCGTTTTGGCTGATGCCTTACGTGTTAGGGATTGTGCTGGGTGTGAAGCATTAATAGGAAGAATGTTACTTGTCCCGGTTATAATCGCAGTATACTGGGAGCTTATATGCTAATATCCCGGTTGGTTTTAGGGATATTTTTGATGAAAATTCCAGTATAAGTTTACTTAGGTTTACGGTAAACTTTTTTTTAGGCATGGTGAGTATGCGATAAGAGTCCGTTGAGATAAGGGAGTAATAAGGGAACAAAGACGTTTCACCTTCGATACAAAGACGTTTCAAAGACGTTCACGAGCGGCTTTGCACCGGCTTTGAAACGGCTTTGTACCGGTTTTAATCCCTTTCTTTAACAGTATTACTTCGGATTTTCTCTAGAAAAAGTTTACTACTGTAAACCAAAGTAAACCGATGGTAGAAAATGATAATCGTATAACATTGAAAATACAACTAATTGACTGAATAGCTAAGTGTCAAAAGAGACTGCCCATTTTTGGACAGCCTCGTGGTTGGTTGCATTTATTTGTCGGGGAAGGTGGGTCTGAATTTGATCACCTTGCGTGATTCCAGTTGTTCCCGTTCTTTGGTATAAAGATTATATGTAACGCGAGGGGGGAGTTCATACGAGAAGAACGCCCCGAATCCCATTAACGTTATTCGTTGTCCTGTTTGCAGAGCTTCGGTGATGCAATCTATCGTGGCTTGCACCGCTTTCAGTGCCTCGCCCTTCGAGAGCCCGGTTCGGTCTGCTACTAATAATGAAAGTTCTCGTTTATTCATATCTTGTTTTTCTATATCGAATTATTTTGAAGATTTATCTCTTACGCATCGTACTCCCCCTGTTTCGTTGGAATTATTAATCAGGAATAGCATTTCTGCCGCAGACGTAACAGAGAAACCATGCCGATAGCCCCCTGTCGGGTTCATGGAAAAGCGGGTTCTTGACATGTGATTACTCCATTCCCAACCGCCATCATTTTTTACACGTGACAGCATAAGAGCTAGTTCTCGTTGATTTGGTACACGCCAACCGGGTGGACAAGGTGACTTGCCGGAGTTGACGGCATCACGGATTTCAATCCAATTGGCACTCTTGCTTAGTAACAAGTGTGAGCCCGGGTTTACTTCAAAATTCCACCATGGTAAGTTGTCTGCCTGCCGTTCGTGGTGTTCGGGCAGTTCTTCTTCCTGCGAGTAAGCACGGATGGATTTTTCGTCTAGGTACTCGAGGGAGAGTACATGGGTGGTGGCGTCGTATGTGGCAAAATCTTGGGGTATTGTTGTGGCATCATCCGGAGCAATACCGAGATTACGTACACAGCGGTAATTAAATGTTTTACTTGTGTTATAGGAAGTTACTGTATTCATCTCACCGATAGAGGAGCCTTCGGAAGACCATAGTACGGTGGGGTTGTCCCAGTATTCATAACGGGGGAACCAGTCTGAACCTATATTTACACTGTAACGTCCCGGTACGGTGCTGCTGACATACCAGTCTTCAATCCACGTGGAGCCTTTGAAAAGGCGGGCGTCGGCGTCAAATGAATTTTCTCCGATCCAAAGGTCTGTCAATTGATCGATGGCAGCTAAGTACCAGCGTACTTCATCGGCATCAATTTCCCCGTCTCCGTCTAGATCCCGATTTCGTTGCATGCAATTGTAGCGGGCGTAATTGTATGCTGTTTTCATTTCATTGGTTGTCGGTTCAATATAAGTATCCCAACGGGGATTTGTACTTGTATTCCATAATTTTGTAGTATTGGAACGACCGTTTCGAGAATCATTATAGGTGGGTGTGGGTTTCTCTGAATTGGCGGTTTTTTCCTTCCAGAACGGGCGTTTATCTGTTTCCTGTACACATTCTGTTCCCCATGCCGTTTGCAACCCTTCGCCTGCCGAGATGTTATACATCGTTTGAATGGATTTTTGCCGGAACGAAGTAACGGCGACGTGCCTCACGCTTTCCCCGTCCGGGCTGTATCTCGTGTTGGAGAGGATATTCATGATTCGTTCCGGTTGATTGACAAATTTTTTCCATAAAGTTGTGCTGTTGTCTCCTGTTTCCGGGTTTTGTGTGTAATAATTTTCCTCGATAAAAGCCGTGAATGTAATTTTAAACCCTCCGTCGAAAAGAGTTCCCTTGTTACTGTTATTGTTTGCAATATATATTTCTTTGTTTCTTTTTAGAATCCGTACAAGTTGAGCCACGTTTATAAGTTTGGCGTTTGTTATTTGACAATCCAAAGCCTTGATTTCCTCGTCTGTATAGCTTTCCTTATCTCCGGGGTATTTTTGGAATTTGGTATCATAACCGGAACCATTTTTGGTGTTAAGTAAAAACTTGATCCATTTGTAGTCTTGAGGATTTTGCTCCGGCATCCCTTCGCTGAAAGCGGTTTTTACATACCACGTTAAACTCGGGTCTATTTGTGCTTGAGTGAAAGTAATGCATCTCGTTTCATAATGGGCATCTAAGTTAATGATATTGTCGGCAATAGTAATCTCGCCTTCTGCACCGGGTTGGTTCTCTTTTCCATCGTTAACTTCAACAATGATACTTTCGGCACTGTTGATGGTAACCGTGTACGTGTAATGTACATTGCGGTTGGTGTTAAAATCCTCGGCGCCATTCACGAACCCCAAGTGTATCGTGTACATGACATTCGCGGAAACTTCTTGTATTTCACCATATTTGTACGTGATGTTTCCTTTTAGTATCACATACGTGGAGTTGGGGTCAGCGTATTCGTATGCCCCGTTGGTTACGGTTTGTCCGGGTTTGCCGTCCGTCACGGGGTTCTTGAGTTGTTTTTCCCGGTAATTATATTGTTCCTCCGGGGTCAGAGGGGTGCCGTCCTCTGTCATTGTTGGAATGGATTTGATGGGTGATTTGCGATTTTCTGCCACGTAAAAAGAAAAGGTCTTCCCAAAATTGTCACCTTCACCCTCGTAGTTTGCCCACGATGTTTCGAAATAGTCCGTGTCAGCGCCTTCTGGATCGGATGCATTGGGTAGTAAATAGACCTTTTTGGAGGCTTTGACAACTTTCCATTCCGTGGGAGTGAAGGTGATTCCTTTTTTGGTTTGGATGTTGAACGTGATTTTGGCATCGACGCGTTTCAGAATGATATTGCCGCTTATTTCGCCCCCGACGGGGATGTCCACTTTTTTAGGATTCCCGGATGCATCTTCGTGGGTGCCACTCATGAGAAAGGCTGTTCCCCGGGCAATCGTTTCTTGTTGCAAAGAGGCTGTTAGTGCTTGTAATTCCTCCAGATTACTTATCTCGTCCAACACGGCGGGGGTGATATCTCTCATGGCGTTAGTTGAAACGTTAGCGATATTCGCGATTGCCCAAATCGTTTTCCCGCTTCCGGATACGGTTTCGATAGTAACTTTGCCGCTCGTGAGTGTGTTGTTGATGTCATCCTTTTCCATTTTATCCTGTAAGTTCCCGTATTCGAAAAATTGGCTTTTAGACAGAGAACCGTCGGCATTAAAAATGAAAACGTACAGGTTGTTCACCTTGTGTTCATCTTTGACGGGCGAGGTTGCTCTGGATAGTTGTGACGAGTTAGCTACCCCGAAGTTTAAATTTACTTTGGTAGGTTGCCCCTCGATGACTTGTGCGTTTTTTTCCAATATATCGTCTGAACAACCGGTTAGGAAAAGAATACCGGCATACGCTAGATATATTAAATGGTAGATGGTTTTCATGGTTATATATTTTATTTAATCAAACGGGGGAATCGTTACAGGGGTGTTTGTCCAATCGGCAACAATGTATGAAAGTCCTACATTGCTAGGGGTAATCGTCATTTTTATATTTACCTGCGTGTTGCGGGTTATTGATGTCAGGTTTAACGGAAGCGGTTCGTAGGTGTATCCGTCGACAACGATGGCCACCGTGTATGCATCGGTATCCGTGCCGGTATTCTCGTAAATATATACCGTTTTCATGAATGAGGTTCCGGCTTGAACGACTTGATTTATATTATTCATGTTTAATGGATGATAATTCAGATCTGCCGGTCGTGATTCTTGGGGGAATAAAAATGTTTTATCCGGTACGAACGTCCCCAGTTTGATTTGTTCGAGCGTGATGTCTTTGTCGCTCTTGTTCGTGAACATGAAATTTAACTTGACAACGGAACGGATGATGGAGAAATTTAATTCTTGCCCGTTAGTCCGTATCGATTGATTCAAGAATTGTTGTGCGATGGGGAATGGTGGCTCAATGATTCCGTTTGCGGTTGTCATGACGTGTCGAGTCAGTAGGTCGAACGATGGTGTTTGCCCGACATTGTAGGGTGTCCAATCCGTAATCCCTGATTTATCGGCATTGGCGATGATATAGAAATCCGCATTTCCCACGGGTACATCGAATATTGTGAACGTGCGGGAGGAGAGTGAGGCATTGTAGCTTAGTTCGGGATAATATTCATTTTTTACGACCGTGCCGTTTTGAGCGATGATTACACGGATGGATTGAATACCTTCACCCGAATCGGTGTCGTAAGTTTCGCTAACGGAACGCGTGTTGAATGTCAACACCACGGAAACCTTTTCTTCTTCTTGTGCCTTGTCTTTGATGCAGGATGTCAGCAAAAGAATAAACGCGAATATGATGAAGTTGAATCTGTTTTTCATAACAAGTTCTTCTATATGATTAATGGAAATCTGGTGTCACGTCATTGATATACCACTCGGGCAAGCGGATTTCCACTTGCAATGGAGTGAATTCAATAAGGAGCGGGAGCAGGGCTTCCTGTTTGTAAATATCCACTTTAGGATTTTCACGCAGGAATTCCGCAATGCTTTTGGAGGCAATGACGTTGCCCTCTCGGTTCAGAACTTCTATTACCATTGCACATCCACCTTTGTACCTGAATATGTTTAAGTCTGTTGATTGCATGACGTGAGTGTTTTCATCGAACACGAATTCCGGGTGATGGGCGCATAATTCTCCGCACGATTCGTTGGTGAAGTTCGTGTGTGGATAGACGTTTTTTAGCACGACGGAAACGGACGGATTAGCTGCACGTCCCGTTCCGGCGTATCCCACTCCCCGGACTTCCACGGATACTTTCAGGTGGGAACTTTTGAATTCTACCGTGTGGTCTGACCAACGGTCTTTAAGTACCTCGATGACATGGCAGCCCATGTAAAGGGGGTCTTGACCGGGCACTTTATCTTTGTCTTGGTTGGGGTGCATTGCCATGATATTTTGCAATGAACCGCATTGAATATCTTTTATTGTTGTGCGTTCACCCGCGTTGCCTACCGCGACGAGGTGGTATTGACCGGACGGTAAGTTTAGTTTGGTTCCTTGATGTTTTTTTAGGGTACTTTGATTTAATACTTTGGTGGTTACCAAGTGGTGGTCGGCATCGAAAACATACAGGTCAACCTTGTTGATTTTAGTATGAAATATATCTTCTTGACCATCCCCTTTATATATAAAGGTAAGGCGTGTTTTCTCGCAATCATCAAGATCTTCTTTTATGCAGCTTGTATTCACACTGATAATTAATAGAAGCAGTAATATTTTCTCAAAACGTTTCATCTTGTTGTACTGTATGTATGTAAAATTTGAAAAAGGAACGCCCCTTCGCCTCGTGGGGCGTTCCCGGGAGTATCTTTGGCGTGTGGTGCCGAAGATATTAGTGTCTTATTTCCATTCAACGGTTACATCCTGGACAACCCAAGGTTCAACCACAATCGTGGCGTTAACCGCGATTAAGGTATTACCGGTGATATCTCCGGTGATATTTTCATCTGTTACTTCTAATTTGGTGATTCGATATAGCTTCCCGGCTTCGAATTTGAAATTTTCATCTCCGTTATATTTGGAAACTACGGCAAAACGAATCGGTGAGCATGTGCCTGTTTTTAAGGTTGCGTCGGTAAAGGCTAATGTGATGATTGGTTTGTTGTTGTCTGCATTTACAAAGAAGTTGTATGCATAGCATTTTTCTGTTGTAGGGAAGGTGGCGCCAAAAATTGTTGCAGGTGTTTCTAAAAAGTCTCCCATGGACAATACTTCGGCTGCGGCTAAAACAGTTTCCGCATCATCTGATTCAATGACTTGTGAGTTACTCGCTGTTACGGTGTTATTCGCTAATGCTCCATTTTCGCAGTATCCATTCAGGAAAATTCCGGCGAAATTAAGAGTGGCATATTTGGAAGTTGCCGTTGTTGCCGGTTGGGTGGGATTTTCTGTTTGCATTAGTTTGATCCCGGATGCTTCAATACG
Organism: Butyricimonas sp. DFI.6.44; assembly: GCF_022132345.1. Lineage (NCBI taxonomy): Bacteria > Pseudomonadati > Bacteroidota > Bacteroidia > Bacteroidales > Odoribacteraceae > Butyricimonas > Butyricimonas sp. DFI.6.44. The sequence continues at coordinate 109,431 of NZ_JAKNJD010000017.1, read as the reverse complement.
GGCCACGATGGGTTTAACGGTAACTGTTGTTTGGTAGAGGTCATATTGAAGAGTTTCTCCCGGTTTTGTTGTTACATTGGCAGGTGTTAGTGTTGTTGAAGAGCCGTAGCAAGTAACATTTGTTTTTTTGGCGGTTTCCGCCGTGGCGGTGGAGTTATAAGCAGAGTTGTTATTGATGATAACTTCCACTCCGGTACAGCTTGTCGGTACATCAAAGAACGTGAACTTATTGGCATCCACAACGCTTGTGAAAGTTTTTTCGATATCTGTTCCCAATAACTTCACGTAAATGCAAGAGGGGGTAATTGCTAATGTCCCTCCATGCTCTCCGGTCGTGGGAGTCTGTTCAGCTCTCGACAATTCGGGATTTACGATGTTTAAAGAGATTGCTTTCAGACCGCTGGGAGTGGCTTCTTCTTTGTCATTGTTGCAGGCAAATAGTCCTAGACTGGCAACTGCGATTAATAAGTACTTGTTTAATTTCATAATCTAAAAATTTAATGTAATTTGATGTCAATTCAATCTTTTATGGTTCTTGTATATATGTTTCTAGTTTTTGAAGATTCTCTCGAGCCTCGTTATCGCCTTGTGTAGCGGCTTTGACGAGGTACTGTTTGGCAAGTTCCCATTGTTCGTCCCGGGCATAAACCACGCCGAGCGCACCCCACGTGTCCGGATCGGCTTTGGCTTTTTCAAGACGGTTGATTGCTGCCCGGATATTGCCTTTTTGCAAATCGAGCCGGGCGGCATTACTCGCTGCGATTCCGTTCTCCGGATAGGCCTCGGCTGCCGTGTGGATAATTTGTTCTTGGAGGACAGGGGCGTTCCCGTATGCTTGGGCTACGAGGTATATCTCGTACAGGCTTAATAGTTTCGGGTTGGTTTTAATTACTTGTTTCGCCTCTTCCAAGTTGAAATTTCGGACTTCGTATTGTATGCGATAGTCGTTTTTCCGTAACGGAGGATAGCATTCATTTAGCAATCGTTTGTAGATTTTCCCGTCATTATCCAGTTTTTTGAAGCTTTCTTCACATTTATCCGGAGCTGTACAATTATCGATGATAGCGAGCACTTTGTTCTGGTGCAGGAGTTTCGGGCGTTTTTCTACCTCTTCGCGCAGTCCTTGCCAGTCTTCACCTTTCCAGTCTGCGTGAATCTGTTCCGGAGCGATTTTGAGTTCGTCTTGCAGGTATCGGGCAAGTGCTTCGGCTCTGGCCTTGGAGATGGTGAGATTATATTCGCGGCTACCTTCCGGGGAGGCGTATCCCGTGATGTAGATAGCCTTGATCATGACGTTCTTATCATCTTGGACTTCTGTTATAGATTGTTTGATGGCAGCCAGTTCTTTATGATTGTTTTTGTATTCCGGTAGAATTTTCCGGCTGTCTTGACGGAACTGTAATCTGGCTTCGCGGCTCTTTTCCCTTGTTTTGATGATTTCCTTTTTCGGTTGTTTGAAATCGAGGGTAAATATCGGCAAGGGCGAAGCGAGACAGGACGAAGCGATGGTATCTGTCGCACCTTGATTGTAACCGGCTGCCATGCAATCGGTACACCCGCTTACTTCTTCCCGGATGATTAATTTGCTGCCTCTCATCCATTGTTGGAAAGGGATTGAGGCGGCGTAGTTTATTTCCTGTTTTTCCCGGTTGTAACGGCGTATAACAGTTTGTGCCTTGTAAGGATAAGGTTGCCCTGTGAGCCGCTCTACGCGTTGATGCACCAGAGCACGTGTACGCCCGTTGATGATAATAGCCGGTAATTCCTGACTCTTGCTTTCGTTTTTCGAAATAATGACAGGAATCAGCCGGATGCTGTGTTGTCTGCGGACTTTTATTTGGCTTACATCGAGATTTATACAGACGTCCACATCGGCTTTATTTTTTTTCATTTCGTTATTCAATACCCGAATATTTCTCAGGTATTCTTTCTGACTCCACGCGCTGCCACTTCCTAAAAGCAATATTAGTATGGTATATATCATTCTTTTCATGGTCGTGTCTTCTATTATTTAATGAGGTATATAATGGATATGGCGACTTTGGTGATTCCCCAGTAGTTTTTATGTCCCTTGTATTTCCACTCGCCACATTTTTCGCAATTATATTTGTCATAGTTCACGCGGATGTAACCGCCCCCGATGCAGGTTTCAAGGTTTAGGCGTTTGCTTAACAACCATTGATAACCGTAAGTTAATCCTCCTCCGTAGAATCCTCCCTCGTACCTTTGATGTTTCAGCCCGGGGAGTAGCCCGAACGGAAGTTTTACATTGCCGGCATTGAGTTGTCCGCCAAGCAGATGTGTGCCGAAAAAATGACCGTTGAAATTCTCGCAAAGCCAATAGCGAAATTCGGGTTGAACGAGCCAATGTTTCCACTTTTTATTATTAGAAAAGGACCATGGGTTATAATTCCCTGATAAATCAAACGTGGTCTTTTTACCTAATTTGAATTCTATGCCGATATTGGCGGTTGCTGTAGCCCAATAGACAGCATTTGTCTTTATCCCGACTTTTTGAGAGAAAGTTTGCCCGCTACTTAAAAGTAATAGACCTGTTACTAATAATAACCATCTTTTCATTTCCTGTATTTTTAATCTAATGAACTTTGCGATTATCTTCTGGACGATTTTGATGCAACCGAAAAAATGACCATACTGCCTTGTGATATGTATAAATACATATCATTGCAAATAATAAACTTTCGGTAAACATATAGCTGATTCTCATATAGTTAAATTAAATAAATTTTAAACACCGCATTATTAAAATCATTCCGACTCTTTGTAAGAGGCGGAATAGATAGTTGTGTTTGTTTTAATGCGCTGTAAATTATATATTTATGAATTTGAATAGAAGTGTTGATTCCGGTATTGTAAACAATCTGGTATTTATTGGATTGTTTGAGGATATAATGATTTTGTAATACGCTATATTTCAGTGTAATATATAGTAATGATGAATTTCATGATATTAAATCATGAAACTATATTGCAAACGTGTTGATACATAGTAGATAATGATTGTTTGCTGCTCATTTTTTTGCAGTTGTATCAAGAAAAGTTAGGTTAAATAATATTAAATCACAATAGTATTTATCATATAATGATGAAAAATATTTATTTTTACACCACAGAAAAGGAATATTCCGCCTCTTACAAAGAGGCGGAATGTTAATATATATGAAGAGCAAAATGTTGCTGTAAAAGAATGGAAAGCAGGCTACAGGGCGATAATCTCTTCATTTGCCTTATCTATCACGGAATGGTCAAGTGATGCAAGATAGATATTTGTTGTATGTGTGGATGTATGTCCCATGCCTTGACTGATGACCGATAAAGGAATCCCCTTGTGATGTGCAATTGTGGCCCATGAATGACGCGCAACATAGGATGTTAGTGCAGGAGATATCTGAAGGATATCTGATAATATTTTGAGTCGTTTATTGTATAAACGTTGTGCGCTTTCATACTGACGATGAATGGGAATATGAGTTTTGGTTATGATGGGTAACAAATAATGTTTATCGGTTATTGCCGAGTATTTTTTTATGATATCTAAAATTTCCGGGACAAGCTTGATTGTTAATGTTTGGCGTGTCTTATGTCTGGTGTATACGAGATAATTATCTCGTATAGAAGATTTCAATAAGAAAGCCATATCAATAAAAGCCATACCGCGAGTGTAGAAGCTAAAAAGGAATAGATCACGGGCAAATGAAAGACTCTTGTTACTGGATAGATGCAGATCTATTAGCTGTTGAATTACAGATGCATTAACCGCTCTTTTATTTGTTTTGGGTATACCGGTATAGACGAAACGAAACGGATTTTCATCTTTTAACAGGTGATCCTCAACCAGTGCTTTGTTATAGACAGCGCGCAAAGTTCTCATGTAAAAAGAAATCGTGTTTGGTTGGATGTTTTTTTGTTTGAGATAGTTCTCAAATTTCTTAATCATGTTTGAGTTTATATCCTTGAAGTAAATTTCCGACCGTTCACAAAAAGATTGAAATGTACGTAAGGTGGTTTGATAATTTCGTGCCGTATGATTTTTTCCTCGTTGGAGCAGTTCCTTGATTTGTTTTTGCATAAAGGGGAAGAAATTGCCACTCTGACGGTTATTATAGTGTGAAAGAATGTCGTTTGTCGTGAAAGAATGTCGTTGCTCAAGTTGATAAATGATGGAGTGTAATAATTGTTTTGATTTAAGAATTTCTTGTTGGACTTCTTTTAAATAATTGAATCGTATATTATCACTTTGTAATATGATCTCTTCATTTAAAGGTTCCCATTCATGAGAATACAATTTGTAAGGGAGGGTGATTGTTTTCACTCGTCTTTGGTGAATAAGTTGAATATAGAGAGAGGCTTGTTTCCCTAGTTTTATTGATGTCCTGAGTTTGAATTTTATTGATGCCATGGTTATTACTTGTATTAGTTAATATGTATACGGGAAAATAATTGTACTGATTTGATAATCAGGTTAATTTTGTTGAAAAGATGCTTTTTGAAAGCATAAAAAAAAAGCTTGGGTAACCCCAAGCTTTTAGAAATATGTCGTTTAGACTTTATTTTTTCGCATGCATAATTGCAGCCTGCGCCGCGGCCAGACGAGCGATCGGAACGCGGAAGGGTGAACAAGACACGTAGTCCATTCCCACTTTGTCGCAGAAGATGACGGAAGAGGGTTCTCCCCCGTGCTCTCCACAGATTCCGAGTTTCAGTTTGCTGTTAGCTGAACGTCCTTTTTCGGCACCCATTTGAACTAATTGACCAACACCTTCTTGATCCAGTACGGCGAACGGATCGGTTTTCAGAATACCTTTCTTGATGTACTCGGGTAAGAATTTACCGGCGTCATCACGAGAGTATCCGAATGTCATCTGAGTCAAGTCATTCGTGCCGAATGAGAAGAACTCGGCAACTTCGGCGATCTGATCGGCTGTCAAAGCAGCGCGAGGTATTTCGATCATGGTTCCTACCATATAATCTACCTTGATGCCCTTTTCAGCGAATACTACGTCGGCAGTGCAACGGATGATGTTAGTTTGTTGTTTCAATTCTTTCACGGTACCAACCAGCGGAACCATGATTTCCGGTTTCGGGTTCAAGCCTTTCAATTTGAGGTTACAAGCGGCTTCGATGATGGCACGTGCCTGCATCTCGGTGATTTCCGGGTAGGTAATACCCAAACGGCAACCGCGGTGACCTAACATCGGGTTGAACTCGTGTAGGGCGTCTACTTTTTCTTTCACCACTTCTACAGAGATACCCATTTTCTCTGCCATGTATTTTTGTGATTCCGGCTCATTGGGAGTAAACTCGTGCAATGGCGGGTCTAACAAACGAATGGTAACACCAAATCCGTCCATGGCTTCAAGGATTCCCTCGAAGTCGCTTCTTTGCATCGGGAGGATTTTTGCCAATGCGATACGGCGTTCCTCGACAGTGTCCGAAAGGATCATCTCGCGCATAGCGTCGATACGGTCACCTTCGAAGAACATGTGTTCCGTGCGGCACAGACCGACACCTCTAGCCCCGAAATCACGAGCGACTTGCGCATCGTGGGGAGTATCGGCATTTGTTCTCACGTACATACGCGTGTGTTTCTCTGCCAGTTCCATGATAGCCTTGAAATCCTTGTCCAAAGATGCTTCTGCTGTAGCCACTTTACCCAAGTAAACTTCTCCCGTGGAGCCGTTCAATGAAATCCAGTCACCTTCATTGATGGTAATGCCTTTCACTGTGAACGTGCGTTTGTGGTAGTCTACCACGATTTCTCCGGCACCGGATACGCAGCATTTACCCATACCGCGGGCAACCACGGCAGCGTGGGAGGTCATACCCCCGCGAGCGGTAAGGATACCTTCGGATACGTTCATACCGCGCAAGTCTTCCGGAGAAGTCTCCAGACGAACCAGAATTACTTTTTCTCCTTTGGCTTTCCATTCTTCTGCCTCGTCGGCGAAGAATACGACACGTCCTGTCGCGGCACCCGGGGACGCAGGTAATCCTTTGGTTAATACTTTTGCTTTTGATTGTGCTTCTTTGTCGAATACCGGGTGAAGCAATTCATCCAGTTTGGCTGCTTCCAGACGGAGTAGTGCAGTCTTCTCGTCGATCATTCCTTGTGCCAACATATCGACGGCCATTTTTACCATGGCAGTACCGGTACGTTTCCCGTTACGGGTTTGCAACATCCATAATTTACCGTCTTGGATGGTAAATTCAAGGTCTTGCATATCGTGGAAATAGTCTTCCAGTTTTTGTTGAACGGCGTCCAACTCCGCATAAGCGGTCGGCATAGCCTCTTCCAATGAAGGATATTTGGATTTACGATCTGCCTCGGAGATATTTTGCATTTTTGCCCAACGGCGAGAGCCCTCGATCGTGATTTCCTGCGGGGTACGGATACCTGCAACCACGTCTTCTCCTTGTGCGTTGATCAAGTATTCACCGTTGAAGATGTCTTCTCCGGTAGCGGCGTCACGAGTGAAGGCAACCCCGGTAGCGGAATTGTCACCCATGTTCCCGTAAACCATAGCCTGCACGTTCACGGCAGTTCCCCATTCCTCCGGGATTTGATTCAATTGACGATACAGGACGGCACGTTCCGTCATCCATGAGTCGAACACGGCACAGATTGCTCCCCATAATTGCTCCCACGGGCAGGTTGGGAAATCTTTACCAGTTTTTGCTTTAACGACACTTTTGAAGCGGCGAACCAGTTCTTGCAGGTCTTCGGCGGTGAAGTCCGTGTCGTTGGTAATATTTTTTTCTGCTTTTAATTTATCGATCTCGACTTCGAACGGGTTGTGTTCTCCTTTTCCGGCAGCAACGCCCATTACCACATCTCCGTACATTTGCACGAAGCGACGATAGGAATCCCAAGCGAATCTGGCATTACCCGATTTCTCGGCAACGATTTTAACGGCGTCGTCATTCATACCCAAGTTAAGCACCGTGTCCATCATACCCGGCATGGATACTCGGGCTCCCGAACGCACGGAAACCAAAAGAGGGAATGCTTCTCCCTTTGATCCGAATTTGGCGTTCATTAACTTCTCGGTGGCCTCGATACCGGCTTTCACGTCATTTTCGATTAATTTGATAACAGAGTCGCGTCCTTCTTGGTTGTAAAGGGTACAAACTTCTGTCGTGATAGTGAATCCTGCAGGTACAGGAACTCCGATGAGATTCATTTCGGCAAGATTGGCGCCCTTACCTCCAAGCAGGTTTTTCATGTCTGCTTTTCCTTCTGCTTTTCCGTCGCCAAAGGTGTAAACGTACTTCGTACTCATAGTTCTGTTAGATTTTTTGCGTTTACCTCCTGACATTCAGGAGAATTTGTTTATATGATCATTCTTTGTTAAATATTCCTATCTTAGGGGTGCAAAGATAGTTTTTTTTCTTGAATAATGGAATAGAAGATTTTAGTTAAAATTTACGCGAACGTTTGTTATTATTCATAAAGTGAAAGAAAATGATTGTCGTGAATAAAAAATAGTGTCCGATGTTAAATTCTAAACAAATAAATGTTTATTTTCGCGGGCTGTTAATTATTGCGATAAACTAATGTTTGAACGAGATCAAAAACGATATAATGACTACCCGACCTATTTCCGAACGCTTTTTGGCGAAAGGGTTCAGAAATTGTCGATCGACGGGGGATTTACCTGTCCTAACCGGGACGGGAGTAAGGGTATCGGGGGATGCTCGTTTTGCAATAATGACAGTTTCAATCCTGATTATTGCCGTGCCGTGGAGGGTATTACCCGACAGATCGAGGAAGGTATCCGTTTTTTTGGCCACAAGTACAATAATCAGAAATATCTAGCTTATTTTCAGGCATATTCGAACACGTACGCACCGTTGGAAGTGTTGAAACAACGGTACGAGGAGGCTTTGGCGCATCCGATGATAGCGGGGCTTGTGATTGGCACGCGACCGGATACGGTGAATGATGAAGTGTTGGATTACTTGGAACTATTGGCCCGGGAATATTATGTTTGCGTGGAGTACGGGGTGGAGTCGGTAAACGATGAAGTGTTGCAAAGGGTGAACCGGGGACATGGTTTCGCGGCTTCCGAAAGGGCGATACGTGGCACGGCGGGACGGGGAATTGCCATTGGCGCTCATTTGATATTCGGTTTGCCGGGAGAGAGCCGGGAGTCTATGTTGGAGGGAGCCGTACGGTTGTGTGAGTTACCGATACAAGTGTTGAAATTGCATCAGTTGCAGATCGTGAAAGATACCCGTATGGCGGAGGAGTACGCCGAGAATCCGTCGGCATTCCAATTATATACACAAGAAGAATATTTGGATTTCGTGGTGGAGGTGATTGAACGGATACGTCCGGATGTGTATTTGGAGCGATTTGTTAATCAGTCCCCTCCGGAATATTTAATTGCTCCTAAGTGGGGAATTAAAAATTTCGAGTTCACGGCGAAGTTGGATAAACGGTTGAGGGAGTTGGATACGTGGCAGGGGAAAGAAAGATAAAAGTTAAAAACTAAAAAAATGAGAAGATTCTGTGAATGCCGATGGAATGATTCAGTGATGATGAAAAAAGAGTGTAAGAATTGTGCGGTCGGAATCTAAAATCTAAAATTTAAAATCTAAAATGGATAAGGTTGGACAGGAAAAAGTGTATGAAACGTTGGCGGCATTGGGAATAGAGTATGATTACGAGGAACATCCTGCAGCTCCGACAATAGAGATCGCGAAACAGTATTGGAAAAATTTGGATAGTACGCATTGTAAAAATCTGTTTTTCCGGAATCACAAGGGGAATAGGCATTATCTGATTATTTTGCATTGCGACCATGCAATGGCAATTCATGATATAGAAAAAATGCTGAAACAGGGGAAGTTAAGCTTTGCCTCAGAAGCACGTATGGAGAAATACTTGGGGGTGCGTCCCGGTTCTGTAAGCCCTTTCGGGTTGCTGAATGACGAGGAGCATCACGTGTATGTCTTTCTGGATAAACATTTGCAGGAAGCAAAGAAGTTATCCTTCCACCCAAACGATAACCACGCGTCTTTAGCGATAAAACTGGAAGATTTTGTCCGTTACATGGATTACACGGGTAACTCTTACGAATGGATAGAATTATATTAATTATGGAAAGAATCATTTTCAATTTTCAATTAACATGATGAGTGTAGCACAAGCAGTAGAAGGAATCATAAAACATAAACCTTATTTGTCGGAGGCTTTGGCATCCGGGATTATTAATATTTCGGCATTGGCGAGGCAGATTCAGCCGGAATTGGAGAACGTGTTGGGGAAACCGCTTAACGCGGGAGCGATCGTGATGGCATTGAATAGATTGGCTCCTTACCTGCAGGTACGGGAGCAGGTGCAATTGAAAAAGTTGCTGAACAACATGGGGGATATTATTTTGCGGAGTAACCTGTGCGATTACACGTTTAAAAATTCCAACACGTTGGTTGATTGTCATATCCGGGTACTGAAATCCATATCCCGCCGGGAGGAAGTGTTTTACACGATGGTGCAGGGTGTTTTTGAAACCAACCTTGTCGTGAGTGAGGTGATGGGGGAGCTTGTGGACGAGTATTTCAAGGAGGAACAATGTATTTTCAAGCAGAACGGTCTTTCGTCCGTGACGTTGAAATTGCCCAAGGGAAATATCCTGCAACCGGGTTTTTATTATTGCATCATGAAAGAGTTGTCGTGGGAGGGTATCAACCTGACTGAAGTTATTTCTTCAACGAACGAATTTACCGTGGTGGTGGATAACTCTTTAATAGATAAAACGTTTGTGGTTTTAAAAAATATCAGCCGGAAGTAATTGAAAATTGAAAATTGAAAATTGAAAATGAAATGCAATGTGTTTTCCGTTAAAAATACTAATTTTGCGGGGAATGAATAAATTAGGAGTAAAGAAATAATTTTCAATTGATAATTATGTTTGAGAATCTATCAGATAGGTTAGAGAAATCGTTTAAGATTTTAAAAGGGCAGGGAAAGATTACCGAAATTAACGTGGCAGAAACGTTAAAGGAGGTAAGACGTTCATTGTTGGATGCCGACGTGAACTATAAGATTGCGAAGGAGTTTACCAACACGGTGAAAGAAAAGGCTTTGGGAATGAATGTGTTGACTGCCGTGAAGCCGGGACAAATGATGGTGAAGATTGTTCACGATGAGTTGATCCGGTTGATGGGCGGTACCCATGTCGATATTAATATAAAAGGGAATCCTGCGATTATTTTGATGTCAGGTCTTCAAGGTTCCGGTAAAACGACGTTTTCCGGTAAATTGGCGAATCTGTTGAAAACGAAACGGGGGAAACATCCTTTACTGGTTGCCTGCGACGTGTACCGTCCGGCTGCTATCGAGCAGTTGAAAGTGTTGGGAGAGCAGATTGGAGTGCCGGTATACAGCGAAGTGGGAAATAACGATCCTGTGAAGATTGCCCAAAACGCCGTGAAAGAAGCCCGAGCTACCGGAAAAGACGTGGTTATCGTCGATACTGCCGGACGTCTTGCTATCGACGAGCAGATGATGAACGAGATTGCGGCAATTAAAAAAGCGATCGAACCGGAAGAAACCCTTTTCGTGGTGGATTCCATGACCGGACAAGATGCCGTGAACACGGCGAAGGAGTTTAATGACCGCTTGAATTTTGACGGGGTTATACTGACGAAATTGGACGGTGATACTCGCGGTGGTGCCGCTTTGTCGATTCGTACGGTTGTAAACAAACCGATCAAGTTTGTCGGAACGGGCGAGAAACTGGAAGCCTTGGATGTATTCCATCCCGAGCGTATGGCAGACCGTATCTTGGGTATGGGGGATATTGTTTCTTTGGTGGAGAAAGCACAAGAGCAATTTGATGCTGAAGAGGCCATGAAGTTGCAGAAGAAGATAGCCAAGAACCAGTTTAATTTTAACGACTTCCTGAGCCAGATACAGCAGATCAAGAAAATGGGTAACATCAAGGATCTGGCATCCATGATTCCCGGTGTGGGCAAGGCATTGAAAGACGTGGATATTGATGACGATGCGTTCAAGGGTGTCGAAGCAATCATTCACTCCATGACTCCTGCCGAACGCGAGAACCCCGAATTGCTGAACGGCTCTCGCCGAAAACGTATTGCCATGGGTAGCGGAACCACTATTCAAGATGTAAATCGCCTCTTGAAACAATTTGACGAATCGAAGAAGATGATGCGTATGTTGTCCAAAGGCGGTAAGATGATGGGAAAGGCGCCAATGAGGAGACGCTAGGAATTTTAGATTTTAAATTTTAGATTTTAAATTACCACGTGGGACTAAAACTGACTTGTGGGTTTAAAATCTGAAATCTAAAATTTAAAATTGACTTGTAGAATTTAAAATTTAAAATCTAAAATTTAAAATTAATTAGATGGAAATTATTGACGGTAAAAAGATTGCGGCACAAATAAAACAGGAACTTGCGGACGAGGTGGCTCGTTTTGTGGCGGAGGGAAAGAAAGTTCCTCATTTGGTGGCTGTGCTTGTAGGAAATGACGGTGCCAGTGAAACTTACGTGGCTAGTAAAGTGAAAGCCTGTCAGGCGGTTGGGATGAAAAGTTCGGAACTGAGATACGGTAATGATATTACAGAAGAGCAGTTACTGGAAGTTATAGACAAGTTGAACGATGATCCGGATGTAGACGGGTTTATCGTGCAATTGCCTCTCCCGAAGCATATTTCCGAAGAGAAAGTCTTGAACCGTATCAATCCGGATAAGGATGTCGATGGTTTTCATCCCTGCAACGTGGGACGTATGGTGTTGGATTTACCAACCTATCTGCCTGCTACTCCGGCGGGAATCGTGGAGTTGTTAGCCCGCTACAATATACCGACGGAAGGAAAACATTGCGTGGTGGTAGGACGAAGTAATATCGTCGGCACCCCGATGGCTATATTGATGTCACGTAAGTCCAAGCATGCCAATTGCACGGTAACCCTGTGCCATAGCCGCACGGCAAATTTGAAAGAGATTACTTTGCAAGCCGATATCTTGGTTGTCGCGATCGGTGTGCCTCATTTTTTGAAAGAAGACATGGTTAGAGAGGGAGTCGTGGTGGTAGACGTGGGTATTCATCGTCTGCCGTCCAAAACGAGCAAAAACGGCTGGCAACTCGTGGGGGACGTGGATTACGAGCACGTGGCTCCTAAATGTTCTTATATAACTCCGGTTCCCGGTGGCGTGGGACCGATGACTATTGTAAGCCTGTTGCAAAATACGGTGAAGGCTTGCAGGGCAAAACATTAAACAATTGAAGATGGAGAATTGAAAGTTGAAAATGGCTTCCCTAGTCATTCCAATTTTCAATTTTCAACTTTCAATTTTCAATTCGTGTTATGGTTCTCAATTATATCTGGATATTCTTTTTTGGTGCGGCATTTCTGGTGGCTCTCTGCAAGTTGCTCTTCATGGGTGACACGGAAGTTTTTTCTGCTATCGTGAAAGCTACTTTCGATATGTCGAAAACGGGTTTTGAAATCTCGTTAGGTCTGACAGGAGTATTGACTTTGTGGATGGGAATCATGAAAATCGGAGAACGAGGAGGGGCGGTGAAAGTGATGTCATGGTTGATCAGTCCTTTCTTCCGGAAATTGTTCCCGGAGTTACCGCCTGATAGTCCGGCATACGGTTCCATCATGATGAATATAGCCGCGAATATGCTGGGACTGGATAATGCGGCTACGCCCGTGGGATTGCGGGCAATGCAACAGATGCAGGAGGTGAACCTGCGAAAGGACAGGGCGTCCGATGCACAGATCATGTTTTTGGTGTTGAATACTTCCGGGCTGACGATTATTCCCGTGTCGGTGATGGTCTACCGGGCACAGATGGGAGCAGCCAACCCGGCGGATATATTTATCCCGATTCTTTTAGCCACGTATGTTTCCACAATTGCCGGGTTGATTGCGGTGGCGATTTATCAGAAATTGAACTTGTTCAACCGGGTAGTAATGGCTTATCTCGGGGGAGGTACTTTGACCGTAGGTGGCTTGATTTGGTACTTTTCGGGTTTGGATAAAGAAACGATCACTACTGTCTCAACGGTAGCCAGTAATGTGATTTTGTTTTCGATTATCGTGTCTTTTATCGGCATGGGGGCATGGCGTAAAATTAATGTATACGATGCTTTTATCGACGGGGCGAAAGAGGGATTTTCCATTGCGGTAAAGATTATTCCTTACCTCGTGGCGATACTTGTCGCCGTGGGTGTGTTCCGGGCAGCCGGGGCAATGGATATGCTGATGGGCGGTTTGGAGCGTTTGTGTTTGGCGTGTGGCTTGGATGCTGATTTTATCCCCGCTTTGCCGACAGCGTTGATGAAGCCTTTAAGCGGTAGCGGGGCGCGGGGATTAATGATTGATACGATGAACACTTTCGGGGCGGATTCTTTTGCGGGAAGACTGGCTTCGACTTTTCAAGGTGCCACGGACACAACCTTTTATATTATAGCTGTTTATTTTGGGGCAGTGGGAATCAAGAATACCCGATACGCCATTCCCTGCGGGTTGATAGCCGATTTGGCAGGTATTATAGCAGCTTTGGTGATGGCATATTTGTTTTTTGCATAATTCGCAACAATCGGGTAAATAAATTACATTTGTCGTAATGATTTTATGACTTATTTGTATTATTATTGTATTGCTAATTTTATATACACGAAAAAGTGGCTTTGCATTGGGATGAACAATTTATGAGACAGATCAACTCGAAAGAGCCGAAAGCTTACCGGGAGGTGTTTAATGAATTTTACAATTCATTGGTCTACTTCGCCATGCGTTATGTTGAGCGGGTGGAAATAGCCGAGGATCTGGTGCAGGAACTTTTCGTGAATTTATGGGAGAGTAAGACCGTTCATACTTCTTACAATGGTTTCAAAACTTTTCTTTACACGTCCGTGAAACACGCTTGTCTGGATTATTTGAAACACAAGAACGTGGAAGGGAAGTATATTTCATATATGTTGGAGCATCCCGAAACGGAAGAGGAACTGGCGACAAAGATTACCGAGGAGGAGATATATCGCTTGTTCCAAAAAGTGCTGGAGGAATTGCCGGAGCGTCGTAAAATTGTTTTTAAATTACATCTTCAAGGGAAAAAGAATGAGGAGATTGCCCGCTTGTTGAGAATATCGATAGAAACGGTAAAAACGGCAAAAAAAGAATCTATACGCTATTTCAAGAAGCGTTTGGGCGATGCTTTTTACATGTTGGGCTTTCTAGCGGGAGGAATATAAATTTAATAGGAGAACCTAGGGGATTTTTCTCGAAAACGATTCCCGATCGTCTGTTACCGGAAGCGTACACGGGGAATAAACCATGAATAAAGCCGATAGGAGTCGGCTTTAACTCGGTTTTGACTTGACTTTAACTCGGCTTTATACGATGATCGCGGGACGTCTTCTTTTAGATTCCGGTAGAAAATGAGTATAAAGATAGGTTGTAAATGTTAAATTTTTGCCTTTCCGATCCCCCTAAATTGAATGGTTGTCGTTCTAAGTATAAAATAAGCGAAAATGGATAATAGTAATTACAGAATAGTAGAACTTATTCAACGGTATTTTGCCGAGGATTTGGATGCCGCCGAGAGAGAGGAGTTGGAGAAATGGTTGGCTACACATCCCGAGGACAGAGAGATGTTTGAAAAGATCCGGGAAGGGAAAGCTTTGGAGGCGAGAGAGGTTGCATGGGACAAGATGGATCGAGTGAAGGCTTTGCGGCAATTCGAGAGAAAGGTCGGATACAGAAAACGTTCTTTGACTACGCGTGTGATGAAATACGCGGCTGTGATTATGATTCCGTTGTTGGGAGTGTTGGCTTGGAATCTGACGAGGGAGGTGAAACAGGTGAACTCGTCGGTGTCGCTGGCAATTGTGCCGGGTGCATCCAAGGCTGTCCTGATACTGGAAGACGGGGAAGAGGTTGCCTTGGAATCTATGGAGGGCGATCGTTTGGATATTTCGCAATCCGGGGTAAGGGTACAAAGTATGGGAAGCGGTATAGTGTATTCCGATACGGTCAAGAAAAGGAGTGGTAAGAGTTTTAACCGCTTGAATACGCCGAGAGGTGGAGAGTATAACGTGATACTGGCTGATGGTACGCGGGTGTATTTGAATGCGGCGTCGAGTTTGAAATATCCGGTCGTGTTCGACGAAAAAGAACGAACGGTATATCTTTCGGGAGAGGCTTATTTTGATGTGGTGAAAGATGCTAAGCGACCATTTTACGTGATAACGGATGTCACGAAACTGGAGGTTTACGGGACGTCGTTCAACGTGAATACCCGGTACGGGAACGGGGTACAGACAGTTTTGGTTTCCGGCTCGATAGGGGTAGAGGGGCGTATGATAAAACGGGTGTACCGGGTTGAACCTTCCGAGTTGATCGAGTTTTCGTCAGACGGGGAGTTTGTTAAACGGGAGAAAGTGGATGTGGCTCCTTACGTGGCTTGGAGATACGGGCAGTTTATGTTCGAAAACGAGAGCTTGGAGCATATCATGAATACGCTTTCTTTGTGGTACGACGTGGATGTGTTTTACTCGAACGAGAGTGTTAAAAAACATCGTTTCACGGGGCATATGAAGAAATACGAAGATATTGATACGATTTTGGATGCGATAAGTAAAATTATGGGAGTTATGTTTATAATAAAGGACAAAACAATTACAGTGATGGAATAAAAACGGAAGGTGTTCCACCACCTCCCGTTGAAAGTATGCCTTAGTTATTGTTCCACCAATACGTAAGGCTAGTATTAATGATTAATCTACAAATTTATGAAAAAAAGTCGATTATGCCCTCACCCCTATCCGGGAATAGGACGAAAAATTTTTCTGATTATGAAGTTATGTCTATTTCTATTGGTTTTCTTTACTTTCTCGTTGACCGCTAACGTGCGGGCACAGAAGGAAAAGGTAAACTTGAGTTTGAAAGAGGTATCGATGAAAACTTTGTTTGAAGAGATACAACGGCAAACAAGTTTTTATTTCGTGTTTAGTGCAGAACAAACCCAAAGATTGGGGATGTTTACCGTTGAGGCAAAGAACGAGAGTCTGGAAAATGTATTGAACCGGATTTTTGCCAATACAGGATTTGTTTACGAGTTTAATAAGGATTTAATTATAATACGCCCGAAAGCTGATGTCGCGCAAGCGAAGAAAGAGATTCGGGTTGTAGGGAAAGTTACGGACGAGAAAAAGTTTCCGTTACCCGGTGTGACCGTGCAGTTGAAAGGTTTGCAACTAGGTACGGCGACGGACAAGGACGGGAATTATTCCATCCGTTTCGTCGAGTCCGACAAAGGCATGGTTCTGGTATACTCGTTTATCGGAATGGAAACCCAAGAGATTAAGTACACGGGCAAGGACACGATCAACGTGGTGATGCGGGAAACCGTGGCGGAATTGGAGGAAGTGGTGATCAACACGGGATACACGAGGGTGGATGCCCGCAAGAATGCCAGCGCGATCACGACGATTAAAGCGGAAGATATCATTACTCCCGGCTTGCAGACGATTGACCAGATGTTGGAGGGATATGTCCCCGGTATGATCTTTATGCAGAATACCGGACAGATTGGTGCGGCTCCCCGTTTGAGAATCCGTGGTACTTCTACCGTGTTGGGTTCGCAGGAACCGCTTTGGGTCGTGGACGGGGTTGTGGTGAAAGATCCGGTAAACGTGGATCCTCAGGATATAAATGATTTGGATTTCGTGAACTTGCTGGGTAATGCTATCTCCGGATTGAATCCGGAGGATATCGAGCAGATCGACATCTTGAAGGATGCTTCCGCTACCGCAATCTATGGTAAAGAGGCTGCGAACGGTGTAATTGTGATCACGACCAAAAAAGGTAAGCAAGGACCGCCGACGGTGAGTTATTCTCTTTCCGGTTCATTTATTCAACGTCCGAGTTATAATGACAGGAGTGTGAATATGATGAACTCGAAGCAGAGGATTGATTTGTCGCGGGAGATTATTGAAAAACGGATGTCTTATCCTGAAACAGATACTTGGGTAGGATATGAAGCAGCTTATTTGGAATACATGAATGGTCGTATTTCTTACGACGAGTTTGAACGCCAAGTGAGTTATTATGAAACATTGAATACGGATTGGTTTGATATATTAATGAAAGATGCTTTCTCGCATAAACATACCTTGAGTCTTTCCGGTGGTTCTTCTGCTTTGCGTTATTACGCTTCATTAGGTCTTAACAATACGGAAGGTAATGTGCGAGGTGAGTTAAATAAAGGATATACTACAAATTTGAATCTTTCCGGTAACTTTGATAAGTTTACTGTAACTTTTGGCTTGCAAGGCAATGTTTCTAAAAAGAAATATACTCCGAGTGATGTGGGAATTACAGAATTTGCATATAACACAAGTAGAGCCGTACCGGCACGTAATCTTGACGGAAGTTATTGGTATTATAAAAAAGAGATGACATTACCGGGTGAAGAGAGTGCCACTTATTTTCCTGTAAATATATTGGAAGACCAGGATAATAGTTCGCAAGAGATAAACCAAAATGGTTTGACATTCCAAGCTACAGTTGATTATCAAGTTTTACCTACGTTGAAATTAGGAGTACTTATGTCATACGCTTTCTCTAATTCGAATTCAGAGGTATGGCATGGAGAGGATTCTTATTATTCGAGAAGTTTAAAACAATCTTATGGTGCTACGGAGGTAAATTTTAAAAAGAATAGTACTTTACCGATTGGTGGTGAACTGAAAGAAAGTCGTACGGATCGTAATGCGTATACTGTACGTGGACAAGTAGATTATCGTGAAGCATTGGATAAAGACGAATTTCATATCTTGAATGTGAATGCAGGAGGTGAGATTAAATCAAACACGTATAACACGTATGCTAAGACGACACGCGGCTATATGAAGGAGCGAGGAAAAACTGTTGCGTCCGTTAATTTCTCCGAGTATCCCAAGTATTTGGAATGGTTGAGAACAACAGCGGCTTTAGGGCAATACACGACACAAAAATCACATGATGTTTCAGTTTACCTGACTGCTGGGTATAGTTATAAGAATATATATAATTTTAGTTTTAACGCTCGTGCTGATTTCTCGAACGAATTCGGAAGTAGGGCAAAAGATAAATTTTTCCCGATATGGGCTATAGCGGGACGTTGGAATTTATCTGAAAATGTATTGAAAGGTGTATCGTGGATAAATGATTTGGCTTTACGTGCTTCTTTCGGTTATCAAGGAAATGTACCACAAGTATCACCTAGGTTAGTGATTAAGAAGGAGGGATCAAGTATTCTATTCAATGAATTGTATTCTTCTGTAAGTCAATTCCCAAATCCTGATTTGAAATGGGAGAAAACGGCAAGCACGAATGTGAGCATTGATTTTGCATTCTTGAAGAGAAAAATAAACGGTTCGTTATCTTATTACTATCGAAAAACTACAGATGCCTATATGCAAAAGAGTATTTCAGAGGTAAATGGGGTAAAAGGGTACACTGTAAATCAAGGGACAATTGTTAATCAAGGATATGAGATCTCGTTGAATTTTACACCGATTAATACGATGAGGGCTGACGGCAAAGGTTTCCGTTGGCGGTTTGATCCGCAGTTAGGGCAAGTGATGAATAAATTAATTGATAAAGCTGTCAAAACAAAAGATAAGACTGTTCGCGATGATGATGATATTACTTATCAGGATTACTTAAATGGAACGGTACAGACAGTAAAACGTTCTATTAATGGATTTTATTCTTATCGTTTCCTCGGATTGGATTCTAAAGACGGACGCCCGATGTTCCCGAATTTAGAACGGATCATTGGGGAGGGTGATGATGCAATAGACTATGGTGAGCAATTTAAGTTGATGACGAATGAGGAACGTTATATGTCAGTTATGAAATATTCCGGAACAAGAGTTCCATTCCTACAAGGAGGGATCTTGAATAGTATTTCTTACAACCGTTTTACACTTTCAATGAATTTATCATATAGTATTGGCTCGAAAATTCGTTTATTGAAATTATATCCCAATGTAACCGGTTCGAATTCGACATTAGCGCCGAGTCCGATGGAAAATGTACGAAAAGAATTTTTGAAACGTTGGCGGAAACCCGGGGATGAGGAGCATACGAATATTCCCGGAATATTGGGACATGCGGATTTTATGGCAACTGTAGGTCCTTTATCTCCTTGGTGGATTACTGGTGCATATAATGAATCTGTGGATAGAAAGAAAATTGCAGAGAATATTTGGCAAATGTATGATTATTCAGATGCTAGAGTTGTGAGTGGTAATTATTTGAAAATACAAAATATTTCATTGCGTTATAATTTGCCGGATGCTATTTGTAAAAAAATTCATATGAAATCAGCTTATGTCTCTTTGACAGGAACAAACTTACACACTTTCTGTAACAAGAAACTGAAAGGACAAGATCCGACCACGCAATCGGGAAGTGCTTCCACTATATCAATGTCGTTGCGTCCGACTTACTCGTTTAGTTTAAATGTTTCATTTTAAAGAATCGAAATATGAATAAGATATATTTATACGTGATAGCGTTACTTTTAGTAACTTCTTCCTGTGGGGAGTTTCTGGAAGAAACATCACAGAATTTAAGTTACGTTCATTCTACTCAGGATTTAGATGAACTATTGATAGGAAACGGGTATTTGCAAAAAAATACAAACGGGGATCCGTATCGTTTTTTATGGTTGGATTTAATGGATGACGATGTGGTACATTTTTTATCTAAAGCACCTCAGGATAATAAGAACGTGATGTTTCATGTACTAAAAGAGTTTTATAAATGGACACCTTATCCTTTTGATGACGATCAACCTAATTACTATCAAGGTCCTTTGACCTGGCATAAACTTTATGAATGTATAGGTATGGTTAATGTGATTTTGGGAGAAGTCGAACGGTTTAAAGAAGAGAAGGATTATAGTCGGATAAAAGGGGAAGCACTTTTTTTGAGAAGTTTTTATTACTTTTATTTAGTGAATCTTTGGGGGCATCCTTATAATCCGGGAACGGCTTCAACAGATTTGGGGGTTCCAATTAAATTGACTGACTATATAGAAGATAAAGGTTTTAGTAGGAATTCCGTGGAAGAATGTTATCGGCAAATCGTGAAAGATGCTAAAGATGCGATTGTCTGTCTGGAAGGTGTTGTGCAGCAATCTACTCGTAGGGCTAATCAAAATGCGGCTCGGGCATTACTTGCCAAGACGTATTTGTATATGAATGAATATCAGTTGGCATTGGATGAATGTAATGCTATTTTAGAAAAGCCGGGTGGTTCGGTTTTGATCGACTTGAATACAATGACTGCTGCAGCTTATAATACACAACGGAGGAAACAAACTACAAGCGAATGTATTTTTACCAATAGTTATGGTCCTATTTTAGTGCAATCGACAATGGAAACTGCAGCTGCTTCGTCTAGTTTGCTTAATTGTTATGATGCCGATAATGATTTGCGGTTTAATACAGGTAAAGATTCGCATTTCTTTAAATATTATTTAGGTAGTTATTTTGCACAGATGAAAGCCGGAACTTCTGAAGTTCATAGTGTTAGTTTAATTCTGCCTGAAGTGTATTTGAATAAGGCAGAGGCTTTGGCTATGTTAGATAGAACAACGGAAGCAATTGAAACGCTTCAAGAACTTCGTGGAAAGAGAATGACTAACGTGGGTACGATTGATTTATCCGGGGAGAATTTAGTCAATTTTATTAGAGAAGAACGTCGTCGGGAATTGTGCTATACTGGACAACGCTGGTTTGATTTAAGGCGTTATGCGATACATCCTAAGTATCCGAAAAAGACGAGGATAGAACATCCTTATTATATTTGGACGGGAAGTAGTGCCATACTTGAGAAAACGTATGTGTTGGAGGAATATCCTAGTGATGGAGGATGGTTATTGCCTTTCCCGAAAGATGCGCTTACTTCAAATGATGGAGTTTTAAAGGATAATATTCGTCCAGAAAGATAAATATGAAATTTTAAATCATCGAATATGAAAGCGAAAATATTGTTTTTAGGATATATATGTGGGATATTTCTTTTTGGTAGTTGTTATAAAGAGAGTGACTTGAGTCCGTCGTATTTTGATCAAAATTGGTATATTCTTGAGGATTCGGATGATCCGTTAGATCATTTAAGATATGAGGTATACAAAGAGAGTGGTGTCCCGATTTTTTATAAGGATACGATCGGAAGTCAAAATCGAGGGATGGATGTTTTCGGTGAACCGATAATGTATTATGAAGTGATAAATCCCGAGTATAACATGATTTACATAGGAGTAAAAAAGGTAGTTTATGAATTGAGTGATGATCGGGATGACTTGATGCTTGGTGTGAAATTTATACAAGCACGAATTTTGCCGGAATTGCTATCTCCTGTTTTATATCCGCGTTGTTTTTTGTTAGTGAATGATTTGACGTTATCGAATGCTACTAAATATGAAGCAAATTGCTTTAGGGGTACAATGACTACTTTAGTTTCTCATGTCAAGGAATTAAAGAATATGGAAGAAAGCGGATTACACCGGTTGGCGATGGAAGTTGTGGGAGAGCAAATAGGTGCTTATTTGGTTGATAGTTGTAAGATTGAATTAGAACCATTTCTGAATGTGTGTAGAAAAGAAGTTAATCCGAATGGTTCTATCTATTCTTTTAGGTTGACTTTAGCAACGACTCCTAAAATGGCTCCTGTGGAAAATTACGGATTCTTGTCGTTTGATCGGAGAGAAACCAATAATGTAAATACTTGTCAAACTGTATCTGAGCTACGGGACGTGATGGATTACGTGACCGAGGTGTACATGAATGACGATGCGGCTTTCAAGGAGAAATATAAAGATTATCCTTATGTATTAAGAAAGTATGACTTGATGAAGAAAGTCGTGGCGGATATGAAAGCCAGATTTAAATAGTGTTGAGTTTTATTGATATGATGTTTTTCAAGGTGTTATCTTTTGGATAACACCTTGAATTAAAAACTCTTTGTGTTTAAAAAGAGGGGTGTTTGGTTCGACGTATTAAAAAAAGATGTATGAGTAAATGGTTAGTATGGGGTGTGTGGTTCGTGTATTTGTTGGCTTGCCCTTGTTCCGCGGATGCCGGATTCTGGAAAAAGAAGAAGAAAGGCAAGGCGGAGGTAAAGGTGGAGTTAAGCGAGTATGATAAATTATTTAAAGGAAAAAGATATGAAACCGCTATCAGTGAATTTATGGCGGTACATAAAATGGACGGAAAGGTTTATTTGGAATATCCTTTGCGACTGATGGGGAGAGAGTTGTTACTTGCTTCTACGACTACGGTTTCCACGGATAACACAGTATGCACGAATGGTTATAAAGAGAATACTCCCTTGCATGTCCGGTTCACGTTGGAGAACGGTATGGTACAGTTGAGGAAGGTGAATGCTTGGATAGCCGCGGATGGGGATAAAGAGAAGATGGAACAGATTATTCGACAGAATTACAGTGATCCGGTAGCGGCGGCTTACAAGGTATTGGCGTATACGCCGGATAGTTTGGCGGTGGTGTTCGAGATGACGGGGATGTTTTTGAACGAAGAACCTCAGTTGTCACCGATACCCGACGAGAGTGGGGGAATGAAGGTGACGGCTTCTTATAATGGTAATCTGTCTTCTGTGCTGGAATTAAAGGCGTTTGAAGATAACGTGTCTGTGAAATCACGATTGATGTATAATTATTCGGTTACTTATGACCGGATGGCGTTGGTGAAAGATCAACCGCTGAACGTGGAGGTAACCCGGACTTTGTTGTTGTTACCGGAAAAGAGGATGCGTCCCCGGATTTCTGATTTGAGATTAGGGGTATTTCTGACGCAAAAGCGTTATCTGTCGGATCGGGGTGAAGAGGTAGGAAGATATACTTATGCCAATCGTTGGCGTTTGGAGCCTCGGGACGAAGAGGCTTATCGACGGGGAGAACCGGTAGAACCCGTGAAGCCTATTGTTTTTTACGTGGATACACTTTTCCCGGAGGCTTGGAAAAAGCCGATACGGGAAGGGGTATTGAAATGGAATCGTGCCTTTGAGAAGATCGGTTTTAAAAACGTGATGCAAGTACGGGATTTTCCCCGGGATGATCGTTCGTTTGATCCCGATAACTTGACGTATTCCTGTATTCGCTACGTGCCGACAGGGGTGGCTAATGCCATGGGACCCTCGTGGGTAGACCCGTCTACCGGAGAAATATTGAACGCGAGTGTATTGATTTATAATAACGTGATCGAGATGATTCGGGGCTGGCGCTTCGTGCAGACGGCACAGGTAGACCCGTCGGTACGGGGAAAGGTGTTGTCGGAAGCGGTATTACACGAATCGTTGAGTTACGTCGTGGCACACGAGGTGGGACATTGTTTGGGACTGATGCATAATATGGCGGCATCGAGTGCTTATCCCGTGGATTCATTGCGTTCGGTCGGGTTCACGGGGAAATATGGTACGACACCTTCGATTATGGACTATGCCCGCTTTAATTACGTGGCGCAGCCCGGTGATGCGGGAGTGAAGCTGACACCTCCGGATTTAGGAGTGTATGACGAATTTGTTATCCGGTGGTTGTACACGCCTGTTTACGGGACGACTTCGATATGGGACGAGGCGAAGGTATTGGAAAGTTGGGTGGACGAGAAAGCGGATAATCCGATGTATCGTTTCGGAAGACAGCAACTTATGGGGCGTTATGATCCGTCCGCAATCGAGGAGGACTTGGGAGATGATCCCATGAAAGCGGGAGAATACGGTATACAGAATCTGAAATATATCCTTGCCCGGTTGAATGAATGGATTGAAGATGATCCGGCGGCGGAGTATCGTCAGCAATTGTATGATCATATTGTAAATCAATACTATCGCTATATCCGGAACGTGACCTATAATATAGGGGGAATATATCTTTCCGACGCCAAAGAGGAAAGTTTTTATAAACGCTATCGACCGGTATCCGCTGAAATACAAAAAGCTTCTGTGAAATGGGTGTTCGAGCAGTTGAGGGATATGGCGTGGTTGGATGATCCGCTTGTGTTACGGAAATTCCCGTTGGGAATGGCTTCGTCCGTGAATTTGACAGAGATTATCGGCAAGCAACTGATCGCCTCGTGTAGCCGGGTTACCTTGTCGGCTTCACTCGCGGGAGGATATCCGGTCGGGGATTATTTCAATGATCTGTATGCGGGGATATGGGTGAGTGCTATCGAGGGACGGGAATTGACGGCGGGAGATATGATCCTGCAATCGCTATTCGTGAAACAGTCGGAGGAACCGATGAAAACGATGGTTGGAAGTCGGGTTGGCTTGACAGATGGAGATTGTCCGACGTTGTTGGATACGTGGTGTTATGGATTGGACCCGACGGGAATGACGGAGCGGTATATCGGCGTGATACGGCAACATGAATTGTCCCGTTTCGGGAATGGGTACGGGTGGCAACGAGTGGTGGATACCCGGGCGTTGGAAGAGATGCCGACTTATTATTTAGAGGCTATGTTTAAAATAAAGCGTTTGCTGGAGGAAAAGATGGAAAGTTTCACGGGAAAGGAGCAAACGCATTATCAAGCGATGCTGTTCATGATAAAGCAGGTTTTGGGTAAACAGGCGGGAATGAATTAAAACAGATGATTATGAGAAAGTGGATAATACCTTGTATAGTTTTGGTTGCTCTGGGCTTTTGGTCTGTTTCTACCGTGTCTGCTTCCGAACGAAAGAAGCGGAAAAAAGAGGAGACGGCGCAACCGGGGAAATACGAGAAACTGTTTCAAGGTAAAAAATATATAACAGTTTCCGGTGATTTTATGACATTGCATAAGATGGACGGGAAACTTTATTTCGAGATGCCGTTGAAGTGGATGGGACGGGATATGTTGCTTGCCTCGGCTACTTCCGGGACGAGTGACAATCTGGCTGCCGTGAGCGGATATGCGCCCGGTGGAGGGATGCACGTGCGCTTCATGATACAGGACAGTACGGTGCAATTGCGACTGGTGGCAACTTCCGTGACAGTAGACGAGAATAATCCCCGGATGAGGCAAGTGATGGCACAGGGGTATCGTGATCCGATACTATATGGTTATAAGATTTTGGCATATAATCGGGATAGTTCGGCAGTTGTTTTCGATGTGACATCTTTATTTATTTCGGACGTGCGGGAGCTTACCCCGATCGTTCCGGCTTCCGGGCAATTCCGGATCACGGGAAAGATGACGCCTGCTTATTCTCATTTGGGCGAGGTCAAGGCATTTGACGATAACGTGTCGGTAAGGTCTTCGCTGTCCTACTCGATTAGTGCTTACTATTTTATATTTCCGGTGATGAAGCAGGAGCCGGTAACCGTGGAGGTAACCCGGACATTGATGTTGTTGCCGGAGGATAAGATGCGTCCCCGTTTGTCGGATTCCCGTCTTGGGTTGTTTCTGACGGAACGAAAACATATTCCGGCCGAGGGTGAGGCTATACGTTCCTATTCGCTTGCCCGGCGGTGGCGTGTCGAACCCCGGGATGCGGAGGCTTACAAGCGGGGTGAACTCACGGAACCGATGAAGCCGATCGTCATGTACGTGGACAATCATTTTCCGGAAGGGTGGAAAGAACCAATCAAGAGGGGGATATTGAGATGGAACAAGGCTTTCGAGAAGATCGGTTTCAAGAACGTGATTCAAGTGAGGGATTTCCCGACGGACGACTCTGATTTTGATCCCGATAACCTGAAATACTCGTGTGTGAGGTATATTCCTTTCACGTTGGAAGAGGGTGTCGGTCCTTTTTGGGTAGACCCGTCATCGGGGGAGATATTGAATGCCCGGATATTGATATTCAACGACGTGGTAAAAGCGATTCAGCGGGATCGGTTCGTGCAGACGGCACAAATAGACTCTAACGTGAGGGCAAAGAAGATACCGGACGAGGTGATTGGCGAGTCGTTGGAAGCTATGGCAGCACAGAAAATGGGGAACTGTCTGGGGCTGATGAATAATCTGGCTGCTTCTTACGCTTACCCGGTCGATTCGTTGCGTTCGGCTTCTTTTACCTCGAAATATGGTATTACACCTTCGATCATGGATCGGTTGCAATATAATTACGTGGCTCAACCGGGAGATCGGGGTGTACGATTAACTCCGCCGGATTTGGGTGAGTATGATGAATTTATTATCCGGTGGTTGTACACGCCTTTGTGGGATATGGCTTCTTTCGAGGAGGAATCCCGGGTGCTGGAAGCATGGATAGATGAAAAGGCGGGAAATCCGGTCTATCGTTTCGGGAAACAGCAATGGATGAGTGCTTACGATCCGTCTTCATTGGAAAATGATTTGGGGGATGACGTGTTGAAGGCGGGTGATTACGGGATAGCGAATTTGCGGTATATTGTTTCACGTTTAAAGGATTGGATAGAAGATGATTCGGATGCCGCTTATCGTCGGCAGTTGTACTCGGCGTTGGTGACGCAATACGAGCGCTATCTGATGAGCGCTCTCGTTCACGTGGGCGGGATATATTTAACGGAGGTAAAGGAGGGAACCCCCGGAGAGCGTTTCTGTCCGGTGGCTAGAGAGCGGCAGAAGTGCGCCGTGCTGTGGATTATGCGGCAATTGCGAGATAGTGAATGGTTGGACAACCGGGAATTATGGGAAAAGTTCTCTTTGGGTTTGCCCGATTCGTGGAGAACCCGTTCCAATGTGATTTCCCGTTTACTCGCCCGTAAATCTTACGTGGCATTGTCTGCGCATTTGTCTGATGATCCTTACCCGATGGAAGAGTTTATGCAGGACGTGTATGATGAGGTGTGGAAAACGGTCATGGAAAACAAGGAGTTGACGCTAGTCGATAAATTGATGCAAACGGAATGGCTTGGGGCTTGCCAGTCTCGGGTGGCTACTATCGGGGGAAAACAGTTTTCGGCTGCCACTTTACTCGCTTCGGAAGAGGTGGATTTGACGGCATTCGGTAATGGCTACGGCTGGCAACGGATGATTGAAACCCGGGTGTTGGAGAACGAGGCGATTTATTACTATAAACTGGTGAAAGAGTGCAACAGGATGTTGAAACAAAAGGTTGCCGCGGTACGGGATGAAGAACGTCCGCACTACCGGGCGATGCTTTTGGTTACGGAGAAAATATTAGAAGAAAAATATAAATAATAGTACTATGAAAAGATGGATGATATTGTTGGTCACTGTGGCGCTCGTGGGTTCTTGTTTCCGGAACGCCAGTGCATCCGAGGATAAAAAGAAAACAACCAAAGAGGAGGAAAAGACTGCACCTCGTCCCCCAGTAAAGAAACTCTCTAAATACGAGAAGCTTTTTAAAGGAAAAGCCCACGAAATGGCCAAAGGAGGTTTTATGACCTTGCATAAGGTGGATGGAAAGTTGTATTTCGAGATACCCTTGAAAGTGATGGGACGGGATATGCTGCTCGCTTCCGCCACGACCGAAACAAGTGATAACACGATAGCCATAAACGGGTATAAACCGCAAAGCCCGATGCATATCTGTTTCACGCTGACGGATAGTACCGTGCACATGAGGCGGGTGAATGCCCGGATTAACTATGATGCCGGAGATGCCCGTTTGCAACAGATCGTGGCACAGAATTTCGTGAATCCGATTATCGAGGCATACAAAGTGTTGGCTTTTTCCCCGGATAGTTCGGCGGTGGTTTTTGATGTGACGGCTTTATTTAATGGCGGTGAGGCAGCCCTTTCTCCTGTTTCCGAGGGTTCCTATCCGTTGACCTACACGGCCTCGGTGAATCGTTCCTTGTGTTCGTTGGAGGATATCAAAGCTTTCGAGGATAACGTGTCGATCAAATCATCGCTTTCTTATAGCGTGAGTGCTAAATTGTTGACAAGGATGCTGTATAGCAATCGTCCTTTGACGATCAAGGCTACCCGTACCCTGTTATTATTACCGGAAGACCGGATGCGTCCCCGTTACTCGGATGCCAGAATGGGGGTATTTCTTACTTTCAAACAACAGATTTCCAACGAGGGCGATCAGTTGCAGTATTATACTTTAGCCAATCGTTGGCGCTTGGAGCCTAAAGATGTGGAGGCATTCAAGCGGGGAGAAACGGTGGAACCCGTGAAACCGATCGTGTTCTACATGGACCCGCTTTTTCCCGAGTTGTGGAAAGAACCTTTACGTATGGGTTTGATGAGATGGAACAAGGCTTTCGAGAAAATTGGTTTTAAGAACGTGGTGCAAGTGAAGGATTTCCCGACGGACAATCCGGATTTCGACCCGGATAATTTGAAATATTCTTGTATACGCTACGTGCCTTCCGCCGTGCAGAACGCTATGGGGCCCTCGTGGGTTGATCCGGTCACGGGAGAAATATTGAACGCGTCTATTCTAGTGTATAACGATGTCGTGAAGATGTTGACGAGTTGGCGCTTTATCCAGACGGCACAGGTAGACCCGCGAGTGCGAGGTAAGAGATTGCCGGACGACGTGTTGAAAGAAGCATTGGCTTACGTGGTTTCACACGAAATGGGACATTGCCTCGGTTTGATGCATAATATGGCGGCGTCGAGTGCATTCCCCGTGGACTCGCTACGTTCGGCTAAGTTTACCCGCGAATACGGTACGACACCTTCTATCATGGACTATGCCCGGTTTAATTACGTGGCTCAACCCGGTGATAAAGGCGTGCGTTTGACTCCCCCGGACTTGGGTGTTTATGATGAATTTGTGATCAAATGGTTGTATTCTTATTTTCCGGAAAGCACTTCCTTGAAGGAGGAAACCCGGGTATTGGAATCGTGGATTGATGCCAAAGCGGGCGATCCTATGTATCGTTTCGGTAAACAGCAGCTTGCCAGTCGCTATGATCCGAGTGCCTTGGAGGAAGACTTGGGGGATGATCCTATAAAAGCCGGAGAATACGGTATCAAGAATCTGAAATATATCTTGTCGAATCTCAACAAATGGATTCAAGATGATGAAACGGCGGAGTATCGTCAGGTTTTGTATGGTCAGATCGTGAGCCAGTATAGCCGTTATCTACAGAATGCGGCGTATTGTATCGGTGGTATTTATTTGAACGATGCGAAAGACGGGACAGCTGCCAAGCGTTATACTCCGGTACCTAAAGCCAAACAAAAAGCCGCGGTAGCTTGGGTGATCGGGCAACTGCAAAATAACGAGTGGCTGGATAACCGGGAGGTATGCTCTAAGTTCGGGTTACACTCGAAAGCGTCGGCAACGTTGAATAGTGCTGTCGCCGATTTGTTGACGAAGATTTATATGAACGTGACGTTGTCTTCTTATTTGGAGGAAAAGAATCCTTACACGATGGCGGAATTTTTTAATGACTTGTATGTTGGAGTATGGGATGCCGCTATCAGAAATCGGAAGTTGTCGCACGGCGATAAGGTGATGCAGAAAGCGATGGTGAATATGATGGGAAAATCCTTGACCTTTATCGGGGGTAACAAGATCGGGTTGACCGCAATCTCGGCAGAGGTCGCTTATGCTCCCTCGATACAGGAAATATGTCTTTACGGTTTGGATGAAACGGGAACGATCGCACGTTACTCCAAAGAGTTGACGGAATTGGAAGCACGGGAAGGAAAGGCTTATATGGCAGAACAAATGCGACTGTCCGGCTTTGGCTACGGGTACGGGTGGCAAAGTCCCGTGACATGTGATGCGATAGATGAATCAACGACGTATTATTATGACTCGGCATTGAAGATCAAATCTTTGCTGGAACGAAGGATAGTAACGACAAATCCGGCTGATAAGGCTCATTATCAAGCCATGTTGTTTACGATAAATCAGATGCTCGGTGTGAATTGAGAGCGTGGCCGGGGACTGTACGAATAGGTGGTAGTATTCGTCAGTCCCTTTTTACTATCTGACCGACATAGCTGATCGGGGAGCGTCTTCGGTCGCTGAGATAGAGATAGCAGGTTCCGTCGTATTGAACGTGCATGTTCAAGTAGTAAACGTTCCCGCCGGACATAACGGTAAGCTGGTACGCTATCGCTTTTTTCTTGCCTTCCCAATAGACTTTCACCGTCCGGCTGAACAGGATGTTTTGGAATGAAATGGAGTCCAGTTGTGAACCGGATTTCACGGCTCCGCTACCGAAATAAGGGATTTTTACTCCCACGAGGGAATCTTTTACCCACAAGTAACTGTTCTTGGGCTCAATATCAATATTATTTCCAGCTCCGGGAGGAGTGAAAAGGGTTTCCACCGTGGGCGTGGCAATATAGAATTTCACGATAAATTTATCACTGTTGACAAGTGCCAGTGTTTTCTGAAACTCTTTCTCAAATCGAATTTCTTTTTTGCTTTGCGCTTTGACCGGAATGATTATAATAGCGAGTAATAGTCCGGTAATAAATAATAGTCTTTTCATGTTTCCCGTTTTAGGAGGTATACGGAAAGGGAGAAAAATGGTTTTGTGAAAAATAATATGTGATTTTTTTTTACGAAAAGTTTGTAGTGTTACGAAATATTCGTAGATTTGCGAAAGAATCGTAAAAGAAAGACGTATGGAAAAATTGACATATCAGGAAGAAGAAGTGATGCTGATCATCTGGCAGGTGAAAAACGGAGTCATAAAAGATTTTCTAAATCAGATGGAAGAACCGAAGCCTCCTTATACGACGGTGGCGTCAATCGTGAAGAATTTGGAGAAAAAGGGATTTCTGACAAGTAAGAAGCACGGGAATATTTACGAGTATATACCGCTCGTGGATGAAAACGAGTACAAGACAAAGTTCATGTCGGGAGTCGTGAGAAATTATTTCGAGAATTCTTACAAAGAGATGGTGACCTTTTTCGCTAAAGAACAGAAAATCTCGGCAGAAGACCTGCAAGAGATTATCAAATTGATCGAGAAACAATAAAAATAAAAGCCATGTTCACGAGTGAAACATTCATCTATCTGATGAAGATAAATATAGCGTTTATCGTGTTTTATCTTTTTTATAGACTATTGTTTAGTCGGGATACCTTTTTCACGAGCCGTCGGGTTTGCTTGTTGACGATTCTTGTTTTGTCCTTGTGTTACCCGTTGATTCCTTTTACTTTCGGGGAAGAACAGAGGGCGGTCATTCAAGAAACTGTTTCTCAATACACGACTGTTTTCTTACCGGAAATAACGGTGAGACCGGATGAGGCGGTAACGCGATTTACCGTAACGGGTATCGTGGGGTTGTGTTATGGCTTGGTGGCGAGCGTTTTGTTGATTCGTATTTTATTACAAATATTTTCTATATTCCGGTTGATGGGTAAAGGGGAACGCGTGCTCTGTCATTCCACTCCCGTTATAGCTTTACCGGCTCATGTTACGCCATTCTCTTTTTTCAAGTGGATATTCATTAATCCCTCCCTGTATGAATCCCATGATTTACAGGAGATTCTGACACACGAGAAAACACATGTCGATCAATGTCATTCTGTTGACGTGATGATTTCCGAATTGTTGTGTGCATTATTCTGGATTAATCCTGCCATGTGGTTATTGAAACGGGAGATTCGACGTAATCTGGAATTTTTGGCGGATAAACAGGTTGTGACTTCCGGTTTTGACCGGAAAGCCTACCAGTATCATCTTCTTCGCCTTACTTGTACTTCGGCTGCAGCTCAAATAGTTAATAAATTCAACGTGACACCTTTAAAAAAACGTATTATGATGATGAATAAAAAAGAACATCAAAAATGGGACTGGTCAAGTATGCCTTGCTGTTTCCGGTAGTGGGACTGTTGATCTTGTCCAGCAACGTTCAGGCAATTGTGCAACAGAACGGAGAGTACGCAAGCGTGGTTGGGAAAGATTCTATTGTGGCAAAAGGAATTGTGATGGATGCCGATAATAAACCATTGAAGAATGTAATTCTTGTCATTCGAGAAACGAATATTGGAACTTTCACAAATGAAAAGGGAGAGTTTACAATCACCGTAAAACCCGGTGCGGAATTGTTTTTCTCCTATGTCGGGAAGAAGGGGCAACTTCGTAAAGTGAATGATGAAAAAAGATTGGTTGTAAAAATGGAGAATGATCTCGTTTCTATGGAAGAGGTTATTGTTGTTTCTTCTTATGATACAACAGGAGTAAGCAAAGACATTTTTGTAACCGTGGAGGATATGCCAGAGTTTCCGGGAAATATAAATGAATATCTTGGGAAAAATGTGAAATATCCTGTTGAGGCTCAAAAACAGAAAATTCAAGGAAGAGTGATTGTCCAATTCGTGATTGAAAAGGATGGAACTATTTCGGAGGTAAAAGCTTTACGTCCGGTTCATCCTTTGTTGGATGCTGAAGCTATGAGAGTTGTGAAGGCTATGCCTAAATGGAAGCCGGGAACACAAAGAGGAGAACCTGTTAGAGTTTCGTACTCAATGCCGATTAATTTCCGGTTACAATAGGATGTAATAAATAGAGAGAGTGTTGAGGGGGCAAAAGTAATTTTCTTTTAAAAACTCCTCCGTCTGCTTCGCAGCCACCTCCTCTATAAACAGAGGAGGAGTTGGTGACTTTTACCAAAGATAGTGAGTAATCCAGCTCTCCCTCTGTTTATAGAGGGAGAGTTGGCGAGTAAGCGAGAGTAGCGGGGAAACTTGTTTCCACGTTACCGAGTGAGAGCCGGTTCGAGCGATAGCTCAATACCCCGAAGGGGGGGAGGGAGTTTAAAAATTATTTTTGCTCAACCTCTTACCATATCCTATTTTTATCTCCCCGCCGTGATAATATACATCTCTTCCGGTCGGAGGTATTTGTTTGCCATACGCGTGATGTCTTCTGCTGTGCAGGTGCGGATGCGGTCGATAATCCGGAAATAGAACGAGTTGTCTGTCCCGTAATTGAGTTTATGTTTCAAGGCATCCGATTGGGCGAATACGCCGTCGAGTTCCCGCAACAGTTCCCCGTTAAAATAGCTCTTCACGAGGTGTAATTCCTCTTCCGGCACGGGTTCGGTTTGCAGGCGTCGGATTTCTTTCATACATTCGTCAATAGTCGCCTCGGCTTGGTCTGCATTGACGTCCGTGGCGATCATCCAGTAAGCTGCCAGAGGCAAATTGACGTTATAGGAACCGATACCGTAAGTATAGCCCTTCTCTTCCCGGATATTCGACATCAGCCGGGAGCCGAAATAACCGCCGAGTATCATATTGAGAATCTGAAAGTCCGTGTATTCCTCGTCAAGCAAGGACACGCCCGATTTACCAATACGGATACTCGTTTGCACGGCGTCGGGCTTTGACACGTGGTACCTGCCCGGTGCGTAAGGATGCATGGCAAATTGTTCAGTTTCGGGCAAGGGCAAATTACCCATGGGAGCGAAGGCTTCACTGACTTCCCGGAGGACGCCTTCGTTGATATTACCGCAAAGCATGATCCGGCACCGGGAGGCTTGCATACGTTCTTTATAGAAATTCATCAATATCTCCGGTGTTACCCGGTCAAAGTCTTCCAGCGTGAAGCGATTGGCGTAAGGATGCGTATCCCCGTAAAGGCGATAAATAAATTCCATGCGTGCCAGATAAGCGGTCTTCTCTATACTTACCAGATGTTGCTGCTTCCTGTTGCGTATGTAAATCTCCAGTTCTTTTTGCGGGAAGACGCTTTCGAGTATCATTTCCGCCACCATTCGGATCGTTTCGTTGGCGTATTTATTCAAGGAGATCATGCTTATTTCCGACTTGTGTACCCCGCAGTTGAAATCCACGTAAGCCCCGTGGTAATCGAAAAGTTCGGCAATTTCGTCGGCTGTATGCTTTCGGGTGCCCTCGTTGAGCATGTTGAGCATGGAGGACGCCACGACGGGTTGCGGTTGATTGTAACTCCCGGCGGGTACTACCATGTCAAGTTTGAACACTTCCTGATTCGGGTCGTGCAGGTACACGATTTCCAGTCCGTTGGGAAGTGTGATTTGTTGGTGTCCCCACAAGGTCGGGCGGGATATTTCGGTAATAGGCGGTTCTATATTTCTGTTCATGAGTATATTATTTTTCTTTGAGATACCATAACGTGGAGCAATTGTTCGGGGAGAATAATTCCCCGGCAGTCTGCTTCAGCGTGTCGAGGGATACTCGGGCGTATCTCTCGCTCTCGGAATTGATAAGTTCGATATCTCCCAGATAATCGAAGAAGGCGAGGTTTGCCGATTTATTCTGGTAGTTTATTTCGCTGTATGAGATGCGGGCATCCGTTTTGTTGATTACTTTTTGTAATTCCCGTTCAGTGATCGGGTCTTCGATAAAGTGGTCAATCTCGTTTTGTATGGCGGCTTCGGCTTCTTCGATTGCCACGCCTTCGGATAGTTTTCCCGAGAAGACGAATAACCCGGGGTCCATATCCCCGGTGATATAAGCGTCGATTTCCGAGAATAATTTTCCGTTTTTGATTAAATTGATATACAGGCGGGAGGATTGTCCGTTGGATAAAATATCCGAGATGATGTCGCAGGCGTAGAAGTTGTCCGAGCGGCGATCTCCCATGTGATAAACCTTGTAAATCGCGTCAGCGGGTACCTTGTTATGTTCGCAAACCAAGCGACGTTCCTCGGTTTGTCGCGGTTCAACGGGTATGGCTTGCCTCGTGTAACGGGCAGGGGCGATATCCCCGAACCATTTCTTCACCAGTTCCAACGCTTTCGTGTCCGTGATATTACCGCTGATACTGAGTATCGCGTTGTCAGGTGCGTAGAAACGATGGAAAAAATCCTTCACCTCTTCCAACGTGGCTCCGGTAATATGGTCTATGTTCTTCCCGATAGTGGGCCATTGGTACGGGTGCACTTTGTATGCCAGCGGGCGTAGTTTTAACCAGATATCCCCGTAGGGATTGTTGAAATAGCGTTGTTTAAATTCTTCGGTCACGACATTTCTTTGCACGTCAAGTGATTTCTGCGAGAAGTCGAGAGCCAACATCCGGTCGGATTCGAGCCACAAGGCTGTTTCGATATTGGACGCGGGAATCGTGATATAGTAATTCGTGTAATCGTTATTCGTGAACGCGTTGTTCTCTCCCCCGGCTTTCTGCACGTGAGTGTCATAGTCCGGGATATGTTTTGAGCCCCCGAACATCAGATGTTCGAACAAGTGCGCGAACCCGGTACGGTTGGGATCTTCATTTTTTGCCCCTACTTTATAAAGAATATTCACGGAAACAAAAGGGGTACTTGTGTCCGTGTTGCAAATAACGGTTAAGCCGTTATCCAGTACGTGTCGGGTGTATTTTATCATTTTTACATTTTTATATTTTCGAATCTCTTCATCGTGTCGTTGAAGTCGGTTATCAGGTTTTGCATCGTTTCCGCCACGTTTTGTTCTTTATGAAGCATGGATGCGATTTGGCCGATTTCTAGTTCGCCTTCCACCATATCGCCCTCGAATATACCTTTTTTTGCTCTGCCTTTCCCTAGCAATTGGGTTAATTGCGCGGCGTCAGCACCGGCATCCTCGAGCGCTTTTACTTGCTCGAAAAACTCGTTTTTAATCAAGCGGGTAGGGGCAAGTTTCTTTAACGCTAGCATCGTTCCGCCCTCATCAGTGTTCAGTACCCGTTGTTTGAATGCCGGGTGTGCGGATGATTCTGTCGCCACGGCAAAAAGAGTCCCGATTTGTACGCCTTCGGCACCAAGTGCCATGACTGCTGCCATGGATTTACCCGAGGCAATTCCCCCGGCGGCGATCACGGGAAGGGTGGTGGCTTCCACCACGTTCGGGATTAAAGTCAGTGTCGTCGTTTCTTCCCGTCCGTTGTGTCCTCCCGCCTCGAATCCTTCGGCAACCACGGCATCCACGCCTGCTTCCTCGCATTTTTTGGCGAATACGGCACTACTGATCACGTGTACCACCGTGATCCCGTGTGATTTTAACAAGGGTGTCCATTTTTTCGGGCTTCCGGCAGAGGTGAATACAATTTTTACCCCTTCGTTGATAATGATCTCTATAAGCCGGTCGATTTCCGGATAAAGCAGGGGCACGTTGATCCCCCACGGCTTATCGGTCGCCTGCTTCATTTTGTGAATATGTTCCACTAGAGTTTCCGGGTGCATCGAACCTGCGCCCAATAGTCCCAACCCACCGTGATTACTTACAGCTGAAGCCAATCGCCAACCGCTGCACCATACCATACCCCCTTGAATGATCGGGTATTTTATATTGAAAAGTTTTGTTATTCTGTTTTCCATGATATTTATTTTGTATTTAGTATAAGAATCCGAATAGCCATAACGGGATTTTGATATCGTGTCCGAATTCAATTTCATCAGCAGCAATATAAGCCTCTGTTAATGATGAGATTTGTTTTTTCGTTTTATTCTTTCCCCCGATTTCAAACGTGTATTTATTATCAACAAAGAAATCACTTTCTTGTGATGAACTCACTGGAAACAAGTAAGCGAGTTGGTTCAGGAAAAATGTTTCCCTGATATTCCCTATGTTGGGTTGAGTAGAAGATAAAGTGAACATCAGATTCGTGTTGTCCAGATATATCTTTTCCGGTTTTTGTAAAATACCGATTCCGTTTGTCGCTCTCGTCAAGTTGTTCGTGATATGTACTTCTTGTAAATAGTTTAAATAGGTGATCAGGGCATTCCTGCTGATACCTATTCTTTCGCTTAGTTTGGCGATATTCGGGGAGAAGGGTACGGCATCGGCGATAATTTTTAGCAATTGTTTGATCTTTGGAACGTACGATATTTCGACTCCCCGCAACAGGGGAAGTTCTATCTCTAATGTCATGTTGATAATCTCTTCTATACGTTGATAATATAGAGGAGGGAGTTCTTGGTAAAACGGGTAATATCCGTTTTTTAAATAGTCGGGGAAATATTGTAAAGGTTTTATTTTATCGGTTATTTCAGCCGCTAGAGACACGTGTTTATTTAAAATGTCCCCCAACGATAGAATCGGGAATTTTGTTTTTTGATAAAAATTCAGATACTCGCGGAATGATAATCCCTGCATTTCATAGACGATAGCACGCCTGCTTAAGTCTGCCCTTGCATTTAATATTTCCAGTAAAGAGGAACCCGTGAAAATGATATATAAAGTGGGGAAATCGTCATAAATATTTTTAAGTTCTTGAGACCAATTCGGGTATTTATGGACTTCATCCAAGAATAGATATTTTCCCCCTTTTTTCGTGAAACTATCGGCAAGATCGTACAAAAGGTGGTTAGAGAACCAAATATTATCCAAACTGACATATAGTGTGGAATTGTCAAGGGGAAGATGTAATTTAATGTGTTGTAATAGTAGTGTTGTTTTTCCGACTCCTCTGGCACCGCGAATGCCGATAAGTCGTGCTTCCCAGTGAATTTGCTCTATCAGTCCACGGGTAAAGGAAGTATCTGTATATTGTAATTTTTGGTAAAATCGTTCAAATAGAGATTCCATGATTTTTATCTTTTACGGCAAAGATATTAAAAATGCTTTCTGTAGACAACATTTTTCCATTAAAAATGCTTTCTACAGAAAGCATTTTTGAGTGTGTATCCATGTTTTGATCTTGTATTAAAAAAGCCTTCGTCGCATGACGAAGGCTTTATATATGATTTAGAATAATTCGTTTACTTCTGGATATTCGGTAATTCCAAGCCAAGACCTTTCTTCTTGTCTACTGCTTTTAGTATGAATCCCAAAATCAGGGCGGCTCCACCCAAGCAAGCCAACATCACCAGCGGAGCGGTGTAGTTGTAAGAAATGGCGGCTTCTTCGGGGGTAATGATTCCGCTTTTCAAATCGGCTACCAGTTGAGGGTTAGTTTTATCCAATACCTTACCGATGAGTAGGGGGAACAACCACAACCCGATATTCTGAACCCAGAAAATCAAAGCGTAGGCACTACCGATAATTTTGGAGTCCACCAATTTCGGTACGCTAGGCCACAGTGAAGCGGGTACCAAAGAGAAGCTGGCGCCGAGGACGAGGATCGTGACATAGGCAACGACGACACCTCCGATGGCATTTCCTTGGAACATGGGTAAAATGAAGGCAAAAGTGAGGTGGCAAATGATAAGCAGGATGGAACCGATGACAAGCATGGATGCTGCTTTACCTTTGTGATCCACGTAATTACCCAAGATAGGCGTAATACCCACTGCCAACAACGGGAATACGGCAAAAATGGTTTCTGCGCTCTGACGCATGTAACCCATGTAACAGAATATAATCAATGACACGATTGCCAACGCCAGTAACCCGTACTTCATGCCTTTCGTTTTCGAGAAGTTGCTGGCAAAAGCGGCAGCAGCTACAACAAGCATGATACAATATTGGATAACGGTAACTGTGTTCGTTGCCCAGAATGAATTGGGATCCACGCTAGTGAACGATAAGTTACATTGCAACATATTCACGGCATATTTCTGGAAGGGGAAGATTGCCGAGTAGTAGAGTACGCAAAGCAAGGCTACCAACCAGAATCCCATGCTCGACATAATTTTGCCCAAGTCGCTGATCTTGAATGGATCGTCTTTCTCTTCCGCTTCTCCGGTTTGTGCATCAAGTTTCTTGTCCATGAAGAAATAGACAATAAACATGATAAGCGCCACGAGCAGCAAGATAACCCCGAAAGCTACTGAACGGGAAACGTCAATATTGCCGCCCAGTTTGGCGAATACCGGAGAGAAGATCATGCAGGAAGCTACTCCCAAGCGGGCTAGAGCCATTTCGGACCCCATGGCCAAAGCCATCTCGCGACCTTTAAACCATTTCACGATTCCGCGAGAAACCGTGATACCTGCCATTTCAACACCACACCCGAAGATCATGAAGCCTACCGCCGCGAATTTTGCTGACGCGGGCATTCCTTTATAGAAAGGAGAGATACCCAATTCGTCAA
The DNA here is from genome assembly GCF_022132345.1 of Butyricimonas sp. DFI.6.44. NCBI lineage: Bacteria > Pseudomonadati > Bacteroidota > Bacteroidia > Bacteroidales > Odoribacteraceae > Butyricimonas > Butyricimonas sp. DFI.6.44. The sequence goes on along the minus strand of NZ_JAKNJD010000017.1, from coordinate 70,570 downwards.
AACCGGGGATGTAATTCAAGTTGTTGGTAAACCAAGTGTCTAATCCGCTACCTTGAAAACTTTCGGTCACGGCATACCAGTTAATGGTGGCACCGACCAGCATCACGACCCCGGAAAGGATTGCCGTGAAGCGAACTCCCATTTTGTCAAGGATGATTCCCGCGAAAATGAGGAAGAAGATAAAGACATTCAAAAATGTTTCCGATCCTTGCATTGTTCCGAATGCAGTGGAGTCCCAACCTCGGGTGGACTGCATTAAATCTTTAATGGGCGATAGAATGTCCATAAAGATATAAGAACAGAACATGGCAAAAGCTAGGAGTAAGAGAACCGTCCAGCGCATGGCTGCTGAATCTCTAAGGGTTTGTTGAATTTTTTCTACCATAATTATTTATTTAAAAAAGTTGATCTTGCACACAAACGCCCAAAGGTAAAATAAAATATGGAAAATCTTTAAATTTTTTTCTCAATTCTGTACACATTTCTGTCGCTGGCACTTCGGGACACCAGTTCTGCCAAAAATCCGGCTAGGAAGAGCTGGCTACCTATAATCATGCAAGTCAGTGCGATATAGAAATACGGGTTGTTCGCGACCAGCGGTGCCCGGAGTCCGTTGGAAAGCGCCATGAGTTTTTCGATACCGATCCACCCGGCGGCACAGAAACCGATGATGAACAGCAGTGTGCCCAGCGCCCCGAACAAGTGCATGGGTTTCTTGGCGAAACGCGTGATAAAGGTTACCGTGAGCAGGTCTAGGAAACCGTTTATAAAGCGGTTTAACCCGAACTTGGTAACGCCGTACTTGCGTGCTTGGTGGTGTACCACCTTTTCACCGATGCGGGTAAATCCGGCTTGTTTTGCCAGTATGGGAATATAGCGATGCATTTCCCCGTACACTTCGATGTTTTTCACCACGGCACATTTATAGGCTTTCAGCCCGCAATTGAAGTCGTGCAGTTTGATACCCGAGAAGCGTCGGGCAGTGGCGTTGAAGAGTTTCGTGGGGACTGTTTTCGTGATTGGATCGTGTCTTTTCTGTTTCCAGCCGGACACGAGGTCATAATCTTCTTCCGTGATCATCTGGTAGAGTTCCGGTATCTCGTCCGGGCTGTCCTGTAAATCCGCGTCCATAGTGATCACTACTTCGCCTTGCGCGTCCTCGAATCCGCAGTGTAAGGCGGCGGATTTCCCGTAATTGCGGCGGAATTTGATTCCCCGTACGCGATTGTCTTTCGCGGATAACTCTTCTATCACTTTCCAAGAAGAGTCATTGCTACCGTCATCAACCAGAATGATTTCGTAAGTAAAATGGTTGGCTTCCATCACCCGTTCGATCCATGCGGCGAGTTCCGGGAGCGATTCTTCTTCATTATATAACGGGACAACAACAGATATATCCATGACTAAAATTGTTGAGGGTTAAACGGGGGCGTCTTTCTTTTCACCAGTCCGGCTATAAAGAGAGTGAATGCAGCCCCTACCAGTATTCTATTGAATAATTCTCCAAAAGCGATCACGACGGGAGAAAAGAACAGGTCGCTCAAACTCGTGTTGAATAATTCCTGTAAATTCATGTTTTTGTACACTTCGCTCATCATCGTGAGCATGACCTTTTTATAGGTAGCTAGCAATTCCGTGTCCGAAGAGTAAAGAATAAACGTGTAAACGGCGTAACAAACTGCCGCGACGGCAAGGATATATATGCCGGTGGAAAGGGCTTTCCCGTAGGATATGATTCCCGCCAAGTGGTCATCCCTGTATTTTTTTATCCCGATGAAAACCCCGAAAATGGTCAGCATCATGATAATATTATTGAATTGCGGGTTCGCCACTACTCCTTTGCCCGCGTAGGCGAAGAGCAAAGAGGCAATGATGAAACTGCCGCCGATGAGTCCGCCGAATAACGTGTTTGGTTTAAAGAATGATTCGTTTGTATTTTCCATTATTCACGACTCCTTTCAATATAGTTGTGCTGCCCCTCTCAAGGAGATCATTTCTCCGGGTTGCGGCTTGTCCCCGTTCTCCATGTAATTGTATTGTAATAATTTCGCCAGTTTGATACCGTATATTTGTGAAATCATGTACATCGTGTCACCCGGTTTGCACTTGTGGAAGGTGTAACCTTTGGGAGCTTTGTTTTTCTTCTTTTTCAAGAAGATGTGCATACCGTTACGCGTGGAGAGTTCGTTTTTGTCGTTGTAAGCCAGAAGACGTTTCAAGGGAATTCCGAAATACTGGGAGATGCCTTCAAACGTGTCGCCCTCCTGCACCTTGATGCAAGGGATATTGTTGATGTAGACTACCCGGCTTTGGTAGTTCTTCGTGTCCCCGAGTTTATAATTCAGTTCGCCCGGGTTTTGACGATGCCTTTTCCCGGGTTTGTCGAATTGATACAGCTCTTCTTCTTCTATGATCTTGATTAATTTCTGCGCGTAATCGGGAGCCGTGGCGTATCCTGCCTTTTTCAGTCCTTTCGCCCAACCCTTGTAATCCGTCTTGGAAAGTTTGAACAATGGGGCATACCGGGAGCGGGAGGTCAGAAATTCGCTATGGTCTACCCACGATTCCTCGGGATTCCGGTATTTGCGGAAACACTCGTTCCGGCTGTCGTCGTCCATGATAAAACTTGCCCCGTTCCAGTTGTGGCATTTGATACCGAAATGATTGTTCGCGTTTACCGCCAGTTGGGATTTGCCGCAACCGGACTCCAGTATCCCTTGCGCCAGCTTGATACTGGCAGGTATTCCCGTGCGATCCATTTCCTGAATGGCGATGGATTTGTATTTTTTGATGAATGCTTTTCTACTGTCGTTCGTTGCACCACATATGTTGACACATATAAAAGTAAGAAATAAAATAGCGTAAATCTTGCTCATGATTCGTGATAAAGTTTTATATTGGCGGTAAAATTACGAAAAAAATTAGAATGGAGAAAGCGGAATTAAAGATAGATTACATCTTGTGCCGGGAATCTTACCCGGAAGGGTACGAGGAATTGTGTCGTGCCGCCTTGGAAATCACGGAAAATGCTTATTGCGTGTATTCCGGTTTTGCTGTCGGGGCAGCCGTTTTGATGAATAACGGGGAGGTAATCCGTGGTACGAATCAGGAGAATGCGGCTTACCCCTCGGGGCTCTGCGCGGAGCGCACCGCCTTGTTTTATGCCTGTTCCGCTTACCCGGAAGCCGGGGTGAAAGCCATAGCCGTCGCGGCACGGGACAAGGGTGTCGAGGTCGACGAGTATGTCACGCCTTGCGGGGCTTGCCGGCAGGTGATGTCCGAGATTGTCGGGCGCTATCATGCTGATTTTGACGTAATCCTTATCGGGCGCACGAGTACCTTGCTGGTGAAGGCGAGTCAGCTATTGCCTTTCTCCTTCAAATTAGGGGATACCCGCCCGTGATACTCCCGCGTAGGGCTAAGATCGGTTTTCGAGAGCGATATTATTGATTCGGAGGATGTGCCACGCGTGAGTTCTAAATTTCTTTATATTTCGTTAAAACGTGGGCTAAGTGTGGGCGAACATCAGGCGAAGAGTGGGCGATGCCGCCTAATAGTCACTTGAATCCCGCCCGAAACTCGCTCAAAATTTTAGGAAAAGGGTAGGAAAGGGGTAGCTTTATTTCATGATTTTAAACTTCGATTGATTCTACAAATTTTAGTAATGAAGCAACTTCAGTTGTATGGAATGAAAGTTGATTGAATAGTTTGTGTGTTTTTAGCATTTCTATTGCCGCATCAGCTGTAATAACACTTTGTTCGTATAGACGGATGGTCGCGTATAGTTGGTCGTTTGCAACGGGGCCCATGGCCAAATCATATTTTTGGGTGTTTTTTCCTCTGCGGTTATTTACAACAAATTTTAGCCATTCTTTTGTGGCTCCCGAGAATCGGAGGACGGAGTAATCACTATCAAGGATATTATCCGGAACTTCGTAAATAGAAACTATTGCTTTATCGCTTTGCTCTCGGTTCTTTTTGAGTAAAGCCCATTTTTTTGCTTGTTCAAAATTGGTTGTTGTATAGAAACCTTTCCCGAAGTCAGTCGCTTTTCGTCCTCTTTGTATATTAGGATGTTTCACGACAACGGTTGAGCCATGATATAATTTCATTTCTTTTTGTGGATATATGTTGTTATGGTATCTAATATGTATTCGTTATCCTGCGTGTGAAGCATTTCAAATGTTTCTTCCAAGAAATCAAAAACATGATATTTGGAAAATAATAATAATGTTTCTTCCGGGGATAGTTTTTTTGAATTTTTGTAATTCTCTAAACAGAATACTTTGAAAAGAAGCGTCTTTTCATCATTGTTCCGGTGGCGTTTTTCTTCTGATTTCTCTTTTTCTAATGTTTCATATAGCAATAGTGTGCTTGAATACCATAGTTTTGTATTTTCATCCAATAAAGATTTATATAAATTGCTCGTGTATATATAGTACAATGCATCATCCAAAGGCAATGATTTTTTTTTCATGACCATACCAACCAATTCTCGTATGATAAACGGGAGCATAGATTGGCTTAGGTCTTCATGATGAGTTTTAGATATTTCCATGGTTATTTGTATTATATCATATCACAAATGTAATATAAATGTTTGGATATTGGTTCAATACTTATTACAAGGATTTGTGCGTGCATGCTTAAGTTTTTTCCGGGAAGAGGAGGGGGCAAAGGATATTATCACGGACATGTACGGGTATATCCGGAAAAATTTCATGGACTCGGATACTACTATTGCGTTATTTATTGAAATCAAATAACGATCGTTTAATAATGTACAAATATAAGACTTTTTTCATTATTAGTAAATGATAGCTATTTTATTTTCGAAATTCACAATCAAATAGTTGTGAATTTGTTGATGATCGTCGTGCGTTGCGAGCCGAATTATCAATAAACGATCCTTTTTTGAGCGTGTGTTTGGGGGTAATCGTTTGATTGTTAGAGTGTAATATTGTGTGATTGAAAAATAAATGAAATTACAAGTTTTAATTTAATCGTAAAATTATGAGAAAAGTTCTAGTTGCAATTTTGTGTTTATTTTTTCTAGGGGCTTGTTCCCGAGAAAATGAAAAAGGGCAACCGGAAGTTACCGGGAGTCGCTTGGAATTGGGAGTGCGATCTGTTGATAGTATGATTATCACAGGAATGCCTGCTTCTGTGTATAAACTTACGGGATTGCCTGCGGGAGTTCATTTTGAAGTGAAGTATTTTGCGGCAGGAGAAAAGATTGTTTATCAAGATTTACAACCGGGCGAACACACGTTTTTCGTGTTAGGAAACGGAAGGGAAGATGATGGAAGTCATTTTTCTATTCGTGATCGTGAACAGAACGTGTTTGAATTTGGATGGTGGAGCGGTCGTAGGCTTCCCGAGCTTTTGGGAGGTGTGATTAAGGCAGACGGTGCAAGTGAGATGATGTTTGTAGAAATGAATCGTTTGGTTGGCGGCTTGAAAGTGAATGTAGTCAATCAGTCGGAGTTTAACAATATACGTGTGAGATTGGATGCTTCTTGCTATGATTCGGAACAAATTTTATTAGGTGACTATACTTTTATACCGTTAATGTCGCATTCATGGGAGGAATTTGAGGTTGGTGAAGATATTTATCTCTTTCCTTCGAAAGGAGCAGTATTCGGAGAAGTCGTTGTTTATGACGAATATTGGAATGAGTATTGTTTCGATTTTGAAGCGAAAAACAGTATACAACGGAATAAGAAGTTGGAATTGAATTTGACCTTGACTAAGGCGGCGCCGCATGGTCGGTCGATAGATGTTGTGAACTCGGTAATTTGCGAGGAAAAGGTTTTGGAGTTGTAATTTAAATGCGGAAGAAATGAAAAAAATATTATATACTCTTGTATTGTTGTCAGCTGTGTTTTTCACGGGATGCCGGGAAGAGCAATTGGAAGGTGAAGTTCCGGTGAAGGATATTGCTTTGACTTTTAGTAGCAGGTCTTCTGAATTGTCTGTAGAGGAGTTAACCAAGGAGGTTGAAAAGTTACATTTGTTAATCTTTGACGAGAGTGGCGTCTTTTATCAACAAAAAGAGTTTGCCGGTTTAGCGGACGTGAAGCCCGTGAAATTGCCGTTGGGGGCTTACACGTTTGCTTATCTTTCTAATATTGACGAGAACCAGATTAGCGGGTTAAAAGAGGGAGCGAGTTTGGATGATGTGGTGGTTGCCTTGGAAACGGATGCAAACGGAGATGTTGTTATGCCCGGTAGTATTTTTTCTGGTACAGATGAAATCACGGTGGGGGAAGATAAGTCTAGCGAAGCCCGATTGAGTCGTATAGTAGGGCGTTTGGATATAAACGTGAGCGGGTTGAAAGGTGGTGTCGAGTTGCGGAGTGTGGCCTTGTTGGGGTCTCCGAAATCCGTGAGTTTTAACGGAACCCCCAAGGATACGAAAGCACGGTTGAATGTGCCGATGAATAAGGAAGGCGAATTAATGAAAGGTCGGGCGATAGTATTTCCGACATGTGTTGATTCTTTAGCTCGTTTGGAGTTTGTGATCGTGGAGAACGGTGTTGATAAAATATATGTGGCAGAGTTGAAGAATAAAGTGGAGGCAAATAAGATTCACTCTATTAACGTGAAAGTGAATGTTATGGGTGATATTTTCGACGTGGAAATCGAGATGAGTGTAGAGGAATGGGGCGAAACGATGAGCGAGGATATTATCGCGAATGAGAAATTGTATGCCAATGGATGGGTGGTGAGATTAGCCACGGGAAACGTACTGGAGAATTTGGAGCAAATACAAGAGGTTACTGTCAGTTTTATTGATGGAAAAAATAAAATATTTGGAATCAATGGAAGAAAAGATGATGAAATGCAAAAACTTGAGGTGTTTGGTGATACTCTTGTCATATCTTCTTTTGGGCGGCAAGAGTGTGGAAATTTCACGATTCGGAATATTGAGATATTGGATTCGGAGATGAACCGGTTGTATGCTTTACCTGCTCCGGTGAAAAATGTGGTGCTCGATACGATGGGACTCGTGCATGTCGCTTTGCCCGCGATGCTTGAGGTGGCAGAGAATGACAAAACGGCTTTGCTGGAGTTGCGGGATGCGATGAGAGAGGCTGGTGTCGATTTACCCTCGAGTTGGGTCGGGAATAATATTAATCTGTGGTATGAAGTCGAGTTGAACACCGAGGGACGTGTTGTCGGGATCGGTTATTCCAATTTGGATGATTACGATTATGATTATGACCGGAGCCGTTTTGCTAAAACTGCGTCCACAACAATGTCGAGGGCAGTATCAAGAACGGCGGACATGCAGTCTGTTTGGGTAATGCCAGCGTCGTTTAAGAATTTGACTGCGTTAAGATATTGCAATATCTCGGATGAGGAATCTGATTATGGCGTTTTGTCGGAAATTCCCGCTTTTATAAAAGAAATTCCTAATTTGGAAGAATTGGCGGTTACTGTAAATAGTACCACGCTTCCAGAATTGCCTGCCGGGTTGAAATATTTGGAAGTTAGGAGTAAGACGCTGACACGGATTCCGGCTCATATCGGGGATTTGACGCGATTGCAAGTGTTGATTGTTACGGTTCCCGATTACGAGGAGAATGAAGAGTATGATTATGATTATTTGCCGGCATTGTCGCAGGCGAGTGTTTCATCGGTAGAGATGAGTTTTGATAAATTGACGGAGTTGAAGGCGTTGTGCCTTGTAGGGGCAACGAATTGTGAGCTTCCGAATGGGATATGGGATTTGCCGGGCGGTGACCTGCACGAATTAGGGCTTTATGGTTTTAGCCGTATTCAAGTACCGGCTTCGGTAAGTAAATGGAATGTGTTGGAGGATTTGACATTTGGGAATGCCAAGATGACACCCGTGGATATAGAGGCTATAAAGGAGTTAAAATTGAACGATTTGATGATTTATTCACCTGTTTTCGGACAAGGTGGACTTCCGGCTTGGTTGGGTGGAATGAGTTGGTTGGAATATTTGACGTTGTATGATTGCGGTATCACGTCTATTCCGGACTCTTTTGACGGTTTAGTGAATTTGCATGATCTTGATATGCCGCGTAACCCTAATTTGACAGGGAAGTTGCCTTCTGTATTGTTGAGGCGGTATAATGATGGTATGCTGTCTGTTTACGCTCCGGAATCAAAAGAATTTACTCCTGATGGACTTTGGTTGGAAGTAACACCGGAACGGATTTACGCTCCGGTCGAGGGAGGAGTGTACACGGTTGATATTAAGACTAATTCAGAGTGGAGTTGTCAGTTGAATGCTAGTATGAATGATTTTGTAACAGTGATACCGGAGCAGGGAGAATTTTTCCAAAATGATAGTATTGTCGGAACAGGGGTATTGTCGGGGAGTGGAAATGCGATATTGAAAGTAATAGTGAAGGAAGCTATGTTTTCGGGGTGGTCATATAGCGGGCATCTTCAAGTGCGTGTTGGGACTCAGCATTCTGCTTATATCTCTATTGAACAGGAAATGGCGCAAGAAGAAAGACTCGAAACGAGTGTTAAAGATTCGTGTTCTTTGATGGCGGGAGATATGTTTGTGCTGGATGTGTCTTCTAACACGGAATGGGAGGTTCGTTCAGAACTTATTGACGGAGAGGGATGGTTGAACATGGAACCGAGTTATGGAACTGGAAATGGAACTTTAACGGGCGTGCTTGAGATGCCGGATGGTGTAGCGTCGTGCACGATACTGGTGATTTTGAGGTCATGGAGAAGTGGAGAGGAGAGAGTGATTACTGTAACAGGACGTTCTCATTCCGGGGAGATACCGAGGGATTCCACGAATATGAAGTGATGAAGCGTACGAGTAGTAACCATTAAAATGTATAGTATGAAAAAATTGATTTATATATTCATGGTGTTGTCGCTGTCGTTGGGATTCTGTGGTTGTGGCGGTAGCGGAGGGGATAGTCCTGAACCGGAGCCAGAACCGGAGCCAACGCCGGGAACGGGAAACGTGAAGGTTGAATTTGTCTTGAAGAGCGGTATCGGCAGTCTGGATGATGCCGGGTTGAAAGGGATTATCTCGCACGTGCGTTTGTACGTGTTTGATCAGGCGGGGAAGTTGTTGAAGAATTATAAATATAATTCTGTGGCGGACATCAAGAGCGTTGAATTGGAGAAGGGAAGCTACACGGTGGCATTCGTGGGGAATGTGCCGGAGGATGGGAATATTTCCGGGGAAACGGTGGGGACGGCTCTTGCCGATATGAAGATTCAATTGACGAGGAAGGAGAATGCCGCTAATTTTACCCCGCTTGGAGATGTGCTTTTCGCGAAAAGTACGTTGACGGTAGGCGAGGAGGAGGTCAAAGCGGAACTTACCGTGAAACGAACGCTCTCGACCACTAAAGTACAGATGACGGATAATTCCGGGAAAATCGCGGAGGCGGGAGTGCTTGTGCCCAATGTGGGGACAACGCTTGCTTTCGGGGACACGGAGTGGAAGAATCCCGGAACGGTGTTCGTGACCATGACGAAAGGTGGGGCGGCAAGAAGTTTTTCGCGGGCGGATGACGAGAATAAGAATTACTCGGCGACGATGAATATCGCGGTGGTGAGCGAGAGCGGTAGTGGCAGTGCCGGGGAGAATAATAATATCCAGTGTAATATCATCGCGAAGGATGCTTCACAAGAGGTGGTTTTGGCTCAAGTGATAAATGTTGTCGCGGAAACCAAACCGGACACGGAAGTTTCCATGAACGTGGAGGTGAACGAGAGCGATTCCGGTGACGGGCAACTCGAATCGACCGTGAACAAGGTGGAAACGAAAGATGAAACTGGGAAGACGGAGGAATTGCCGGACGAAAAGATTAAAGTCAAGGAAACCGACGTGACGCTCGAGGTGTTCCCCGGTGATTGGGAAACGGGAAATTCGGAGGACGTGGAAATTGGCGAGCGGGAAGATTTTGTTCGACCGGGAGTCTCGGAAGCGGATTGGGAGCAAGGAGAGGAAGAAGATGTCGTTGTGACCGATTAGTTTTATAGATAAATTTTGAAGGCCAACTGGTTTATTGCAAATTAGTTGGCCTTTTTTTATGTTGTGATATTTATAATTATCTATAAATGAGATTATATTTGGTTTATCGGAATGATTTATGTAATTTTGCAATACAACTTCAAATTTGCATAAATGACTGGAACGAATTTTATAAACAGAGAGTTAGCAGAGGTTATTCGAGAAGCGGTAGCTTATTTTCCTGTAATTACAATCACGGGACCGCGTCAGTCCGGGAAGACAACGCTTGTATGTAACTTGTTTGAAAATCTACCCTATTTTTCACTTGAAAATTTGGATGTTAGGGATTTTGCCTTGCGTGATCCTATCGCATTTTTGAACCAGCATCCTGACGGTATGATACTGGATGAGGTACATAATGCTCCCGATTTACTTTCGTATATTCAAGGAATGGTGGATGAAAACCCTCGACGTCGGTTTATTCTTTCGGGCAGTTCGCAATTTGCAATGCTTAGAAAGGTATCGCAGTCGCTAGCCGGGCGTACAGCCGTGTTTGAGTTATTACCGATGTCTTGCTCTGAAATAAAAGAGTTATCAAAAGAAAAGTCATTGGATGAATTGCTATTTGACGGTTTTTATCCGGCGATATATTCGGGAAGTAATGTTCCTAAATTTTTGTATCCTTCGTATGTAAAAACTTATTTGGACAAAGATGTACGGGATTTGTTACAGATAAAAGATATGATGCAATTTCATACTTTTATAAGACTTTGTGCGGGGCGGATAGGTTCATTGTTTAATGCTTCCGAGCTATCTAATGAGGTTGGGGTTGCTGTTAATACGATTATGGCATGGCTGTCTGTGCTTCAAGCGTCTTATCTCGTGATGTTATTACCGCCTTATTTTGCAAATTCACGTAAACGACTGACAAAAACGCCTAAATTGTATTTCATGGATACGGGACTTGCTTGTTATCTATTGGGTATCGAATCAGCAGAGCAGTTGGCACGGGATAAGATGCGCGGGGCTATTTTCGAGAATTTTGTGGTGATGGAAGCTCTCAAGAAACGTTATAATGAGGGAAAAGAGAGTAATTTGTTTTTTTACAGGGATAGTAATCAAAATGAGGTGGATTTGTTGATGAAGCGGAATGATGGATTTGTCGGTGTCGAGATTAAATCTGCTATGACTTATAACCGTGACTTTGAAAAAACATTAAGGCTGTTTGATTCTTGGATAAAAGAACCGGTGGTTGAAAAGGCTATTGTTTATGCAGGTACGTTAGAAAATAATGTGGGAGAGATAAAACTATTGAACTACTCTAATTTTGATACTATACTTAAATAATTCTTGAGGTGTCGTTTTAGGGATATTCCGTAAATACAAATGATTCCCCTTCAATAGAAGTTTACCCGTTCAGCTCAAATCTTACCCGGTTCACGATGGAACGCCCCAAGGTGAGTTCGTCGGTGTATTCGAGGTCATTGCCGACGGCGATGCCTTTGGCGAGAGTGCTGACGAGTAATTCGTCTTTACGGGGTAGTTTCTTGAAGATGTAATAACCCGTGGTGTCGCCTTCGATGGTGGCACGGAGGGCAAAGATAATTTCTTTCACGGGGGTGTTGGCTACCCGTTCCAGCAGGCTCGTGATGTTGAGATCGGAGGGACCGATACCGTCCATGGGCGAGATGATGCCGCCGAGGACGTGGTAGAGTCCGCGATATTGTCCGGTGGCTTCGAGGGACATGATGTCCTTGATGTTTTCCACGACACAGATGGTCTGTGCATCCCGTTTGGGATCGGAGCAGATTTCGCAAATGTCTTCGTCGGATATATTGTGGCATTGACGACATTCCCGGATGGATTCTTTCAAGGCTGTGATGCTATCCGTGAATTGCTTCACTTCCTCGGGACTTTGCCGGAGCATGTGCAGCACGTAGCGTAAGGCGGTTTTGCGTCCTATTCCCGGGAGGGAAGCAAATTGTTCTACCGCTTTTTCCAGTAATTTGGACGATAAAGATTGCATGTTTACTCCTCTTCTTTGAATTTTATATCACGGATCATCATTTGTATGTCACTCCTGCCCATGAATTCATTTTCCTGCAGGGTATAGCATATATCGAAGTATTCACCTTTGCTGATGCGGGAGAAATCTTCCCCCATGCCGAAGGCGATACCGCTCCGGTCGTTGCATAAGCGGGTGTCGTCAACAACCACTAACTTGAGGTGTTCATTGTTTCTGCCCACTTGTTTCGAGCCGATGAAGTTTGTCACGTTTTCGGTCATGAATACCGGAATCGTGTTGTTGGGACCGAACGGGGCGAATTTTTGAATCATCGTGTAGAGTTCCGCCGTGATATCGTTCAGTTTGATTTGCACGTCGATATTGATTTGAGGCGTCAACATCTCTTCGGTGATGGTTTCGCTCACGATTTTTTGGAATTTGGCTTTGAAAGGCTCTATGTTTTCCAGTTTCAACGTCAAACCTGCCGCGTATTTGTGTCCGCCGTAATTTTCCAGATACTCGCTACATTGCGAGATGGCGTAGTACAAGTCAAATCCTTCCACGGAACGGGCGGAGCCTGTTGCCAGACCGTTTGATTCGGTCAGGATGACTGTCGGGCGATAGTAGTATTCCGTCAACCGGGAAGCCACGATACCGATGACACCTTTGTGCCAGTTCGGGTTGTAAAGTACGGTAGCTTTTTGGGTTTGATCGTAGTGGGATTGGTTGATGTATTCGAGGGCTTCTTCGGTGATGTCGTGGTCGAGTTTTTTGCGTTGGTCGTTGAAGTTATTGATGCTTCCTGCAACTTCCGCCGCTTTTTTCTCGTCATCGGCAATCAGCAGTTCCACGGATTTGTTCCCCGATTCAACCCGACCTGCCGCATTGATTTTCGGTCCTATGCGGAACACGATGTCGTTCACGGTTAGGTCTTTGTCAATACCGGAGAATTTTAATATGGTTTTCAGCCCAAGACTGGGATTCTGGTTCAATTGCAACAGTCCGAAATAAGCAAGAATACGATTCTCTCCCGTGATCGGCACGATATCGCTAGCTATGCTGACACAAACCAGATCGAGCAACTTGTACAAGTCGGACATGGGGAGGTTGTGTCTGAGGCTGTATGCCTGTGCTAGTTTGAAACTGACACCGCAACCGCTTAGCCAGCGGTAGGGGTAATTACAGTCTTTTCGTTGCGGATCGAGGACTGCCACGGCATCGGGAAGTTCATCTCCCGGCGTGTGGTGGTCGCAGATGATAACATCCACGCCTTTTGATTTGGCATAACGTACCTTTTCAACAGCCTTAACCCCGCAGTCGGTGACGATCATCAGTGATATGCCGTTCTCTGCCGCGTAATCAATGGCACGAATGGAAACCCCGTATCCTTCCGTGTAACGGTCCGGGATGTAATATTCCGGATTCTCGCATTTGTTCTTGAGATACTTGTAAAGTAAGGCTACAGCTGTTGTCCCGTCCACGTCGTAATCGCCATAGATCATGATCTTTTCTTCGTTGCCAATGGCTCTCTCCAATCGGGTGACCGCTTTATCCATATCCTTCATCAGGAATGGATCGTGCAGCATGTTAAGGGTTGGGTTGAAGAAAGCATGAGCCTCTTCTGCAGTATTCACACCCCGTTGAAGTAACAGGTTTGCAATGACGTAACTGCAGTCAAGATCTTTGGATAATGCGTCTATTTTTGCCCACTCGGGTGGGGTATTGATAACCCATCTTTTCTTCATTATTTACTTTCTCCTATTCAACTTACAAAGAAGCGGAATTTCCTCGGGATTTCAAAAGAATAGCGATTATATTTTTTAACAGGTTGTGGCGATGGGGGATTATGCGTTTGTATTTCAATCGGGTAGAGTTTGAAAAGTTCATAAAGTTTATAAGGTTTATAAAGTTCATAAAGTAACGGACGTCCTTCGGACAGGGTCTTAAACCTTATAAACTTTATGAACCTTATGAACTTTATAAACTTTAATTATTATCTTTGCAGTTCAAAAGTAAATATAACCCTTAAAAGTATATAAGAATGAGTCTTGCAGAATTAAGCGAACAGGAAATTATTCGCCGGAACTCTTTGAACGAGTTGAAGAATTTGGGAATTAATGCCTATCCGGCACCGGAATTTAAAGTAACTCACCTTTCTAAAGAGATTCTTGATAAATTTGAAAAATCACCGGAGGAATTGCAGGAAGTTGTGATTGCCGGGCGAATGATGAGTCGACGCATCATGGGTAAGGCTTCATTTTTTGAATTACAAGACGCCGAGGGTAGGATTCAAGTCTACGTGAGTCGGGATGATGTGAGTCGGGATGAAGCTTGCACGATGTATAACACGGTATTCAAAAAGTTGATGGATATCGGGGATATCGTTGGAGTGAAAGGGTTCGCGTTCCGCACGAATATGGGAGAGATTTCCGTGCATGCGAAAGAGCTGGTGATGTTGTCCAAGTCCTTGCGTCCGCTTCCGATCGTGAAAGAGAAAGACGGGAAGGTTTTTGATGCTTTTACCGATCCGGAATTGCGTTATCGTCAACGTTATTTGGATTTAATCGTGAACCCGCAGGTGAAGGATGTTTTTATCAAGCGGACGAAGATGATCAACGCTATCCGGCAGTTCTACACGGAAATGGGATGTCTGGAGGTGGAAACTCCCGTGTTACAAGCGATACCGGGCGGTGCTTCAGCACGTCCTTTTATCACGCATCATAATGCATTGGATATCCCGTTTTATTTGAGAATCGCCAACGAGTTGTACTTGAAACGTCTGATCGTGGGGGGATTTAACGGCGTGTTCGAGTTTTCGCGGAATTTCCGGAATGAAGGTATGGACCGTACACATAACCCGGAATTTACTTGTATGGAGGTGTACGTGCCTTATAAGGATTATTTATGGATGATGGATTCCACGGAGCGCATGATTGAAGCTGCCGCTATTGCCGTGAACGGAACTACAAAAGCCGTTTTCGGGGAGAATGAAGTGGATTTCAAACCACCTTTCAAGCGGGTGAAGATGTCCGAGGCAATCATGGAATATACCGGGTTTGATATTACCGGCAAGAGCGAGGACGAGATACGTGAGTTTTGTTTGTCTATCGGTTTAAAGGTAGACGAAACCATGGGGAAAGGAAAATTGATTGACGAGATATTCGGGGAGAAGTGCGAAGGGCATTATATCCAACCGACGTTTATTTATGACTATCCGGTAGAGATGTCCCCGTTGACTAAAATGCATCGTAATGATCCGGGATTGACGGAACGTTTCGAGTTGTTCGTGAACGGGAAAGAGGTGGCTAATGCTTATTCCGAGTTGAATGACCCGATCGACCAGTTGAATCGGTTCAAGGATCAGTTGGCTCTTCAAGAGAGAGGGGACGACGAGGCGATGTTCATTGATTATGATTTCGTGCGTGCGCTGGAATACGGGATGCCGCCGACTTCCGGCATGGGTATCGGTATCGACCGTTTGTGCATGTTCTTGACAAATAGCCTGTCTATCCAAGATGTGTTGCTTTTCCCGCAGATGAAGCCGGAAAAGGTGGTCGTGAACGATCCGGACGAGAAGTTTATCGAGTTGGGTATTCCTGCCGACTGGGTACAAGTGGTGCGCAAGGCCGGATTCCAGACCGTAGAGGCTTTGAAAACGGTGGAAAATCCGAACAAGTTGCATCAAGAGTTGAGCGGCTTGAACAAGAAGATGAAATTAGGATTGAAGACTTTGTCGCAGGACGAAGTAAAGGATTGGTTCAAATAAGTTCATAAAGTTTATAAGGTTCATAAGGTCTATAAAGTTTTTTTTAACCTTATGAACTTTATGAACTTTAAAAACTTTATAAACTATATGATATGGAAATAGTGGATAAACCGCGGATTGGTGTTGTGGGCGGAGGTAGTTGGGCTACTGCGATTGCGAAAATGCTGACAGAAAATAACGGGCATATCAATTGGTTCATGCGAAATATTGAATCGATTAAAGCCTTTAAAGTATTAAAACACAACCCGAGATATTTGTGTGAAGCCGAATTCGACTTGGACAAGATTACCTTCACGGATGATTTGGATAAATTGGTAATGAATTCCGATGTGATCGTGTTTGCCATCCCTAGTGCATTCGTGAAAAATGTCGTTACTACCAGATTGCACCTTCCGTTGAAAGATAAGGTGGTCGTTTCGGCTATTAAAGGGTTGATCCCGGAAGAGAATCTGACTATCGGGGAGTTTCTGCATCAACAATACGAGGTGCCCTTGGAACAGATTGTGATTATATCCGGGCCTTGCCACTCGGAGGAGATTGCCTTGGAGCGTTTGTCATATCTCACTTTTGCCAGTCAAGATTTGAAAGTTGCCCGTGCTGTGGCGCAATTGTTCGAGTGCTTTTACGTGAAGACCACGATATCCGATGATATTTACGGGACGGAGTACGGAGCCGTGTTGAAGAACGTGTTTGCTATTGCGGCGGGTATTTGTCACGGTTTACGTTACGGGGATAATTTTCAAGCCGTGCTGATATCCAATGCTATTCAGGAGATGGAACGTTTCGTGAACACGGTACATCCCATGCAGCGGGACATTAAGTTTTCGGCTTATCTGGGGGATTTACTCGTGACATCCTATTCGCAGTTTAGCCGGAACCGGACGTTCGGAACGATGATCGGGAAGGGCTATTCCGTGAAATCGGCTCAAATGGAGATGTTAATGATTGCCGAGGGATATTTCGGAGTGAAAGGTATTCACGAGATTAACGAAGAATTCAAGGTGCATATGCCGATCACCAATGCCGTGTATAACATTCTCTACGAGCGTATCAGTCCCACGATGGAGATCCGTTTGCTGACAGATGAACTGAGATAATTTTCAATTGTATGAGGTTTTGGAAGTGTGTACGAAAGGCCGTGCCCGTGGCAATGAAGACATCGATGTGGTTTTTGAAAATCATGTTGCCGGTTTCTTTGTTCGTGACATTGCTTTCGTATTTTAACATCCTGCCTTATATATCTTCTTTTGCGGCTCCCCTGTTCACGTTGATCGGATTGCCGGGAGATGCGGCTTTGGTTTTTGTGACCAGTATATTCACGAATATATACACGGTGATAGCGTTGCTTGCCACGTTGGATTTTTCCGTGAGGGAAAGCCTTATTATGGCGACCATGTGCTTGATCTCGCACAACTTTATCGTGGAAACCTTGGTGTTGCAGAAAACGGGATCTTCGGCAAGGGGAATGATATTCCTTCGCGTAGCGGGAAGTTTCGTGGCGGCTATCGTGTTAAATTGGATATTGCCGGAGATGGGTGGTAAGATGATGGCGGAAACGGCAGTCGCGATGAACTTGGGTGATACTTTAATCCATTGGTTGGAGAGTAGTTTGATGTTGTGCGTGAAGATCGTGTTGATGATTACCGGGTTGATGATATTGCAGCGGGTTTTGGAGGAATTTGGGGTGTTGAAGATTCTTTCCTCGATGTTGTCGCCGTTGATGCGGGTGTTCGGGTTAAAACCGGATGTGGCATTCCTGTGGCTCGTGGGTAACACGGTTGGTCTGGCTTACGGTTCGGCAATTATGCTGGAATATGCTAAAGAAGGAAAACTGGCGCATCAGGAAGCGGATTTGTTGAATTATCATTTGGCGATTTCCCATTCACAATTGGAAGATCCTTTGTTGTTTATGGTGATGGGGTTGCCTATAGGCTGGTTGATATTTCCCCGTGTCGTGTTGGCGATAATCGTGGTATGGATTAGGCGGGGAATTTATGGTTTGCGGTCGCACGTGCATCCGGCTGTAAAAGTAGAAAATGTTAGTATATAAATATATGAAATATACCATAGAAGAGGTTTTAAACGAAAAGCAGGCAAAAGAATTTCTGGTTTTGCCGGTAGCCTTGTATAAGGATGACAAGAATTGGGTACGACCTTTGGATAGTGATATCACGAAAGTATTTGATAAGGATAAGAATCCTTTCTTTAAACACGGCGAATGTACTCGTTGGTTGCTTCGGGATGAAAGCGGGAAATGTGTCGGACGTGTGGCGTCGTTTATCGACGAGGATACTTGCCGGTTAGATTCCTATACCGTGGGGGGGATGGGTTTTTTCGAATGTATTAACGATCAGGAAGCTGCTTTTATGTTGTTCGATCGTTGCCGTGCTTGGTTGGAAGAACGGGGGATGGAAGCTATGGAGGGACCGGAGAATTTCGGGGAACGTAATGAATGGTGGGGATTGTTGGTGGATGGTTTTAAACCGCCAGTATTCCAGATGCCGTACACGCACCCGTATTATGTACCGTTTTTCGAGAATTACGGGTTTCGCGATTACTTCAAGCAATATATTTATCGTACGCCGATGGTGATGGAGAGCCTCTCCGAAGTGGTGATTTGGAAATCCGAAAGGTTGTTGAAAAACGGAGATTATCGGATTATATCTTACCGGGAGATGACACCGGAACAAGCGAAATCTTCTTTTCTTACCATTTATAACAAGGCATGGAATATGGACGTGCATGGTGTGGCAGGCATGGAGAAAGAGCAAGTGGACGTGTTGTTCAAAACATTGAAGCCTGTATTGGATCCGGATTTGCTTTATTTCGCTCATTACAAAGGTGAACCGATAGGATTCTTTATCACGATTCCCGAATTGAATTATATCGTGAAGCACGTGAACGGGAAAATTAGCGGTCTGGGTATTTTGAAATTCTTGTATTATCGCTATCTAAAACCGGGACGTGTCGCTTTGGGATTGATATTCGGGGTTGCCGCGGAGTATCAAGGACGCGGGGTGGAGGCTGCCATGATCTATGCTTTCTGTAAAAGAATGATAGAGGATAAAAAGCGATACGATTGGTTGGACTTGAGTTGGGTTGGTGATTTCAATCCCCAAATGATGCATTTGATGCATTACATCGGGGCGAAGCAATCCCAAACGTATATCACGTACCGGAAATTGTTCAGGGATGATATTGAATTTCATCGGTCAGCAGATAAAAAGCAAATGAAATCATAAAGCGTCAATCTAAAATCATAAATCACTAAATCGTAAATCGGTATGTCTTGGTTAGGAGAATTGTTTTTCGGGCAAGGGGTTGCACATTCCGTTTTGATGTTCGCGATCGTTATCGCCTTGGGAATCGTGTTGGGTAAGGTGAAGGTTTGGGGGATTTCTTTGGGAATCACGTGGATTCTTTTTGTGGGAATTATCTGTAGTCATTTTGGAATGCAGGTAGACGGGCATATTTTGCATTTCGTACAGGAGTTCGGGTTAATCCTGTTCGTGTATTCGGTCGGGCTGCAAGTGGGACCGGGATTCTTTTCTTCTTTCCGGAAAGGAGGAATGACGTTAAACATGTTAGCGACGGGAATCGTGTTGCTGGGTGTTGTCACTACCTATATTATTCATGTTGTCACGGGACTGCCTATCACGACGATGGTTGGAGTCCTGTCCGGAGCCGTGACGAATACCCCGGGACTGGGAGCCGCGCAGCAGGCTTACATGGATGCTTCCGGGATGGAAGACCCGACGATTGCGTTGGGATATGCCGTTGCCTATCCGTTGGGTGTGGTCGGAATTATCTGTTCGATTATGTTGATGAGGGTGCTTTTCCGGGTGAATCTGGAAAAGGAAAATGAGGCGTTGGAACGGGAAGATACGGACAAAGGAAGCAATGCGCAACAGTTTTCCGTGCGGGTGACCAATCCTGCCTTGTTTGGAAAAGATTTGAAGGAAGTAACTCGTTTGATAAACCGGAAGTTTGTATTTTCCCGGGTTTATCACGAAGATGATAGTATTGAACTTGGTTCTTCCGAAACTTGTTTGAGTGCCGGGGATAAATTACTCGTGGTGGCGGCCTTGCAAGACATTGATGCTATCACGGCATTCTTGGGCGAAAGGGTTGAAGTCGAATGGGAGAAATTAGATAAAAAACTTGTATCCCGACGTATTGCTATCACGAAAGCCGCGGTGAACGGGAAAATGTTGGGTGAGATGAAGTTGAGGAATTGTTTCGGGGTGAACGTGACACGGGTGAATCGTGCGGGAGTGGATTTGGTGGCAAGACCGAATCTGCAATTGCAGATTGGTGACCGTTTGACGGTGGTGGGACCGGAGGCGGCTGTCAATAACGTGGCAAAGGTGTTGGGTAACTCTCTACGCCGTTTGCGCGAACCGAATTTGGTACCTATCTTCTTGGGTATATTTTTAGGTATTGTACTGGGAAGTATTCCGTTTACGTTCCCCGGAATCCCGCAACCCGTGAAACTGGGATTGGCGGGAGGTCCTTTGATTATTGCTATTCTGGTTAGCCGTTTCGGGCCTCAATACGGGTTGGTGACTTATACCACCATGAGTGCGAACCTGATGTTGCGTGAAGTGGGTATCGCTTTGTTCCTTGCCAGCGTGGGATTGCGTGCGGGAAACGGTTTCGTGGAAACGATTATCAATCAAGGTGGTTATGCTTGGATAGGTTATGGTGTTATCATCACGCTGGTTCCTTTGATTATCATCGGAATCATAGCGCGAGCCGTGTATAAAGTCAACTATTTCACTTTAATGGGATTGATTGCCGGAAGTATGACAGACCCGCCAGCCTTGGCATATTCTAACGGTGTGGCGGGGAATGATGCGCCTTCGGTGAGTTATGCTACCGTGTACCCGCTCACGATGTTCTTGCGGGTATTGACGGCACAATTACTGATATTGCTGTTCGCTTAGGATTCCGCCCCCGATAACCCTATCGTCCCGGTAGAACGCCACGGGTTGTCCCGGGGCAACCGCCCACGCGGGAGAGGAGAGTTGCACGAGAAGCGTGTTGTCGGGGAGCGAGGAAATTTGAGCGTAGCCTTGTGGGTTTAGCCCTAATCCCCGTACTTTTACCTCAATGTCATTCGCCTTGATTTCTTCGGGGCAGATGAAATGAGAGTCTTTCACGACTAGGCGCGTACAATCGAGGGAAGATTTATCACCCGCGATAATCCGGTTTTCGAGGGGATTGATTCGTGCCACGTACTGGGGGCGACCGTCTTTCAACGGGATGCCTCTCTTTTGCCCAATCGTGTAGTTGCCGATGCCGTTATGTTCTCCTACTATTTGCCCCGTGTTGTCCATGATTATGCCGGGGGTGAAGCAGGCCGCGGAACCGGGTTGACGGGCAATAAAATCCCTGTAATCGCTCCCTTCGAGAAAGCAAATGCTCATGCTTTCCCGTTTATCTGCCATTTGCCGGAAATCGTGTTGTCGGGCGTATTCCTTCACTTCGGCTTTCGTGTAATCTCCTAATGGTGTAAGGGCACGGGAAAGGATGTCTTCCCGGACACCCCATAAAAAATAGGATTGGTCTTTGTTGGGAGCAACCCCTTTGTGCACGTAATAATGTTTATCGTGAGGAAGAATTTTCACGTAATGCCCTGTCGCGATATGGTGAACTTGTAGTTCATCCGCGAATGAACGCAAAAGTTCCCATTTGACAAAACTGTTGCAGATAGCGCAGGGATTCGGGGTAACACCGGAGAGGTATCCGCGGATAAATGGTGTGACAACCGTGTCTTGGAAGAGTTTCCGACCGTCAATCCGGTATAATTTTATTCCGGTTCGGGAGCAAAGTTCGTTTAGACTCTCCTCTTGTGACGGTTGTACCTGTGCATCCCATAACCGAAGATGAATACCAATCACTTCAAAACCTTGTTGTTGTAACAAGAGTGCGGTCACGAAGCTATCCACTCCACCACTCAGACCAACGATTATTTTTGTCATGCTTTCTTTGTTTATTGCACAAAAATAATCATTCTCCTGTTGTTTTTCTCGATTAATTTCTCTTATTTTGCAGCACGAAACACGGGAGTGGCTCAGTTGGTAGAGCATCGGTCTCCAAAACCGAGGGTCGGGAGTTCGAACCTCTCCTCCCGTGCAAAGAGGATGCCTTTTGAAGGTATCCTTTTTTGTCATTTATTAGTCATAATAAAAAGAACGGGAGAAGAATATGATAAAATTGGTGATTTTTGATCTGGATGGAACATTGTTGAATTCATTGGAAGATTTAGCCGCGAGTACGAATTATGCTTTGCGGCAGCATGGATATCCGGAGCATGAGTTACCGGCTTATCGTCATTTCGTGGGAAACGGGATAAATAAATTATTGGAAAGAGCTTTGCCCGAAGCCGTTCGTACGGAAGAAAACGTGATGAAAGTACGGGAAGACTTCGTGGCTTATTATTCTATTCATAAGGCGGATTTCACGGCTCCTTATGCCGGGATTACCGATTTGTTGGGTGAGTTGAAACGACGTGGTGTGTTGCTGGCGGTGGCTTCCAATAAGTATCACGCGGCGACGGTGGAGTTGATTCCCGAGTATTTCGGGAAAGGAGTTTTCGATTTTGTATTCGGACAACGGGAGGGGATTCCCATTAAACCGGACCCGACCATCGTGTTCGATATCATCAAAGCGGCGGGAGTAAATAAAGATGAAGTACTTTATGTAGGTGATTCCGGGGTGGATATGCAAACGGCAGTGAATAGCGGCGTGACGTCCGTCGGTGTAACTTGGGGATTTCGGGATCGGAAAGAATTACTGGAAAACGGGGCTTGTCATATCGCGGATCGGCCTTCGGATATATTGGAGATAATGAAAGGTATTTGAAGTGAAAAAAGTTGTGGCAGCAGTAGGGAAATTTAAAAACTAGAATCTCTAAATCTGAAATTAGAAAATATATGCTAACTTTGCCCTAAATGTGAGTGGCATGGTTCGTACGGAAAAAATATTATCGTTGTATAAGCGAGATGAGAAGGCGGCAATGCAGCTGCTTTTTGATGTTTATTATGAATCTCTTTTGCTGTATTGTTTTCGGATGATACACGATGTGGAGGGGGCAGAGGATATCGTGCAAGAGTGTTTCGTACATCTGTGGTTTTCCCGTCGGTTACAGAATTTTGCAGGAGATTTGGAACGTTTTATGTTTCAAGCTGTGAAGTTTCGGGCAATTAATTATATCAGGGATAAACATCGGAGAGACCAGATGCACGACGATTCATTCACGGAAGAATACGTGTTGCCTGTAGTTGCTCGGGAGGAGGAGGTGGGACATGAAATCGAATTATTGTATCGGACGATAAATGGCCTTCCCGATGAATGTCGGAAGATATTCTTGATGGCTTGTCTTGATGACATGAAATATCAGGAAATAGCGAATGCATTACAAATCAGTATAAATACGGTAAAGACACAAATGAAAATAGCCCTTCGTTTTTTGCGGGAGCATTTGAGTAAAGAATCTTTTTCTTCGATTTTACTTTTTTTGGCCATACTGGAATAAGATTTTTCTAAAAAACTTCATTTTCTTTTCACCCTAAATAAAAAGTGCGGTGATATGTATATAAATAATCATTATTTGGAGATGAAGGAAAATGAAATAGATCGAATATTAGCCGATATGATGGCCGGAGAAAATATCTCCGCCGAAGATCGGCGATTTTTGGAAAAATGGAAATGGGATTCCGAAAAGCATCTTTATTTTGAAAAAGATATTCAAGAATTAGCTTATTCCGGTTCCGAATTGAAGTCTAGGAAAAATAAAATACTTGTTTTCGAACGAGTGGAGCAGATCGTGATGAGAAGGCGGAGAGTCCGGTTATTGCAAAGGTTATCCGTGGCGGTTGGTATCGTTTTGCTTGTAGGGATGACAGCTTATTTTATCCTTTTATCGCATAATTCTACAAGAGAACCGTTGAAAATGGCAACGACTATTGTACCGGGTGCACCACGGGCTGAATTGATCTTACCACAAGGTAAAGTGATTCATTTAGATACAACAGCAAAGGTTGTGTCGGTTGCAAATAGTATGACACAGGTTGTGAGTTACCGGAATACATTGATTTATAATTCGAGAGAGAAGGGGGAAGAAGTGGAATATCACACGATTCGTGTTCCCCGGGGTGGAGAGTATAATCTTCAATTAGCGGATAATACAAAAGTCTATTTAAATGCCGGTTCTTCTTTACGTTATCCGATTCGGTTCACCGGAGATAAACGAGAGGTTGTTTTGATCGGTGAGGGGTATTTTGAGGTGACAAGAGATACGGCGAGGCCTTTTATCGTGAAAGCCGGAAATATAGATGTACATGTGTTGGGAACGGCATTTAACGTGAACGCTTATCCTGACGAAGAGGTTATAGCAACGACATTAGTGGAAGGAAAAGTGCAAGTCGATTGTGGGGCGGAGCAACGATTTATGCAACCCGGAACTCGGCTTGTATATGAGCGAAATAACGGGAGTATTAAGATCGCCCCCGTGGATATCGAAGTCTACACCTCTTGGAAAGACGGATATTATTATTTCAAACGGGAAACACTTGAAAATATTATGGATGTTCTTAGTCGTTGGTATGACTTGGATATCTTTTACCAGCATTCCGATTTAAAAAATCTGGAGTTCGGTGGACGTCTGAAACGTTACGAGGATATCAATTACTTGTTGAAGAGAATGGAGGAAACGCAAGATGTAGAATTTATAATAAAAGGAAATACGATAACGATAAAAAGAAAAACAGATTGAAGACTTGATCAATCCTCAATCTGTTGTTAATTAAACATACTTTCTATCTCATTAGCACTGGAACGAAAGTATTCATGTATAATTAGAATTACAAATCTATGAAAAAATGGCGAAATCGTGTCTTGACATTCCGTTGGAAGTCATGGCGCAAAATGTTAATGTTTATGAAATTATTATGCGTGTTGTTGTTCTGTACATGTATATCAATGCAAGCTAACGTGTTGGCGCAAGATGCAAGAGTGACGATTGATTTGAAAAATGTGTCTTTGACCACCGTGTTGGAAGAGTTGGGAAAGCAATCGAAATGTGATTTCTTTTACAATTATGCATTGATGAATGCAAAGGGTACGGTAAGCGTAAAAGCTCAGAATGAGGCGCTTGTCCGGGTGCTTGATGCTCTGTTGCCGAGATTGGGGCTAGTGTATTCTTTTGATGGTAATGTGATTGTTATTAAAGAAAAAGTTGGAGAGCCGGAAAAGAAACAATCTTTAGTTGTGAAAGGATATGTGCATGATAAAAATAGCCAACCTTTACCGGGAGTGACAGTGAAGGTGAAGGGGGTATCTGTCGGAACCTCTACTAACGTGCAAGGATGGTTTTCTATTACTTTGCCGATATTGAAAGGATCTCTGGAATTTTCTTTTATCGGATTTAAAAAACAGATTGTGAATTTCACGGAGAAGACCGATACATTACATGTTGTTCTAGAAGAGGATTTGATGGAGTTGGATGAAGTGACGATATCCACGGGATATTTTAAAGTAGATAAACGCCACTTGACGAGTTCCGTGACATCGTTGAAGATGGATGATATCATGCAACCGGGTGTCAGTACGATAGATCAGATGTTGGAGGGAAGGGTTCCCGGTATGATATTCATGCAAAATAGTGGGCAGGTGGGGGCTACACCCAAGATCAAGATCCGGGGAACAACAACTTTGTTAGGAAGTACTGCACCCTTGTGGGTGTTAGATGGTGTGATTTTAACAGATCCGGTAAATGTAGATCCGGCAAATATCAACGATTTAGATTTCGTGAATTTGTTAGGAAATGCAATTTCCGGTTTGAATCCGGAGGATATCGAGAAACTGGATGTTTTGAAAGATGCTTCCGCCACGGCAATTTATGGACCGAAAGCTTCTAATGGAGTGATCGTGATCACGACGAAAAAAGGAAAAGTTGGGACACCTTCAGTCTCTTATTCTTTATCAGGTACTTTTCGGCAACGTCCGCGTTACACGGACCGTTCGGTTAATGTTATGAATTCACAAGAACGTATTGATTTTTCTAAAGACGTGGTACGTAAAAAACAAACAATACCTGATTTGTCGAGTTATGTGGGTTATGAAGCGGCCTACAATGATTACGTGAGAGGACGGATTACTTCAGAAGAATTTGTCCAAAAAGTGAAATTCATGGAAACGGTAAATACGGATTGGCTAGGTTTGTTGATGCAAGATACATATTCTCATGCTCATACTTTAAGTATTTCAGGAGGCTCGGAGAATGTGCGGTATTATACTTCGTTAGGTTATTCCGGGGAAAAAGGAAACTTGAAAGGAGAAGAAAACAATCGTTATAGCGGTATGGCGAAAGTGGATATAAACCACAAGCAGTTTATTATGTCCTTCAATCTAAACGGAAGTATACAAAAGAGGAATTATACGCCTTCGGAAGTGGGGTTGATGACGTATGCGCAAAATACGGCTCGTAGTGTTGGTGCGTATAATGAAAATGGAAGTTTGATGTTTTACCAGAAGGATGATGATTCAGAACATAGGTTTAGCAAACCTTTTAGTATTATCAACGAGAGAGAGAATACGGATGATAATATAAAAAATAATGCAATGGGTGTAAGTACGAACATGGAATATCGTTTTATTTCTTGTTTGAAAGCTGGCGTACAATTTTCGTATAATATTTCAAATTTTGAAGAAAACGTATATTTTGGAGAAGATTCGTGGTATGCGGCAAATCTGAGGAAAGAGTACGCTCCGGGGACCGATAATTACGGGTTTATTGCTAGTGAGTCGGAGATGCCTAGAGGGGGAGAATTACGAATGAATAGTACCAGAAATGAAAACTATAGTGTTCGGGCAAGTTTGTCTTTCAATAAATATCTGGATGAACAAAGCGTACATCAATTACAAGCTTCTATTATCGGAGAATTAACTTCAAGTCTTTATACCGGTTTTTCAATTACCAAGCGAGGGTATATTCCGGAGCGTGGAATGCTTTTTGATGATATAAATGTACCTGATACTTGGGGATATGTAGAGTTCCCGAATTATGACATATGGTTGAATACAGATGCTTCTGCCAAAGGAATCTTGACGCATAATTTGACTCGTCAAGCCGGTTTGGTAGGAACTTTGTTCTATGCTTATCGGGATGCGTACATTTTTAACGCTAACGTGCGTATTGATGCAAGTAATAAGTTCGGGGACGCTAGTAATGAAAAGTTAAATCCGATTTGGTCTATTTCCGGTCGCTGGAATATTCATGAAAATTTATTACTAGGTAAACGGTGGATTAATACGTTAGCACTAAAAGCATCATTCGGATATCAAGGGAATATGTCAGCTCAGGATTCTCCGAATTTGATAGTTCAAAGAAAAGGAACTCATTGGGCATTTAATGAATTGTATTCCTCTATAAAATACTATCCGAATCCACACCTGAAATGGGAAAAGACACAAACATATAATATCGATTTAGAATATTCATTGTTTGAGAATAAATTGGTCGGGAATTTCAGTTATTATTATCGACGTACAACAGACGCATTTATGTCTAAAACAGTTTCTAGAATTAATGGTGTAAGTAGTTACACTGTAAATAGGGGAACTTTAACTAATCAAGGTTTTGAGTTTGCTATTAATTTTACACCTATCAATAATGTTGGGACTAATGGAGAACGGCGAGGGTTTGTATGGCGAATAAATCCGAATTTTGGTTCTGTGTTTAATCAATTGGTTGATAAATTGAAACCTAAAGATAAGGTGTTACAAGATGAAATTAGGTATAGTGATTATTTGAATGGAAGGGTGCAGGTCGCTGGACGACCAGTGAATACTTTCTATTCGTATAAATTCACGGGTCTAGATTCTAAAGATGGTCGTCCTACTTTTTATGGAATTGATGCGCGAGAGATTGTTGGGAAAGATAGAAATGGAAATGAAATTACTCGACAAAAATCTTATGAAACGATGACTTTAGGGGATGTTTGTATGGAGGTTATGGAACATTCCGGTTGTCGGGAACCTTTTTTACAAGGGAGTATTAGTAATTATTTTGGTTGGCGAAATTGGGGATTGTCCTTTAATTTAGCTTACAGTATCGGTTCTAAGGTGCGTTTGTTACAAATGTATGGGAGTGCTAATTCGGCTGTTCCCGCCCCTGTAATGAATATGAGAAAAGAATTTGTTTATCGTTGGCAACGTCCCGGAGATGAATTACACACGAATGTTCCGGGATTATTGGATCTCAAGAGTTTTGAAGCGACAAGAAAACCATGGTGGGATGATAAACCGTATGAATTCGCTGGAACAATCTGGAATATGTATGATAATTCTAATATACGGGTCGTTTCTGGAAATTATCTGAAAATGACAAATTTATCCTTGCGTTATGTGGTTCCGGAAAAGATATGTAGAGCGTTGCACATAAAATCGGCGTATTTGAATGCAAGTGGAACGAATATGTTTACAATTTGTAGTGAAAAGTTGAAAGGACAGGACCCATCTCAATTTGGTTCTTCCGAATTGATTAATATTTCTGTTCGTCCGACTTATAGTCTTAGTTTGAATGTTACATTTTAATGGATGGAAGTGATGAAAAGATATTTTATATTGACACTGGGGGTTATCTTATTCTGTTCTTGTGGAAAATTCTTAGAAGAATTTTCACAGGATTTGGCTTATGCTGAAAGTTGTGCGGATTTAGATGAGATTCTTATCGGGAACGGGTATATGGAACAACCTTTGTATTTTGCTGAGGCGAGTGTCTATAGTTCCGGGTATTATCCTTATATTCATGTGATGGATGATGATGTAACATTGACCTTGTTTGGTTCGAAAATTGATGTAATTAATCCGGTTACTTTATATAAGAATTTTTATGACTGGTCTGATCAATTGACGATTAACCCCGAATCAGGGGAAGAGTGGGAAGATAAAGATTGGGAAAAGATTTACAGTCATATTGGATATTTGAATGTAATCCTTGCTCATGTGGAAAAGTTCACGAATGATTCGATAGAGATACGCGATCGGATAGAGGGAGAAGCACGTTTTTTGAGAGGAGCTTATTATTACTTGTTAACAAATCTTTATGCATCCCCCTACGTTAAGGAAACTGCGACTCGGGATATGGGGGTACCATTAAATCTCACGGAAGACATCGAGGATAAATATTATACTCGAAACACGATGGCGGAGTGTTATCAGGTAATCGTGGAAGATCTTAAAGTTGCAGCAGAAAAATTGAAAGGGGTAAAACAATCAATGTTTTATAGAGCGAATGAACTTGCTGCACGTATTTTGTTGAGTCGGGTATATTTATACATGGAAGAGTGGCAGTTGGCTTTGGAGGAATGCCAGAAGGCTATGGCACTGGATGGTGTTATGTTAATTGATTTGAACACGTTCACGGGAGAGGAAAGGCAATACATGTTGGATGCTAGTAACCCGGAGATTATATTTACTCAGGGGTATAGTGCAACAAGTACATTTTACAAGGATATAGATTGGTATACAATATGCTCTTTTGCTTGTTCCGAGGAACTAATTTCTTTATATAATTATTATAATATTCAAGGAATCAGGGATTTGAGGATGGATGTTTTCTTTGAGGCTTATGATGACGAACTTTACAAAATCGTAAAGGTTGGAGATGGAAAAGTGTATGATTGTTTTGTTATTCGGAGTGCAGAATTGTACTTGAATAAAGCGGAGGCTGAAGCAATGTTGAATAAAGCGGAAGCCGTGTCGACCATAAAAACATTACTGAGTAAACGTTTTGAAGAAGGAAGAATACCTGCTATAGATGAATTGCAAGGGGGAAAATTAATTTCCTTTATTCGTGATGAACGGCGTCGGGAGCTTTGTTTCGAGGCTCATCGTTGGTTTGATTTACGCAGGTATGCTGTGTCTTCGAAATATCCTGAAAGGAAGTCAATAAAGCATACGACTTATGATAAAAATGGAGTTTTAGAAGGAAGTTATATACTTGATGTTTATGGCAAAGATCCTGCTTGGGTATTACCGATTCCCGGTTATGAAATTGTTTATAATCAAGGTAAATTAATTGATAATCCGGAGAGAAAAAGCCGAAAATTAGAATGATTTTTAAAATTGAAAGATTATGTGGAAAAAATATTTGTTGTATGGATTGAGTGTCATTGTGGCATTAACAGCCTGCCGTAAGGAAGATATAGAATTGAGAGAAAGTGACGTTGTGGATTGGTTTGCTATACAAGATAAACCGGGAGAATTAGGACATTTACTTTATGATATATATCAAAAATCGGGAGTTTCAATTTTTGTTAATGATACATTAGGCTATATGGATGGAGGTGTTGATGCGTACGGTAATCCTGTGAGATATTACGAGACGATAAATGAAAGATATCTTCTTTATAGTACGTTGTCTACCGATATACGTTTTGTGTTATCCTCGGATACAACAGCTATGCTAAAAGCTGTTAGAACAATCGAAGACTGGGTATTACCGAATCTACCTTCACCGGGAGAAGACAGGATAAAATCAGTGTTACTGGTGGATAGTTTGCTCACGGAGGAGTATGGAGGGGATACGATAAGAAAGGGAGGAAAGACCGCATGGGTATTTGACCAGTCTATTGAAATGATACCCGTGGGGAAGTTGGCAGATATCAAGCAAATGGATGAACGAACGTTGAAATTTTGGGCAGGTATGGTATTAAGCACTAAAGTGTACACGTGGTTGAATAATAATTGCGCCGATTCATTGAAGATTTTTTATAAAATGACAAATTCTGATTTGCCCTCTGATGCTAGAACTTTGTATAACATGAATAGTTATTACTATTGGAGAATGACAGATACGGGGGAACGCATAGACAGAAATAGTGATTACTATTTTGGGGCGGAATTATGGGATTATTGGAGAATGGGATTTTTAGAATGGGCTGATAACGAGTGGGAGGAGGATGAGCCAAATTTTGATGATAGGATAAGAGTATATCGTAAAATCCCCAAAAAAAATTCTGATGCCATGAGTTATATTGCATCGGTATATGCATTTTCAGATGAAGAGTTTGAGACAATGTTTACAGGAGTAGAGTATAGTTCAAAATGCATTGGAAGACGGGTGTATATGAAAAGACTGGTTGATATTTTTCATGAAAAACATGGTGTGATTCGTCAAGAGTTTAAATAGAAATATATTCTTTGTGGAGAAGTGGTCCATACCACTTCTTTCACTTAAAATTCCGATCAAAGAAATAGGATGGATATTTTATTAAAATAGTATGAGAAAGATATTATTATTATTGGGAATTTGTCTTTTATGTTATTGCTATACCTTTGCGCAAGGGATGAAGTTTGATACAATTTCTTTGAGTCAAGGGTTAGAACGGGCTAGAAATGAAGGAAAGTTAGTATTCGTTGATGTTACAGCTTCGTGGTGTGAACCGTGTCAAACAATGGCGAATAAGGTTTTATCTTTACCAGAAATTGGGGATTATTGTAATGAGCGTTTTGTTTGTATAAAAGTTGATGTCGATCAAGCTGATGGTAAGGAATTTAAAAAGAAATATCCAGTGAGGGCTATACCGATGTTTTTTATTTTACAACCCGATGGGACCGTACGCCATCAATTGCGGGGCACAAGAAATGCCGAGGAGTTTTTGAATTGGGCTAAACGTGGTTTTAATGAAACATCCTCGTTATTTTTCTTGAACAATATGTTGGAAAGCGGACAAGAGATGAGTTTACAAAATAAGACTGATTACTACTTGGTTTTAAAGGATACTCGAAGATTGCATGAAGCTGATAGTTTGCGGGAAGCTTTGTTTCAACAGACTTCCCCAGAGAAATTGGCAATGACGGAATGCTGGGGGCTTTTTGAAAACGAAATTTTTGGGAGCAAGTATTTTAATTACGTGGTGGAACATAGAAAAGAATTTCAGGTAAATCAAGGAAGAGAACGTGTTGATAATTATTTGGCGCGAATGTACAAGGAAGAATTGCAATATTTTATGTATGAGAAACAAACTCCAGCTGAAGCGTTTGATGTGATAGAATCTATTGAGCGGATTCTGATGGAACAGGATGATCTTTTAGGGCAAAATAACAGGGATATTGTATTGACATGGACTAAAGAGGTTAAGGCTTTTTTAGATAATGATATACATGGAATGGTGAAAGAAATGAAAAAATTAGTCGAGATGGGAGAATGGCGGGATTGTTTATGGTATGCTATGATGAAGATCGGGGAACAAGGAAATGATGAAGATCGGGAACTAATGAGTGAGTTTACTTCAACAATGTTGTTTGAATTTGCTAGAAATGAAGTGGAACAATGGGACTTTTACCAGAAATTCAAATACTTGGGTTTCTTTGTAGATTGTAATAAACAATTTTGGATAAACGCTTTGGAGCAAATGAAACGGTGTAATAAACCCTTGCTAGTAGAATGTGTGAAATGTAGTGATGCATATTTTATAAATCGCAATTGGGTTTGGGATTCCCCGGAACGAGTTGCTTATCTGGATTCCTTGTGTGTTAGTGTAAGGATAGATATGGATGATCCGGAAGTGGCTTTCTTGAAGGAAAAATTTAGAATAACAACCTATCCTGCTTATTTTTTATTGGACAAAGATGGAGAAATCAAGTATAGTTGGGAAGGTATGATCAAAGAGGATGAATTATTCAGAGAATCTATAGAGGTAGGTTTGGAAAAAATGAAATAGTGTTTGTGTATTATTTGCTGTGGCGGGGGAAGTGTGGCGGGATATTAGTCCTATAGAGAACCCACTGTAATTATACCCAAGACCTAGGGAAATAAGTAAAAAGGAACGTAGTCCGGACAGTTTCGCTCTATTGATTCTATATGAAAGATTATAGGATGTCCAGAGGATAAACGGAGGAAGAACGAAAGAGGGGTATGACTTGGGTATAACTTCTTTGGGATTACAGTGGGTCTTGTATGAATCAGCCCCGGTTTCTTTTGAAAAAGACCGGGGCTGAATATATTTAATATTTGAAGGAACTTCCACCCAGAAATTCTCGAAGAATCGAGGTCGGCGGGATTTCCCGGGTCGGTACGGCTTGCACGTACGAGAAGAATTTCAGCAAGCGGGTTGCTTTCGAGTGTTCCGGGTATTTTACCAGAACTTCTTCCAACAGGGGAACGGCTTGTTGTTTCAATGCACCGAGTTCGTACGCCAATGCCGAGTTGAACATGACGTCTGCTTCTTCCTGATAGGGAACGATGTGTTTTTGTTCCCCGGAAAGGACGCTTTCCCATCTTTTCAGTGTATCCAGAGCCGAGTAACCGCGGTATTTGTGATCTCTGACCATGCGGCGAATCAAGCGATTGTCCGACGGGTTAATGATATTGTGATCATCAATAGAGATAGCGGTTAATGCCGAGATAAATATCTTGAACAGACTCTCTTGCGGGAGATATTCGGTTAATTTAGGGTTCAACCCGTGGATTCCTTCCACGATAATCACGTTGTTCTTGGATATTTTTAATTTTTCACCATCATAGAAGCGTTGTCCAGTTTCGAACGAGAACTTGGGGATTTCGACTTCCTCGCCTCGCAACAGTCGGACGATATTGTCATTAAACGTGCTGATATCTAACGCGTCAATGGTTTCAAAATCATATTCGCCTTTTTCATCTTTAGGAGTTTGTTCCCGGTTCACGAAATAATTATCCAACGAGAGATTGACCGGCTTGATACCGTTTACCAGAAGTTGGATAGCCAGTCGTTTGCCGAAAGTCGTTTTCCCGGATGAAGAGGGACCGGCGATTAATATTACTTTTAGTTTTTTCCTTCTTTTCCGGATCATGTCGGCGATCAAAGAAATTTTCTTCTCGTGAAGCGCTTCGCTGACTTTAATCATTTCGCCGGCATGGCGGTGTTCGATGGCTTGATTCAAGTGCCCGATTTGCGAGACTTCCAGTACTTTACCCCAGCGCTTGAATTCGCTGAACGTGTTATATAGTTTTTCCTGCGGGTAATACGGAAGTATCTCGGTCGGGTTCATCCGGTCGGGAAGCAAAAGCAACATTCCGTCTTTATAGTCCATCAGATCGAATACTTTCAGGCATCCGGTAGAGGGAGCCAATGTCCCGTAGAAATAGTCGCACGTGCCGTCTATTGAATAAACAGAGGTGAATAGTTTACCCCGGGATGAAAGTAAGAGTTCCTTGTCTTTCAGTCCTTGGCGTTTAAATAATTTGATGGCTTCTTCCGTCGGGTATTCCGTTCGCGTGATTTCGTAGTCATGATCAATGATGCGTTGCATTTCCGCTTTGATCGTGTCGATCCGTTCACCCGTGAGGATGACGTCCTTGTTTGCCAGACGACAGAATACCCCGTTGGAGAGTTGATACTCCACGATTAGGGTTTTCTTCCCGAAAAGATTGATTACCGCCTTGTAAAGTACGAACAACAGCGACCGCGTATACACGCTGTACCCGTCCAATGTAGTTACGTCTACAAAGTTGACGTATTTCGGGTTATATATTTCATAATGAAGGTCACGCACCTCGTTGTTGACCAAGGCACCCAATATGTTTTGGTGATTATCGGGGAACACGATTTTTTTGAATTCTTTCAAGCTGGAGCCTGTCGGAATCTGATAGGCTTCCTGTGTATTTTCACAAAATACAATTATTTTATTTTTTTCCATGTTTCGAGTCATTTATGTAATTCACATTGACAAAGATTGCAAATAACGTGCCGCAAACTTTATTTATATGCTTCCTTGTTTTCCGGGATCAATATATAGTAAGTTTTATGTTTTCCGTTTTTTAATGATGTTTGTCTGAGCCATGGGTTGAATCGTTTCAACGTTTTGTACGTGATCCCGTGTTCTTGGGCGAAGTCCGCTAAGTCTTTGATTGATTTGGTTACCTTGACTTGTGTTGTCGGCTCGATGGGGTATTTGATCCCCACGTGGAAGTTGTACAAGTGAGGGTTTTCCATGATCTGTTTCAGCGCCATCATGCGGTAGACGTAGCGACCCGTTTCTTCCCCCATCAGCAGGTCGTAAAAGTACTTCTCTTTCTGGCGGTCTATTTGTTTGGAGAGCATATTCATCCCCCCGTTGTAGGACGCGGCAGCCGCTGTCCACGAACCGAATTTCTCGTGTGCTTTTTTCAGGTAGGCACAAGCGGCACGGGTGGCCTTCTCGATATGGTAGCGTTCGTCCACGTCGTTCGTGACTTCAAGCCCGAGTTCTTTTGCCGTACCGCTCATCAATTGCCATATCCCGACGGCTCCCGCGTAAGATACCGCTAAGGGGTTGAGGCTGCTTTCAATGACGGCGAGGTATTTGAAATCGTTCGGTATGCCCTCTTCTTTTAAGATAGGTTCTATGATATGGAAATAGCGGGGGGCATTTTTAATTACCTGTATCGTGTGTGAATGAAGATTCGTGTTGACGATCAATTCTTTCTTGAATGCTTCAATCACGTCGATTCTTTCCAAGGGGACCCGTTCACCTGCCAGATAGAATGTATCGGGACAAAATACGTCTGACGGCAATAAGAAATGCGGTATATATTCCTCTTCTTCAGGTTCCTCAAACTCCTGTTTGTAGATGTAATATCCGATTACAGCACTGTTTATTAAGACTAATATAGTCAAGAATGTTATTATAATATTTTTTAGCACGGTTGATAAATTTATATTTTTCGAATATACGGTTTTTCCCCTACTTTTTGTTGCAAAAATAGAGAAAAAGAGTTTATAAATCCTTTTACAGTTTTTTCTGTTGCCATTTCACGTATTTCAAGTAAAGCCAAGAAACGATACCGATAAGCATGCCATAGGTGACTTCGACAGTCCACACGAATTCCACGTTAGCGTGCACGACGGTGGTGAGCAGCCATGTCTGGAATGTGTAGAATACGAGTACGAATGATTCGAGTATCAAGGCATGAGTCGTGTTGCCCGTTCCGGATATGGCTTCAAAGAACGTGATCCCGAAGCAGAAGCTGAGCGCGGCTAATCCGACCACGTAAAGGGAAGGCATGGAGGCGGTAATCAGCTCACTGCTGTTGGAGTAGATAGATAACACCTGTTGCGGGAAGATATAGCATATCAATAACACCGGAAGCACGCTTAGCATGGCGAGTTTCATGATCCGCCGCAAGGTAGGCATGATCTCCGGTTGCCGTTGTTCCCCGATGAGTCGGCTGGTAAGGGTATTGGCTGTCGCTCCGTAACCGAAGACGGGGATAAGTATCAGCATATAAACGCTACGGACGACGATCGTGATGGCGATAGGACGTTCGCCCATGTGCTCGATGAGCATGAAAAAGATGTACCATGTCCCGAAAGACAGTAGTTTTTGCAACATGGTGGGGAACGCTGTTTTAAGCACGGTCAGCATGAGCCATCCTTCCAGTTTGTGGAAGGAGAATAAGGCGTACTGTTTGATGGGGAGTTTCAGCAACGTGTAGAAAATAAAAATCAAGAACGCCGATATTTCAGCCATGACGGAGGCTAGGGCGGCTCCGCCGACTCCCATCTCGGGGAAACCGAATTTACCGAAGATCAACAGATAATTGAATACCACGTTGATCGTTGCCATAGCGGCAGTGGAGTAGCCTATGATTTTCGTGTTGGAGAGCCCGATATATAAAGCCCTGAACAAGAAGTTGAAGCACACGAATATAATCCCGTAATGGCGGTATGACATGTATTCCATCGCCGCCTCGTAGATATTGGGCGACTGTATGGAAGCTCCCAAGAGTACATCACTGAAATATCGTTGAATGAGGAATAGCGACGTGGATAGCAGAAACACGAAACATAACCCGTGCTCGAAAACAACTCCGATCCGGTTCAGACGTCCTTCTCCCAACCGCCGTGCCACGATGATCTGGATCCCGATGGAAAATCCCCATGCCAGCGTGGAAAACACGTAATAGTAGATTCCTGCCATGGCGGAAGCACCTAGGGCGATCTCGCTGACACGCCCCAGAAAGGCGGTGTCCGTTAAGGTAATGAGTGTTTGTGCCAAACTTCCAAGGATAATAGGGTAGGCTATATTCCAAACTGTTTTGTTCGTGATGACCGTCTTCATGTGTTCTTGTTTTGGCTGCAAAATTAACGGATAATCTTTATAAATTGCAGAATAAATTGTAACTTCGTGGGTTATAAATTTAAATTCAAGCAAAAATGACAATAGAAGAGCAAGTTAGTAAGGGCATCATGGCAGCCATGAAAGCGAAAGATACGATCCGCCTTGAGGTTTTAAGAAATATAAAGAAGGTTTTCATCGAGGCTAAATCCGTGGCAGGAGCCCCGGAGCAGATTGCCGACAGCGAAAGTATCAAGATCATCCAGAAATTGGCAAAACAAGGACGGGAGTCTGCCGAAATTTACAAGCAACAGGGGCGTGAGGATTTGTACGCTCATGAAATGGCTCAAGTGGAGGTGATGAACGAGTTTTTGCCGAAACAGTTGAGTGAAGATGAATTGCGTGTTGCCTTGAAAGGAATTATCGAGAAAACGGGTGCAACTTCAGCCAAAGAAATGGGGAAAGTGATGGGTGTTGCTACCAAAGAGTTGGCCGGAATAGCTGACGGCAAAATGATTTCCGCTATTGTAAAAGAGTTGTTGGCGTAATCACGTGCTAATAAGTCCGCGTAAGATCGGGGTATTTTATTGATTCCGTCTATGACGTGATTGAAAATAAGTATCAGGAATGGAGAGGAATTGAGTAAATAATTCCGATCTTTGTATAAGATTAAAATGAAAGAAATGGCTACTGTGAAAGATTGGACTGCTCATGTTATTAAACAGGCAGAGATTGATAAGTATCTGGTTGACGGGAAAGATTTTATTGACGAGGAAAAGATATTTGAAGAGATCGAAAAGGGCAAGAACCCCGATAAGCAACGAGTGCGCGATATTTTACAAAAATCGCTGGAAATAAAAATATTGACGCCTGACGAGACGGCTACTTTGTTGAACGTGGAAGACCCTGAACTCTTTCACGAGATGCAAGAGGCTGCCTTGGAAGTGAAGAAAAGAGTGTATGATAACCGTATCGTTTTCTTTGCCCCTTTATACTTGTCGAATTTGTGCGTGAATAGTTGTAAATACTGTGGTTTCCGGGCAGAAAATAAAGAGGAGATTCGCCACGTGTTGTCGATGGACGAGGTGCGGGAGGAAACGGCCGCGGTGATCGACGAGGGACACAAGCGAATGATTGCCGTGTATGGCGAGCACCCGAAAAACGGGGCTGACTATATAGCCGAATCTATCTCCACGATTTATTCGGTGAAACGGGAAACTCCTACCGGGAACGGTTTTAATAATATCCGACGGGTGAACGTGAACGCGGCACCCATGGAGATTGCCGATTTGAAGAAATTGTGGAGAGCGGGTATCGGTACGTTCCAAGTGTTCCAAGAAACTTATCACCGGGAGAGATACGCGGAATTGCACCCGGCCAACACGGTGAAAGGGAATTACCGTTGGCGTCTTTACGCGATGCATCGTGCCATGGAGGCGGGAATCGACGATGTGGCTATTGGGGCGCTGTTCGGGTTGTACGACTGGAAGTTTGAAGTGATGGGATTGTTGCATCATGCTTTGGATTTGGAACGCCAGTTCGGTATCGGACCGCACACGGTGTCTTTCCCGCGTATGCAACCGGCCCCGGGTTCTTTCTTGAGCGAGAATTCTCCTTATCTGGTTAGCAATGACGCCATGAGGCGGGTGGTTGCGGTGTTACGTTTGGCGATCCCGTATAGCGGGTTGATCGTGACGGCACGCGAGGAACCGAACTTGAAACGGGATTTGCTGACTCATTTCGGGTGCACGCAAACCGACGCTTCTTCAAAATTGGGTATCGGGGCTTACTCTAAAAAATTGAAACAGGAGGAAAATATCGAGAAAGTCCAATTTATGTTGGGTGACCAGCGTTCTCTCGATGAAGTGATACGGGAATTGGCTAACGACGGGATGATTACCTCTTTCTGTACAGCCGGCTATCGTTGCGGGCGTACTGGAGATAAGATCATGACCCTGTTGGAAAAAGGAGTCGAGGGTAAGTTCTGTAAGTTAAACGCTGTTTTGACCTTCCGGGAGTATTTGAATGACTATGCTTCTCCCGCGACCCGTGAGATCGGCGAGAAACTGATCGAGCAGGAATTAAGAGAGATCGAGGCTACCCCCTTCTTTAGTAAGAATAAATTACTCCCGACCTTCCGTTCATATTACGACCGGATCGCGAGAGGGGAAAGAGATTTATACATGTAATTTACAATTTTAGATTTTAAATTTTAGATTGAAATAATCCATGAAATTTAAAATCTAAAATCCATAAATTTAAAATTAAAACGGAAGTTTGAGCGTAATTCGTTCGGCTTCCTTTTTTCTTTTTATTTCTTCCCGTTCTCCTTTGCGGAACACGTAGACAAGACCGAAGCGTTCGCATTTTTGGCGGCGTTCTTCTTCATC
Organism: Butyricimonas sp. DFI.6.44; assembly: GCF_022132345.1. Classification (NCBI taxonomy): domain Bacteria; kingdom Pseudomonadati; phylum Bacteroidota; class Bacteroidia; order Bacteroidales; family Odoribacteraceae; genus Butyricimonas; species Butyricimonas sp. DFI.6.44. The sequence continues at coordinate 31,355 of NZ_JAKNJD010000017.1, read as the reverse complement.
GTCTATATCGGCGTAATGTGCCTCGATTTCGTTCCACAGGGAAAGAATGTATTCGTCTGCTTCACTCCTGTATTGCGCTACTTCGGCACTACAGCGGGCAGAGTTTTGTTGGAATTGTTTTTGAGAAGCGTAGGCTTGCTTGAAGTTCTCGTAATTTACTTTGACTAAAGCGATAGAGGGACTATATATCGGATTTCCGCCCCCTTTACGAGTACGTTCCTGTTCTCCGGCTATTATTTTTGCACCCCATTCCAACAAATCTTGGTCGGAAACGAGAGATGGAAGTTTGGTATCATCTTCCGCTATATCGTAAAATGTACGCGCGATAGGTTTTAACTCACCTCGTGCAATAGTAAAATTCAGCACTTGCAAAAAGTGCGATATATATAGTTTGGCTTTTTTAGTGTATTCCCCGTATTTCCGGCTATTTACCATTTGTTTTTCTCTGGCACATTGTGAATTTGTGATTGCCGTTTTGAATTTCGGTAAAAAGAATTCAATTTTTTGCCTTAGGCTCAAAGAAAACGGTAAATTATTGATATCAGAGAAATCCTCTTTGTTCAAGGCCGTTTCCAATGCCCTTATCCTCGCTGCATCTGTATTCGGTAATCTTCTGTAAGGCATGTCTTTAATAATTAATAAAATGATGATCGAAACTCTGATGCGAAGGTATGAAAAAAATAAAAGTAAATCAATATTCGCCTGAGGTATTTTTAGATTTACGATTTATGATTTTAGATTGAATGATTCTTTAACCACGAAATCGTAAATCATAAATCGTAAATCATAAATCGTAAATCATAAATCATAAATCGTAAATCATAAATCGTAAATCATAAATCGTAAATCATCTTGGGATGGTATTTCTATAATGGGTATAGTTTTCGATAATATTATTCACGAAGTTAAAGGTTTGTTTGCCGTCGCAATAGCCGTTGCGGGACAGGGTGTCCCGGTATATTTCGGGGCGGGATTTGTAACGGATGAAGTAATCTACATTATTATTCCAGATGTTCGGGTTTTTCCCGTAGGATTCGGCTAATCTCATGGCATCGAACACGTGTCCCGCTCCGGCATTGTATGCGGCTAAAGTAAATTTGATCCGGTTTAAGGTGTCGAGGTCATATTTGGTAAACATTTTTTCAAGGTATTGGAGATAGTAACTTCCTACTTTGATGTTATCTTCCGGCTCTATGTAATCTTCGAAACCAAGTTGCAACGCGGTTTCCGGCATCACTTGCATTAATCCGACAGCCCCGTAATTGGATGTCGCTTCCGGGTCGAATCCGGATTCTTGGAAAATTATGGCAGCCAGCAAACGCCAATCCCAACCTATTTTGGCGGCTTCTTTTTTGATGATCGGGTCAAAGCTGGATATAATCCCGTTTTTTAATTTGTAGTATTTCGAGTTGTGGAGCGAAGTTACGTAACTGCTTTTGTAATAGCGGTTGTAAAGTACTGGAAACTTTTCCCTTTTCTTCATGGCACCCAACCATTGGTTTACTTCATGGAGCAGGTATTTTGCTTTTCCGGCTACTGCCCACGCCACGGGTTCCGCTCCCGATAATTCCAGAGAGTAATCTATGTGTGTCATGTATTGGGCCGCGATCTGTGCGATATTTTTATCTATCACGGTAAGTGGAAGCTCACCTTTCTCTACTTGCAGGAGGATATCTTCATAAGTAAGATATTCTACTTCCGTGATCTTTAAATTCAGTTGAAGAGAATCACTCAATTCCCGGAGAAAACTTTTGTATGTAGTACCCTCTTGAACGAAAATTTCTTTTCCACGTAAATCTTGTATGTCCCGTATTAAAGAATCTTGTTTCTTGTTTTGTACCAATACGTTACTCGTATAGAATAACGGGTCCGTGAAGCTGATTTGTTCTTTCCTGCCGTCCGTAACCGAAAGACTCATGGCTACCAGATCGTATTTCCCCTCGTTTAATTCCCGAAGACAATCTTCCACGTTGGAATTGACCTCGATATGTAATTTAACATCGAGAAAATCGGCGAGATCTTTAACCAGATCGTAATGAAAACCTTTCGGGATGCCTTTATACACGTAGTAGTCTGTCGTGTTGTAATAAGTACATACATTTAAGACGCCTCGTCGCTCGATTTTTTCCAGCGTCCCGGCATCGGGTATAATAAATGGTTCTTCTTTGCGTTTTGTCTCGCAGGCCGATAAACAAAACCAGAATAACCAAGTGTATGTAATAACTCTTATTATATACATGGTGCAAAGATACGAAATAAAATGGAAATCGTGTAGTTGTTGATTTCGAGAGGTCTATTCGAGAAATAACATTGTTACCCTTGCTCTATTCTTGCTCTACCCATTCGCTACCTCATGAACGTATCATGAACGTATCATCTTCGTAGCATAGACGCTCACGAGTGTTTATGCTGCGAAAGAGTAGGGTTTTTGATATGAGTACGGGCGAGCGAATCCCTAGAGAACGGTCAAATGAACCTCGGCGGACGTTTTAATCAAAGAAATTCCAACGGATGCCGAATTTTACTTTGGCGGGGTTGATCGGGTAGGTGTAGGCGGAAAAGTAATCCCGACTTCCTAAGCGCTCGTTGGCATGCTCGTATTTCACGAACAAGTCGGCACGTTTGATGTTCAGCGTGAGGAACACGTCGAGTTTTGGGTAGTTGCCGGTCTTCTCGATATCTTGGTTGTAGAACTGCATGATACTCGGGTCGTAGGCGTTGGAATAGAACGAGGTGTTGTAGAACAAGTCTATACCGATTTGCAGTCCCAATACTTTTTTAAATAGACGGTTTTGGTAGTAATTGTGGGAGTATAGCGCAACTTTGGGAAGTTGCAATATTTCGTCCTTGTTACAGATCTGGTAGTACACTTTTTGATCGAAGTAGAATTTACCTAATCTGAAAATTTGTTTTGCCCATGCCGTGAATACGACTAGATTACCGTCATACTGACGGGGATAGGCCGTAGTGTCGAAATAGATATAGTTTTTCGTGTTGTTCAGAGCGATTCCGACTTCGGTACGGAGGCGTTTGTTGTTATAGTGTCCTTTGATGTTATAGGCATGGATTTTGGAGAAGTTCGTTTCCCATTGGTTGTGATTTCCCGTGTATTGGTCATAATAGCGGTTGGGGGTGGTTGTTTCCAATAGGGCATACGCCGTCACGGATGAATTTCTGTTTCTGCTTAGGTATTGGACGATTTTTCCCTCTAAAGAATAGTCGGCTGAATACTCCCCGGCAAGGCAGAAACTGCCCCAGATATCAAAATTGAACATGGTGGTCGAGTCCATGTTGAACGTTCCCGCAGTGAGGTAGGTGCCGGTGTATTTGTTTGTTGCCCGGTTGTTGATTGTGTCCGAGGATACACGTTGGTCGTATTTCAGGTATTTGAATTTTAACCCGCCGTACACGCCCGGCAGGTATTTGTATTTTGGATGTTCGTTTAGTATGAATTTGGCGTCTATTTCGTATTTTTGGTTGTTGGTGATGTCTTGGTTGGATTGGGTGTTTAAGTAGGTCGTGTCCCAAAAATTGGTTTCAACGCTTTCTTCTCTGAAACGGTAACGATTGTCCTCGATTTTCAAGGCGAGTGCAAATTTCATCGGGTAAGTGTACGTGGTATCCATGTTGATGGAGTCCACGGGTGTGATGATTTCTTTGGCATTTCCGATGTTGTATTGTGCCAGCGTGCTGAGATTGAAGTTGGCTATGTTGTTTCGGGGTTCCATGACTAGTTTCGTTCCGATTATTTTTGGATCAAGCACGGTATCCCGGACTTCTGCCAAAACTTCAATACCGCCGTTCTCCGCGTAATGTCCCACGTTCTGGTTCAGAAAGAAGGATACTGCCACTCTTTCTTTCTCGTATGAACTGAAAACGGAGAAGTTGTATGTTTTTGATTTCTGGTACGAGTATGCCCCGTCCGCAGACATGAGGTTGTACCGGAATCCCGCATTCCAGAACGGGTTGATGTTTTGCATGTACCATACGTCTACCCGGTCTTCTGTTTTTCCTCGTCCCCCCCCGTTAAAATAGCTGATTTGGGCGAAAGCGGTAGAGGTGTTGTAATCCAAGGCGTCCTCGGGACGGAAAAGGTAATCCCGTACCCTGTCGAGCGGAAGAAAATCTTCTCCGCGAGAGCGAAGGATGAAAACATTGGAAATATAAGGTGAGGGTAGGTTGCCGAGGTAGGTGTTAGACACGCTGTGTTTGAATATGGGGTTCGTGTTGTGTATCCCGTCGGTCAGGGTGTCCGTCATGGACATATATTGTTTGTACACGCCGTCGTGCATCCATTTCCACGCCACTCGTTGCGGTTTCACGTATCGTTGTTCTCCTCTCGTGCTATCTTGGTCAAAAGCGCTACGCCGGGGATCCTCCTCGTCCGGATGCCCGTAATCAAAATCGCTCTGCGCTAAAGACGTGAGCGACATTAAGCAGCATAATATGGTGTAAAATATATATTTCATGGCGTGCAAATATACGGAAACTTTTAAAACTCTCATAAATTAATTACCTTTGCGGTCGAATATGTTATAAAATTTTCAGTATGGATAAGAATTATCTCGTGGAAGAAGAAGGTGAAGGCAAATCGTTGAACTTCATCGAACAGATTATTGAGGAGGAGTTGGCCGAGGGGAAGAACGGCGGTCGGGTACATACGCGTTTCCCGCCCGAGCCGAACGGTTATTTGCATATCGGTCATGCAACTTCTATTTGCTTGAATTTCGGATTGGCTGCCAAGTACAACGGTAAGTGCAATCTGCGTTTTGATGACACGAATCCTTCTAAAGAGGATGTCGAGTATATTGATTCCATACAACAAGATATTCAATGGTTAGGTTTCCAGTGGGAAGGGGAAACTCATTACGCCTCCGATTATTTCCAGCAATTGTATGATTGGGCGGAGAAGTTGATCGCGGAGGGAAAAGCTTACGTGGATGACCAACCGGCAGAGGTGATCAGCGCGCAACGTATGAACCCGATGGAACCGGGAGTGAACAGTCCTTACCGGGATAGGACTCCAGAAGAAAATCTGGATTTATTCCGGCGGATGAAGGCAGGGGAGTTTCAAGCCGGGGAGAAAGTATTGCGGGCTAAAATAGATATGGCCTCGTCCAACATGTTGATGCGTGACCCTATTTTGTACCGGATCATGCACGTGGCGCATCACCGCACGGGTGATAAATGGTGTATCTACCCGATGTATGATTTCACGCACGGGCAAAGTGATTATATCGAGGGGATTACTCATTCTATTTGTACTTTGGAGTTCGAGGTGCATCGCCCGTTATACAATTGGTTTTTGGATCAGTTGTTCGACACGGAATACCGTCCCCGTCAGATCGAGTTTGCCCGTCGTAATTTGAGTTACACGGTGATGAGTAAACGCCGTCTGTTGGAACTGGTGCAGAAGGGTATTGTTGCCGGGTGGGATGATCCCCGGATGCCTACGATCACGGCTTTGCGCCGCGCGGGATACACGCCCGAGTCTATTCGTGCTTTTGCCGAAAAAGTGGGGGTGGCACGCCGGGAGATCGTGGTCGATATGGCGTTGTTGGAGTTTTGCGTGCGGGAACATTTGAACAAGGTGGCTCCCCGTGTAATGGCGGTGCTTGATCCGGTGCGGGTGGTGATAGATAACTATCCGGAAGGACAGACCGAAGTGGTTGAGATCGAGAATAACCCGGAAGATGAGGCTGCCGGAATGAGAATGGTGCCGTTCTCCCGTGAGTTATTTATCGAGCGGGATGATTTCATGGAAGACGCCCCGAAGAAGTTCTTCCGGATGACGATCGGCAACGAAGTACGGTTGAAAGGTGCGTATATCGTGAAATGCGAGAGCGTGGAGAAAGATGCGGAAGGAAATGTTACGACAATCCATTGCACGTACGATGCCGAAACGCGTAGTGGTACCGGTGCCGCAAGCAACCGGAAGGTAAAGGGAACACTTCACTGGGTTTCCGCACCCGACGCGATAGAGGCAGAGGTACGTTTATACGATCGTTTGTTTAAAGATCCGGATCCTGCCGGACACAAGGATATCGATTTCAAAGAGTTCTTGAACGAGAATTCGTTGAGAGTGTTGACGGGGTGTAAGTTGGAGCCGAGTTTGAAAGATGCCAAGGAAGGCGATCGTTTCCAGTTCCAGCGTTTGGGGTATTTCTGCGTGGATAAAGATTCCAAACCGGGGGCTCTGGTGTTTAATCGTACCGTGGGATTAAAGGATACGTGGGCAAAACAAAACAATTAATACAATGAAAGTTACGAGGGATAAGTTTGCAAGAGAAGCGCGGGCGTACTTGTTGATTACGTTCGGTTTGCTTATCTATACTTTTGCCGTTACCGCGTTTTTAGCACCGCATCGTATGGTGGGCGGTGGTGTGACCGGTATTTCGACAATTATTTATTTTCTTTCCGGGGAGGTGATTCCTATCGGGTATAGCTATTTCGTGATTAACTTTTTGCTAGTGGCGATAGCGATTAAGGTGCTCGGGCCCCGGTTCGGTTTCAAGACGATATATGCTATTTTCATGAGTTCGTTCCTGTTGAGTTTGTTACAGAATCTGATTCATGAGCCGCTGTTGGAGGACAAATTCATGTGCGCGGTACTTTCCGGTATCATGTGTGGTGCGGGTATCGGGATTTCGCTTGCCAACGGAGGTAGCACGGCGGGTACGGATATCGTGGCAATGATGATTAACAAGTACCGGAATATCAGTCCCGGTAAGATTATCATGTATATAGATGTGTTTATTATCGGTTGTAGTTATTTTATCGGGGAAAACACGACAGTCGATCCGACGGCAAAGATTGCCACGATTATCTACGGTTACGTGGTCATGGGTGTGAACTCGTACACGATTGATCTCGTGTTCACGGGACAGATGCAATCCGTGCAGTTCTTTATTTTCTCGTTAAAATACAAGGAGGTTGCCGATCTGATTACTCATGATTTGAAACGGGGTGTAACCGTCGTGGATTGTCAAGGCTGGTACACGGGTGAGGCACGCAAAATGTTAATTGTGGTAGCCCGCAAGAGTGAGATGCAGAATATTATGCGTGTGACGAAATTGGCTGATCCGGACGCGTTCCTCACGATGAATACGGTCATGGGTGTGTACGGTAGGGGATTTGATACGCTGCGGACTTAGGGAGTTCGTAAAGTTTATAAGGTTCATAAGGTTTATAAAGTTGCCATTCCTCACGAGGGGCTTCTTTATAAACCTTATTTTTTTGATAAAACACACTAATTTATAATGACGTTGTGTCTTTATGGAATTGAGTGGCACGGTGTTTGATAATTAAAAGGATTGATATGAGGTCATTAAAAAAGCATAGGAGACACATGGTAATTTGGAGTGTATTAGGCGTTGTCGCGGTGATTGCCGTGATAGCGGTTGTTTTCGTGAATCAACGGAGTTTTGGCAGACTTCCCCGGGGGGAGCGAATGGAGCGTGTGAAGCGTTCGCCTCATTATAGGGACGGACGGTTTCAAAATTTGCATGAAACCGTGATGATTGCTTCTGACAAGGGGCGTGTCGGGACTATGATTGATTTTTTATTCAGAAAAACAGAAAGGCTGCGACCGGAGACGGCAGTGCCTGTCATTAAGACAGATTTGCGGAGTATCCCCTTGGACGAGGAGGTGGTCGTGTGGTTCGGGCATTCATCCTATCTGATCCAAACGGGAGGAAAAAGAATACTGGTCGATCCGGTATTTTGCATGGCTTCCCCGGTATCATTTGTCAATAAGCCTTTCAAGGGAACGGATGTTTATAAGCCGGAAGATATGCCGGATATCGATTATCTGGTGATTTCCCATGACCATTGGGATCATTTGGACTACGGAACCGTGACTGCATTGAAGAATCGGGTTGGCAAGGTTATATGCGGATTGGGAGTCGGGGAACATTTCGAGTATTGGGGATTTGACAAGGAACGTGTCGTGGAATTGGATTGGTTTGAAGACTCCGTGCTGGATGATGGTTTTGCCGTTCATTGTTTGCCGGCGCGTCACTTCTCGGGACGGGGATTGTCTGCCAACCAGACGCTGTGGGCTTCTTTTCTCGTGGAGAGTCCCTCGAGGAAGATATATATAGGTGGTGATGGGGGGTATGACACGCATTTCGCCGAGATTGGCAAGCGTTTCCCGGGTATTGATCTCGCAGTCATCGAGAACGGGCAATATAATGAAGATTGGAAGTATATTCACGTGATGCCGGATTACTTGGAACAGATCGCGAAGGATTTGGGTGCGAAGAGTGTTTTGACGGTGCATCATTCGAAATATGCTTTGGCAAGGCATCCTTGGGATGAACCGTTGAAGAATGCGTTGAAGATGAGAGAAGATGTCCCTTTTGAAGTACTTGTACCTACTATCGGGGAAATAGTTCGGAATGAGAAGGTGGAACAATGAGGTTTTTTTCTCGTTCTCGCGATTTTATGTTATTTTTGTCTGAATAAAATGCATGATAGATGAAGATAAAAGTATTTGTTAATAATCCATGGCAGGAGAACACGATTGTGTTGTACGATGAAACGGGGGAAGCCGTGGTGATTGATTGCGGTTGTTTTTCGAAAGACGAAGAGCGACGTTTGATAGATTTTCTGGCGGAAAATCATTTGAAACCGGTAGCGTTGTTGAATACGCACTTGCATATAGATCATATTTTCGGGAATAATTTTATGCTGGACGAATACGGGTTGTCTGCCCGGGCGCATGAAGCGGATTCGTTTTGGGTGGAAGACGCGGAGAAGTATGCGGCGATGTTGGGAATACGGGGAATTACACCGCCTCCGGCATTGGGAGAATATTTGCATGACGGGGATGTCGTGAAATTCGGACATTCGGAATTGAAGGTGATCCCTGTACCGGGACATTCTCCGGGGGGACTTTGTTTTTATAGTGAACAGGATAAATTGCTTGTTGCCGGGGATGTGTTGTTCCAAGGGAGTGTCGGACGTGCGGATTTACCCGGGGGAGATATGCGTCAGTTGATAGACGGAATCCGGGAAAAATTGTTCGTGTTGCCGGATGATGTTCGGGTAGTACCGGGACACGGCGGGTTTACCACGATAGGAGAAGAGAAACGTATGAATCCATTTTTTCAATAAAAAAAGATGAAGAAGATCGGTATAATTGTAGCCATGACTTCGGAATACGGTCTGGTGAAATCTTTACTTGACGGGGGAAAGGAACGTTTGGTTCGGGGAATCCCCTTTATCGAGGGGCGTATGGGAGAAGTTGACGTCGTGTTGGCCAAAAGCGGGATCGGTAAGGTTTGTGCGGCGGTAGGGACGTTGGAAATGATCCGGCAATATGCCCCGGAGGTGATTGTAAACACGGGTGTTGCGGGGGGAATAGACCCGTTGACACAAGTTATGGATATCGTGATCGGGGAGAACATGGTTTATCATGACGTGTGGTGTGGCGAGGGAAACGAGTACGGGCAGATTCAAGGATTGCCGGCTCGTTTTGTTTCGGATAAGAAATTGTATGAACAGGCTTTGTCCGTGAAACATGACGGGAATGTATACGGGGGATTGATTTGCAGCGGTGATCGTTTCGTGACGGAAAAAGAGGAGTTGACCGAGATCAAAAAGCGTTTTCCCGAAGGCTTGGCGGTTGATATGGAATCGACCGCTATCGCGCAAGTATGCTACTTGTGTGGCGTACCTTTCTTGAGTTATCGTATTATTAGCGATACCCCGGGAGTGAAAGATCATTATAATCAATATTTGAATTTCTGGGAAGAGGCTCCCAAACGCTCTTTCGAGATGATTAGAAAGTTAATCACTGTTTTATCAGAAGAATAAAGATGAAAAAAATACCTAGTTTTACCATAGATCATCTTCGCCTGTCGCGGGGAATCTACGTGTCCCGTAAAGATTATGTAGGAGAAGAGGTGATCACGACGTTTGATATACGTATGAAGGAGCCTAACCGAGAGCCCGTGTTGGGACAGGGGGAATTGCATACGATAGAACATCTCGCGGCGACTTATTTAAGAAATCACGAGACGTGGGGCGACAAGATTATTTTCTGGGGACCGATGGGGTGCTGCACGGGAAATTATTTTTTGATGCGGGGTGATTTGACTTCTCGTGATATCGTGGAATTGATGCGGGAAACATTCCGTTTTATTCGTGATTTTGAAGGTGAAGTTCCCGGTGTTGCTGCAAAAGATTGTGGTAATTATCTATTACATAATCTGCCGATGGCGAAATACGAGGCTGCTAAATATCTGGCGGAAGTGCTGGACGTGATCGAGGAAAAGAATCTGATATATCCGGGCGAATGAGAATAGGAATCATTTTAATGTTGGTAGCCTTGCTTTGGGCTTGTGATGAAAACAAGGATCGGGAGAAGACGATCAGCGTGAGTATCTTGCCTCAACGTTATTTCGTGGAGCGTATCGCGGGGGATTACGTGAAGGTGAACGTGATGATTCCGCCGGGGGCTAATCCTGCCGTGAGTGATTTAAGTACCGAACAGTTGAAAGCGTTGCATAATAGTTCTATCTATTTTGCCGTGGGGTATCTGCCTTTCGAGATTAGTAATTTATATCCTTTTCTGGAAAAACAGGAGAAGCATATACAACTCGTGAAGCAATCCGAGGGGATGGAGCTGGAAGAGGGAACGTGTGATTGCGGGCATCATCATACACACCCCGGTAATTTTGACCCTCACGTGTGGATGTCTCCAAGATACGCGGGTATGATGGCGCAAACGATATGTAAGGTGTTATCTGAAAAGTTCCCGGAGAAGAAGACCGAGTTCGAGCAGAATTTCAAGCAGTTCAAACAGGAGATTGACAGTATCGATGCGGAAGCCCGAAGGATTATTCCCGCGAAGCAGAACAAGACTTTCTTGATTTATCATCCGGCTTTGACTTATCTGGCGAAAGATTACGGTATGGAACAGATCGCGATCGAGGACGAGGGAAAAGAACCTAATCCGTCACATATCAAGGCGGTGGTCGATACTTGTCGGGCAAAAGGTATAAAGATTGTATTTATCCAGAACCAATTTGACGTGATGAATGCCAAAGCTATAGCCCGGGAGATCGACGGCGAGGTTATTGCCATTGATCCGTTGAGCGCGGACTGGAAAAAGGAAATGGAATCGTTGCTTCGGATTATAGAACAAAAAATGGAATAACCGGATGAAAGAGATTTTGGAGTTGAAGGATATTTCGGCAGGTTACGAGCAGACGACCGTGTTGCAAGGAGTGAATTTGACCATACGGGAGAATGATTTTATCGGAATTATCGGGCCGAACGGGGGTGGAAAAACGACTTTGTTAAAGGTTATATTAGGGTTGATAAAGCCTTTCTCCGGGAAGATCATTTATCACACGTCCAAGCAATCGTTGTTCGGGTATTTGCCTCAAAACAGTAAGTTCGACGCTCGTTTCCCGATCAGTGTAAAGGAAGTAGTGTTATCCGGATTGATGTCCGAGAAAGGGATATTTCATTCTTACACGAAAGCTGACCGGGGGAAGGTGGATGAGATACTGGAAAAGTATGGCATGCTCAGATATAAAAATCGTCCGATCGGAGAGCTTTCCGGGGGACAGATGCAGCGGGTATTTTTGTGTCGGGCTATCATATCCTCCCCGAAGATACTGATTCTGGATGAACCGTCCACTTACGTGGATTCGAATTTCGAGATTGAGTTTTATTCTTTGTTGAAAGAGTTGAACGAGAAAATGAGTATCGTGATGGTTTCACACGATTTGGGAACTATTTGTTCCTACGTGAAGACTATTGCTTGCGTGAACGGGGGATTGCATTATCATGAATCGAACTTGATTACACCGGAACAGTTGAAGTTGTATAACTGTCCGATCGAGTTGATTTCCCACGGAACCGTACCGCATCGGGTGTTATTGGAGCACGACAAGGCAATTGAAAATTGAAAAAGCACTGTCCTTGTGCGGTGGGAATCTAAAATCATAAATCATAAATCTAAAATTACCAAGGTGTTTGAATTATTAAGATACGGTTTTTTCCAGAACGCAATTTTGTGCACGATATTGATCGGCGTGAGTTGTGGGTTAATCGGGACATATATTGTTGCCAAACGAATGGTTTTTATTAGCGGGGGGATCACGCACGCTTCTTTCGGGGGATTGGGATTGGCTTATTTTTTAGGTTTGTCACCTCTTTTCGGGGCTGCCGTGTTTGCCTTGGCAGCGGCATTTTGTATTTTATACCTTTCGGATAATAAGCGGTTTAAGGAAGATTCTTTGATTGGTATCTTTTGGTCGGCGGGTATGGCGATAGGAGTGTTGTTTATTTACCTGACTCCGGGATATGCGCCTAATTTATTGTCTTATCTGTTCGGGAATATTCTTACAGTCACAGGGGAACAGGTGATTCTGTCGGGAGTGTTGTGTCTGGCAATTATCTTGTTTTTTGCGAAGTTTTATCGTCCGTTGTTTTATATCGCTTTTGACAAGGAGTACAGTCGGACGCATTTTGTTGCTTTAAACGGGTTGGAGATTGGTATTACCGTGCTGATAGCCTTGTGTATCGTGCTGTGTATGAAGTTGGCGGGAATTATTCTGGTGATTTCTTACCTGACGATGCCTCAAGCAATAGCGGGTATGTTTTACAAGAACTTCACGAAACAATTGGTTTTATCCACGATTATTAGTTGCGTGGGTTCTGTTATCGGGCTTTTCGCATCCGCAGCATTGAAGCTCCCGTCCGGGGCAACGATTGTGCTTTGTTTTTTGCTGATATTTATTGTTTGTTATTTATTACGCCGCCGTAAATGAAAAGTCGAGCATTCGGCTCCTAAGGTCTATAAAGTCTGTAATCCAATAAATTAATGATATTCAATATAATGATACGCATACCACCCGCACGTTTGACCTTACGACCTTATGGACTTTTAGACTTTATGGACGAGAATGCGTGTTTTGACACGCACTCCTGTTCTTATTTGTGGTGGAATTTTTTCTTTTATTTTTTGTTCATCCTGTAACTCAATGCTCCGGAGGGACATTTATTGATTTGTGCTATTAATTTGTCTGTCGTTGCATTCTCGATCTTTATCCAAGGACGTTCTTGCGGGTTATATACCTTAGGTAACATTTTTACGCAAATCCCTGCGTGTTGACAGATTGAGGGTTGCCAGATAATGGTCAGTTCTCCGTTCGTGTATTCATACTTCTTTTCCATGATGTTTTGTTTTTATTTGATATTTATACCTCGCATAACAATGCGCCGCCATTCGGGATGCCTCTTTATATAGGCAGCCACGAAAGGACAAAGCGGTACTAGACGCAGTCCTTGACGCTCGATATCCTTTAGTGTTTTTTCGACGAGTTGTGAACCTATTCCACGACCTTCCAGTTCCGACGGAACTTCCGTGTGTGTAAGGTAGATTTCCCCGTTGATTGATTTTATATACTCGATTTTGGGTGTATAATTACCGATGCGGAACTCGTACTGTTGACGATGTATATCATCTTTTAATTCATAATCCTCTGTCATAACCTTAAATTTTAATGTCTATTGTAAATTAAACGTTCAGAATATGAATTTTGTTTTGATATTGTCCCGTTATTATTTTTAAAGAAATGGGATATATATAAAAAATCCCCTCCGTGTGACGGGAAGGGATTGGTTAGGACTATGCCCTGTTATTGATTCGATTATTTAATGTAGTTTTGAGCGAATGCACGTCCGGCACGTAATGCTTTGAGGTTCATTTCGACTACATCGCTTCCTTTGCGTTCGAAAATGGCAGTGATACCTTTTTCGAGGTATTCGAAAGGAATTTCGATGAAGGGAGAAGCAGCTCCCAACATCACGAAGTTGCTGGCACGTACGTTGCCGGCAGCTTCTTTGGCGATGCTATCGGCGTCGATAATTACTTGATGAGGTAGAGCCTTTAAGGTTGCCATCAAAGTAGCTTCTTCCGGGTAGTTCGGGATGTTGATGAACGGGGTTGCGTTGGTTACCACGTATCCGCCTTGTTTCAAGAAAGGAAGGTAGCGTAATGCTTCCATGGGTTCTACCGAGAGAATGATGTCTGCCGTTCCCTTTGCGATCAAGTCAGAGAATATCGGTTTGTCAGAGATTCTCATGAATGACTGTACGTCACCTCCGCGTTGGCTCATGCCGTGAGTTTCCGCTTGTTTCATGTACAGGTTATTGTTGAGGGCGGCAGAACCCAGTGCTGCTGCAATGGAAAGGATACCTTGTCCGCCTACGCCCGCTAATATAATGTCTGTCTTCATAATTTTAAATTTTAAATTTTAGATTTTAAATTGAATCGATTATGAGTCAATTTATTTTTTCTTTTTCTTGGCGTCTCTGGCGGCTTTCTGGATACATACTCTTCGCGGGATGATTACAGATACCCCCTTGTACTCGATCTCGTCACGGATGATCTTGCACAATTCGTCATGATTCTTCGGTACGGGAAGTAATACGCGGATGTGTTCCGGGTCAACACCGATACCTTTACAGATAGCTTCCAGATGTCCCAGTGCGGATGATTCCTGTCCTCCTGTCATAGAGATAGATTCGTTATCTGAAATGATAATCGTGATATTCGCTTTCTCGTTGACAGCATCCAACAAGCCGGTCATTCCGGAGTGAGTGAATGTAGAATCCCCGATAACCGATACTGCCGGGAATAATCCGGCGTCAGCCGCACCCTTTGCCATGGTGATAGAAGCACCCATGTCAACGCAAGAGTTGATTGCTTGGAAAGGAGGAAGTGCTCCTAAGGTGTAACAGCCGATATCGGAGAATACGCGAGCGTTCGGGTACTCTGCCACTACAGCGTTTAACGCGGTGTACACGTCTCTGTGGCTACATCCCACGCAAAGAGCGGGCGGACGGGGCACCACGATTTCAGGTACGGGAGCACCTTCAACGGACGGGAGCCCGAATGCTTTTGCCACGTGGTCGGGATTTAATTCCCCGTCTCTCGGTAGAGTCCCATCCAAGCGTCCGTGAACGTTTTCTTTTTCAAGGTAACCTTTCAAGGCTTCCTCGATAATGGGATAGCCTTCTTCGAGAACGAGTAATTTCTCCGTGCTCTCGGCTAATTTGGTAATCATTTTTCTCGGGAGCGGGTATTGGCTTACTTTCACTACCGGGTAAGGGCAATTACCGCCGAATACTTCCATCAGGTAGTTGTAACCGATTCCGCAGGCGATAATACCCATGGATTTGTCTGCTCCGTCGATGTATTTGTTATATGGTGAATTGTCAGACTCTTCCTCGAAAGCGATTTGTTTGTCCAACAATAATCTATATCTTTTCTTGGCAATAGCGGGAAGGAGCACGAATTGGCGTTTGTCTTCCGGCAGGCGCATTTCATTTTCGGCCTTTGCCTCACGTGGTTCAACACCGGCACGGGAGTGAGCCAGACGAGTCGTGATTCTCAATAATACAGGGGTTCCCAATTTCTCCGACAAGTCGAAGCCATAGCGAGTCATATCGTATGCTTCTTGTTGGTTGGAGGGCTCCAGTATCGGAATTAAAGCAAATTTGCCGTACATGCGGGAATCCTGTTCGTTTTGAGAAGAGTGCATGGACGGGTCATCGGCAGCGATGATTACCATACCCCCGTTAGCCCCGGTGATAGCGGCATTCATGAAACAGTCGGCAGCCACGTTCATGCCCACGTGTTTCATGCATACTAAGGCTCTTTTGCCTGCATAAGACATACCCAGTGCGGTTTCCATAGCCGTTTTTTCATTGGCTGACCACATCCGGTGAACGTTGCGGGCGATTGCCTGTTTCGATTCTTGAATGTACTCCGTGATCTCAGTTGAAGGGGTTCCCGGGTAGGCAAATACGCCGGATATACCTCCGTCTATGGCACCTTGTGCAATAGCTTCAACACCTAGTAATAGTTGTTTTTGCATAGTTGAAAGATTATTGATTTTAAGTTATTTATCTTTTTAGCTGGATGCAACTGTACGTTGCTGAGAGAAATTATCGGGAATAATCATTCCCGGGCGAGTTTTTATAGTCCCCCGAACAATTTTAACACTCCCACGATATAGGCCAAAACGAAATAATATTCTGATGGATCGTACATCACACTAATTTTTAAAACGTTTTCGTCTTTAATTTGCGACGAAGTTAGCATTAATATTTAATAAGAACAAATTTTTAAACAGAAGTCTTTGATAAATTATTTTTCTATTTTTGCACGATGGAATACTAGTTTTCTTATGTTTGTTTTATGTTTTTTTGTATATTAGTGCCCTTGAATTGCTTTTAATAGAGGGTAGTTATCAATTGACGATAAATTATGTTTGCACGATATAATAAATCTTTCTCAGCGAAATTAAGTTTCTATGTAATTTCTTTTATTACAGTGTTATCCGTTATACTTTTCGGGATATTTTATCATTATTCCACGAAAACGTTATCGAAGGAGGCGGAAGATAAAATTGAAACAATGGCGGAGATCGCTAATCTGAAAGTGAGTGCTTTGTTGAGTAAGGTGGAAAAGATTCCGGATAACTTGGGTTGGATGATTGTGGCATACGTGGAAGATCCGGATTCCTTGTTTTCAATAACCAGCCGGATCGTGAAAGAGAATGAAGAGATATTCGGATGCGCTATCGCTTTCGAGCCTTATTATTTTCCGTCGAAAGGTCATTATTTCGCTCCCTATTCTTTCATGAGTGGGGATACGGTGAAGACTATGCAGGTTGGGAGTGAGGATTATAATTATTTCGAGAAGGGATGGTATAAAGGAGCCCGGGAAACCAGATACTGGAGTAAGCCTTATCGGGATGCCGGGGATCCGGACGTGATAACTACTTCATACGCCGTGCCGATCCATGGGAAAGATGGGGAACTGATTGCTGTATTGTCGGTCGATTTGACGAATAAATGGTTGAGGGATTTGGCTAATTCGATGAAACCTTACGAGGGGAGTTACACGGTGATTATCGACAAGCAAGGACGATATATCATGCGTAAAGAAGGGGAAACGACTATCGGGAAAAATATGTTCCAGACAGCGGAATAGGCTTCGGATCCCAATGTTGCCAGACTTGTTCGTGAAATGGCGGCGGGCAAAAGCGGAAGTCTGGTAGTGAAGGATGAAAAGACATTGTCATACGTTTATTATACCGGAGTCTTTGCCACGGACTGGTATATGGCGGTCGTGTGCCCTTATGCTCAGGTATTCGGGAAGTTGAATAAGTTTAACATGTATATGTTAATCGGTTTCCTGCTGTTGTTAGTGTTTGTTTATATCATGTGCTTTGTAGCCGTGCGACGGATCACGAAACCGTTGACCCGTTTCTCCATGTCGGCAAGAAATATTGCCGGGGGAGATTTTAACACGCCTTTGCCGATTATTCGTTCTAAAGACGAGTTGGGTGAGTTGTACGAATCTTTCCAGTTTATGCAACACCAATTGACGGAATACGTGGAACGATTGCGGAATACCACGACTGCCAACGAGAAGATTCAAAGTGAATTGCGTATCGCCCATGATATACAGTTGGGAATGGTGCCGAAGCAATTTATTCCTCCTTCAGGCAGAGAAACAATAGATATACATGCGGTATTGCGTCCGGCGAAACAAGTGGGTGGTGATTTGTATGATTATTTCATGCTTAACGAGGACGAATTCGGGTTTGCCATCGGCGACGTTTCCGGGAAAGGTGTTCCGGCGGCCTTGTTTATGTCGACCACGATTAGTCAGATGCGTTCCGTGGCGATGTTAGATACTTCATTGAATTACATCGTAAATGTTATCAATCGCAGCCTTATTCGGAATGGTAACACGAGTATGTTTGTTACTTTTTTTGCCGGAGTACTGAATCTGAATACCCGGCGATTGAGATTCTGTAACGCGGGACATCCTTACCCGATAATTATTAAGCCGGATGGAACGGTGGAAATGTTTAAGACTGCCGATAATTTGCCTTTGGGCGTGTCTTCTGATTATGAATACGAGGAACAGGAGTGTTATTTCGCTTCGGGTTCTCAATTGCTTCTTTACTCGGATGGGGTAACGGAAGCCCAGAACGAGGATGCTAAATTCTATAAAATAGATCGGTTGTTTCAATTTATTGAAGAAAACAAGAATTTGTCTTCAAAAGAGTTGGTTGAGAAGATTATTGCTCATGTTGATGCTTACGCCGGAAAAGCGGAACAGTCGGATGATTTAACTGTCATGAGTTTGCGGTACGAGAAACAGAAAGGGGTAAGATGGTTGTAAATTTGGAAGGGGATTATTTTTCAACAATCCCCTTTGGTACACACGCACACTACTTATTATTTTGACCGTATTACAATGTCCACGCATGTTGCCGAACCGAAGAACTTTTTGGCAACCTCGTGTACTACCTTGGCATTCAGTTTTTCAATCGGTTTCTCGAACATCACGGGAGAGTCGATATCTTTTCCCGTTTCCGCATAATATCGTAAGGCTTCCTGCCAATGGGCGTTCCCTCGGTTTTCCAGCATATTGGCACGTCCTTTTTTCATCATTAATACCATATCTTCCACGTCTTCCTCGTTTACACCTTCGGCGACGAGTTTGTCAATTTGCTCGTGGACGATGGCACGCATCCGGTCGCCTTTCTCCGTGTTGCTCTGGAAGTTGACGGCAATGGCTTGCGTGTGTGTCGGGTAAGCGTTATATGATGCGGCAACGTTTACCCCGTAGGCACCGCCCTCGTCTTCCCGGATGATATTCTGGTAACGGTTCGAGAGCACGAAACGAATCACGTCGATAGCCAAATCCTCCACGGGTTTTAATTTCAGCGTGTTCGTGAACTCGATGTTCGTCATGTACTTGTTGTCCGGGATATTAGCCGTGATGGTTTCCGTGATGGAACCTTCCTTTTTCAAGTCGTGTTGTGCGGCTTTTTCAACCCGGTGAATGGACGGGATGGCTCCAAGGTATTTCGCCACCAGTTTTTGTGCTTCTTCCCGTTGGATATTTCCTACCAGATAAAAGGTAAAGTCCGAGGCATCTTGGAAACGGTCATGATAGATGGCGACCATTTTGTCGTAATTCATGGCATCGTAGAATTTGGCATCCTGTTTCCACAAGCGGGGAGAGTCTTTCACCCGTAACTTTTGCACCTGTTCCGCTATCGTGTCGTTTACCGTGCGGGGAGTGTTTTCCGCTTGTAGTCTGTTCAGGTACACGAATTTGTCAAAATCATTCCGGTCGAACCGGGGATGCTCGAAGAACAAATAGATGATTTGAAGTAACATTTCCATTTCGTTATTGTCACACACGCCGCTCACGCCCTCGAATGTTTCCCCGAGCGTGATATTGGGCTGCACGTGATGACCTTTCAGTATCTCCTGCATCATCTGCACGTTGTGCTTGTACAGCCCGGAATACATCGCTAGCGTTGATAATGCCGAGGCTGACGGCAGGTCTTCTGCCGGGAGCAATGACATCCCGCCGGAACTTTCGCCCAACAGGCTCACCTTGATTCCGTTTTGGTCGCTGAATTTGTAGTATACTTTGCAGCCGTTCGACAACGTCCATTCCTCGGCATCCAGCATCTTGATCGGTTTGGTTTTCACGATCTCTCCGCCTTTTACCTCGTAATCCAATAAGGGAACTGCTTTGATTTCTTCGGTAGCCTCGGCGGCTTTGACGTCTTTGGCTTCCTGCATGATAGTCATAATCTCCTCCTTTGTCGGGAAATCGTAATCCGGGTCGTTGCCCTGCATGATAAACACCCAGTTTTTGCTATTGCTGTTCCACGAGGCAATCCAGTCCTGTATGTCTTTTGCCGTGAGTTCAGACAGTATCTCCCTCGACAGGGCAATGTCTTCCTCGATGCTCGTGAGCGGCTTCCCTTCCAGAAAATTATTTTGGTACATTTGCACGTAAATCTCGTTCGGGAATTTGTCCTTGTTTTTTTCCGTCTCGTCCTGTCCGGAGAGATATACCGTGATCTGTTCTTTTACTTCTTTGTCGTTTATTCCATAGCGGTGAACGCGTTCCAGTTCTTCCATCAAATCTTTCAAGGCTTGCCGTTCCTTGTTTGGGTAGGCTTCCACGTATATATTCCAACGGTCGTAATTTCGCACCAGTCCGCTGAACCCGACCGTGGTCTGCACGAATGCGGGGTCTTGGGTTTCGATATACTTTTGCAGGTATTTCTGCACGATCTGGTTGTAGAACATATTGATTAGGTTGACCTTCATCATTTCCTGCAACGAGGTGGGTGGTGTCTGGCGCACCCGTTTAAGCAGCGTCATGGACGATCCCGTCATTTCCTTGTCGAACGCTTTCGTGTAGAACGGTTCGCTATTGTTCGGGATCTCGTACACCAACCGGGGTTTCGGATTCTCCCGTTTCGGGATGGGGTTGAAAAGACGCTGTATTTCTACCTCTATTTGGGCGGCATCGATGTCTCCGACAATGATCACGGCTTGCAGATCCGGGCGGTAGAAGTCGTTGTAGTAAGCCCGTAATTCTTCGGGAGTGAAGTTGTTTATGATTTCTTCGCTGCCGATGACGTTACGAGTGGCGTACTTGCTGTTGTTGAAGACGAAAGGGTCTGTTTGTTCTTTTATGCGGGCACCCAAGTTCCGGCGCATCCGGCGTTCTTCCCGGATAACCCCTCTTTCTTTGTCTATTTCGTCCGGCTTGAGCAACAGGAAGCCCGACCAGTCCTTCATCACGAGAATGCAGGAGTCTATCAGTCCCGTGTCGTTCGTGGGAATCCCTGTCATGTAGTACACCGTTTCGTCCTGTCCTGTTTGGGCGTTAAAGCGTGTCACTCCCCGGCGTTTCAAGAAATTGGGAATCCCTTCCTTGAAGCTCTCGCTCCCGTTGAAAGCTATGTGTTCCAAGAAATGGGCAAGCCCGTTCTGGTTGTCTTCTTCCATAAGCGCTCCCACGTTCTGCACGAGGTAAAAGTCTGCTTTCCCCGGCTGCATGGTCGTGTGGCGCACGTAGTAAGTTAATCCGTTGTTTAGTTTCCCGTGGCGGAACACGTTTGCATTATCTTGTGCGTGTAGTACTGCCGGGGTAAACAATCCGATAATACATATAAGAAGTAGTTTTTTTTTCATAAGCCTTGTAACGATTGTTGGATAGCTTGTTGGAGTTGTTGCATCTCCATTTTATTCTTGATTTGTGCGCTTGCCAAGAATGCTTGGTTATAGGATTGTTTTGCTTTGGCGTTGTCGCCCGTGTTTTTTAAGCAATCACCCATCATCATCAATAGGCGGGTACGGTTTGACGCTCCCACGTTGTCGAATGTGAGGGCTTTGGCAATCCAGTTAATACATCTCCGGTAAGCGTTTTCCGACAATTTGCCCTCGTACACGACGGCGATGTCTTGCAAGGGTTGAAAATAATCGTTTAACTCCGCCTTGTCGCCTTTTCCGTCAAGATAAGTATCCATCTTCTCGAAGAAAGTGTTTTCGTCATGACGGTAGAGGCTGTACGTGGCATCGGCAAGTAGCGTGATGGCATCCAGCACGGAAAGGTTTCCAAATGAGAATCCAGCGTAAACGTCTTTTAAATCTCCGTTTACCCGTTCGAGCCGTTTTTTATAATTCAGATCTCCTTTTTGGCAAAGTTGGATGACATACGAGTTGTTCAATGATACCAAGTAACGAGCCACGTTGTCTTTCCCGATTTCCTTGGCAAATTTGGGGTAGTTCTGTGCCATGTAATCGAAAATGGGGTCTTCCTTGGAAGTCGTGCGGTGGTACATGGTCAAGACCAGAAAATCGCCTTCGTTTACCATATTCTCAATCTTTTTATTTTTCAAGTATTCCGGGAATAGGCTTTCGATACGGGTTCCCCATTTCTGTTGGTTGTATCCCTCTTGCGTGGCTATAAATGCCGGAGCCTCGATCAACAATTGTTGTTGCACGTCAAGGTCATTTTTTTTCTTTTTATATTTCTCGTACAGTTGCTCGAAGCTTAATTCCTCGCCCGTGGCAATCTTTGCCTCTTTGATAAGTGATTCGGCAGGAGCGGCTCCCTGTACCCGGCGCATTTCTTTGCCGTCCCGGCTGATAAATACCATGGTCGGCAATGCCGTTACATTATATTTCTTTGCGATATCTTTGTTCTCTTTGGCATCCACGTCTACTTGTATGCATACGAAATGGGCATTGAAAAATTCCCCGACTTCTTTTTGCGTGAATATTTCGGTAGCCATCATTTTACATGGTCCGCACCATTCCGCGAAGAAATCCACGAACAAATTCTTTTTCTCTTGTTGTGCTTTTTGCAAAGCCTCGTCAAATGTACCTTTAAACAGCGTCATTTGAGCCGATAAGTTTCCCAGTACTCCTAATATTAGGAATACCATTAAATAAAATGTCTTTTTCATATTCTAATAATGTTAAATAAACAGAGGAAAATGAGGCCGTCTAACAAGTAAATTTACTTTAACTACCCCCTCTAACTCCCCCTTATACAGGGGGAGAAACCGCTTGGTAATCAACCCTCCCCCTGTGTAAGGGGGAGTCGGAGGGGGTAGTTGTTTATTGATAAAAGTCCTTTTTGGACAGCCTCTTTAAATTATTCGTCCGGCATAGGTATAGGGGCTTCTTCCGGAACATCTTTTAAGATCACCGTGAATACATCTTCGATAATCTTTGATCTTCCTTCATTCTCGACTTCTAGGGTCAGGAGATACGTTCCGACAGGTACTTCCGGGTTATATTTCACGCTAATTTGCCCGTGTCCTTTTACTTCGACATAATCCATAAACTTGGCTGCGTTTTCCGAGTTGTCGCTCTTTACGTCAACGACACGGAAATACAAGATAGCTGTTCCTTTAACTCCATCGATTTCGGATGAAAGATATGGAAGTTTATAATCTACTTTGTTTTTCCAAGTTTCGATATCTTTTTTCAGTATTTCCAGAGATTCGATACCCATTTCTGTTGCAAGATTATTTAGTTTCAAGGATAGTTCATCAAGTTCCGTTTGAAGGGGTGTTATCCCGTATTTCTCATCTACCTTTGCCGTGAGTTTTTCCCATGCATCAGGATCATCCCAAAAATCGTCTTCATCCGCCTCAAACCACAACTCATCGTCCCAATACTCATCGCTATTTTTGATGTCGTCAATTTGGTTATCAAGTTCTTCTATTCTGTCTTGAATTTCTTGACTTTCCAAGTAAAACGAAGCTTCTATGTTCTTCACTCTCTGTAACTCGTTTTCTGCTTTCGTGATAACAATCATAGTGTCATTGGGATACCCGGCTGTTTCACCTACAATCAAATATCCCACGGTAATATCATGGCATGCGTAGCATAATCCCGCGGCAACAAATGCCAGTAAATAGATCAATTTTTTCATTGTTCTTTCAGTTTAAAAGTTTCCCATCGCGAAGCCGTAATCCATGGAGTTTATCACTCCGGTTGTGGTCTGTATATCAGTAGAAGCAATCCTATGGTTGGATGAGGTGTTCCGTCGCCGGGCGATCCAAAGGACTTTGGCACCGGCATCTTTCAACTCGTCATAGTCACCCGGTACCATCCATGTAAAAATTTCGTCACCGTATAACGTGGTAAATGGCTTGCCTCCGCTTTCGACATACTTTTGGTCTACTAATAACCGATTCCCCCGCGGCATGTCTTTCAGCATAATCTTTTGTTCGGGTACGATTAATTTTTTTAGTATCGCGGCACAGCTATCTGCCGGCATATCTTCCACTTTGTTCCAATAGTCATTGTCATCTACCGGAATTCCAGCTTCTTTTTTAGTATCCAATTCGCTGTTATGTTGTAGCATAAATCTTGCAATGGCTATATCGGTAATACCGAAAAAAGTGATCTGCTTGTATTGTCCGCTGCCATCGAAACAGGACTTCATCCCGGCGTGTTCGATCATGATCATCGTGGAATCCCAATCCACGGTTTGATTCTCGAAATATTGCCACATCGTGCAATCGTGAACTCCGTTTGCTAATCCACCGTCAATGTAATTATAGTCGGTGCAGGAGTATAGGTTGACCAGTAACAGTAACGCTACTCCTTTTATTGTGTTTATTATTTTATTGTCCATATTGACCAGTATGTATTTTGTTTCATGAGTGTATTCTTATTGGATGCTTGATCGCTAATGGGGAGGTAAAGAGCCCCGTTTTTTATATCTTCCTCCTTTAAGGTAATATAATTTCCCTGTAATTCGTCACGAACGTACCCGTTTCTCACGATATCGTAATAGCGGCGAGTTTCACCGAACAATTCGCGGTCGCGTTCGTCAAAAATTTCTCTTAGCAGAGCTGTTTTTTCCTTGGAACCCGTGTAACCTTCAAGTCCGGCACGGTGACGGATGCGGTTCAAGTCTGCAACGGCGTCCGGCATACCTAAATGAGCACGGCATTCTGCTCTCAGTAGGATTAAATCGGCTAGCCGCCAGTATACCCGGTTGCCTTCCATAGCGATCAATTTCGTACCATCTTTATTGGTTTCGGGATTGACAGAATAAACGGGTTCGCGCCATTTATTGAGATAGGCATATAAGGGAATCCGCTCTTTATCTATATTTTCATCATCATCATCATCGTCATAAGGATTCTCTCCCAATTTGAGCCAGTACTCTTTGCGGCGTAGGTCTTTTTCGTCCGGGTACAATGCCTTCACGTCCTCCACGCTGATTTTGGTATTATCGGCACCTGTCTCGATTTCCCACGGATTGGTTACGCCATTGGGGAAATTGATCAGTTCAAATCCCGGATACTGTTTTAGTAAAAATACTATATCGTAGTTATCTTGATCCTGTTGGTTTGTTTCCAATGCAAAAATCACTTCTGTCACGTCGCGTGCACTTCCAAGTGTCTTCTCGACAAGATCTTTCATGCTCACGAGATCGTAAGTCCCTGCTTTGCCTTCAATCACGAGAGATGCTTCTTCCTCCGCTTTTTTCCAGTATTTGTCATCGTTGTACAATCCTCCCATCCATGCGTAGATATTAGCGAGTAACGTGTGAACCGATCCGATACTGGCGTATTGTCGGCTATACACTTTCTCTCCTTGGGCATCAGTCAGTTTGTCGTGTGTCGGTAGGATCAAGGCTGTTTCCGCTGCACGGATAGCGTACGCCAGAATCGTGTCCACCGGGCTTTTGGCTTTAGGAGAGGGATCCTCTGTCCTGGGGGCTATCGGGGCATCGCCCCATTGTCTCGCGATCTCGAAATACATCAATCCCTTGATGAAATTTGCCTGGGCTATCCAATAATCAGCACGTTCTTCTGAAACATTCTCGAAACGATGCCTGTTATCTTCCAGCATATTTGCCAAATAAATGGTTTTATAATAGTCAGACCAACCTTGTATGTGTTTTACAATTTCCTGTTGTTCGAAATTTCGGAACGGAAAATTTCCACTGGAAGCATCCGTACAATATAGACCGGCAACATCTAATTGAGACAAACTGGGATTTGCTAATATTGTTCTTTCAAAACCAAGCATAGTGATGAAAATATCTTCAATATCTTGTTCGCTTTGGAAATAATTGCGATAAGTCACGGATACTTCCGAGTCCACGTTCAACCAATCGTTGCACGAGAACAGGGGGAAAAATAAAATGAGAATTAGTATTTTTTTCATAATCATAAACTTTAAAAATTAACGGTTAATCCGATAGTAAATTTGCGCGGTAGTGGATAACCATTTAGTCCATCGATTCCCGAGGTTATATCTATGATTTCCGGATCAACCCCCGAATAGTTCGTGAGTAAGAATAGATTTTCTCCCGTGATGAACACGCGTGCGCTTCTGAGCCCGAGTTTTTTTGCGAACTGTTCGTGCAGATTGTATCCCAGCGTGAGTTGTTTCAGGCGTATCATACTTACATTTTCGATATCACAATCATATCGTCCGTTATATTGTGTTCGTTCTCCGTGTTGTATCAAGTAGGGATACTCGGGATTTTTACTGTCCGGACCTGTCCATGACGATACTTTCCTGATATCAAGATTTAGGGCACTTCCCTTATCACTGGGTTGGATTTCTATATCGTCGTATACTTTCAATATATGTCTTCCCAGCGAGTAAGTGAAGAATATGTTTACATCAAATTGTTTCCATTTGATTTCGTTGATAAACCCTCCGTGTGCAAGGGGAAGGGGACTGGCAGCATAATACATATCGTTTGATGAAATCGAACCGTTATTATCCAGGTCGAGAATTCTTCGAGTACCGGGAGTGAATATCCCTCCTACCAAGCTTTTAAGTGGTTGAGGTACACCCCATGCAGACGCGTAAATGGGAACTTCGTCCATCGAGTTGTAGAACCCGTCTGTTTTATATGCTTTTATATTGTACAATCCTTTTCCAATGATATTTTCATTAAAATCGTACCCGTCACTACTTTTCTTGAAGCGGTTCCAGTTGCGGGTAGCGTTCAGTTTCATTCGCCATTTCACGGTTGTTTCCCGGAAGATGTCGGCAGTCAATTCCAGTTCCAAGCCTTCGTTTGATGCGCCTAGTGCATTTTGCCACTGGAAGGTCTGGAAATTCAAGTCTCCCGGAAGAGTCATCTGTTGCAGTTGTCCCTTGGTATTCCGGTAGTAATAATCCAAAGTGAACTTGAGGCGGTAATTAAGAAAACTTACGTCCAATCCGATGTCATATTGGTCCGTTTTCTCCCAGCTTAACTTCTGGTTCAGTAATCCTCCCTCGGTATCTGGTTGCATACCCTGGTTGCCCAAGAACACCTGATGTGAACTCGAGATTAAACCGTGGGCGAGATAAGGTTGTGAGAATTTTTGTCCTGAACGTCCCCAGCTTGCGCGGATTTTACCGAAACTCAACCAATAGAGGGGTTTCATGAACGATTCGTCCGAGAATGCCCAGCCCGCGGCAACGGAGGGGAATGTAGCCCACCGCACGTCCTCGCCGAATACAGATGAACCGTCCCGGCGAATGGTCGCTTCAAACATATATTTTTCTTTGTAATCATACCTTAACCGTCCGAAGTAACTGTTCATGCGTTCTTCTTGGAGGCTGGAATTATATTCAAAAGCGGATTTATATTGCGGTGCTTCGTCTTTGTTCGAATTGATATTGTTCACTCCGTTAGTTCCTCCCCAGATTCCGCTCGCGTAATGAACATAATCGTTCGGTCCGCCGATGGCTTTCCCCTGGTTCGAGTAAGATTGGTCTTTTTGAAAGGAGAGTCCTAACAGAATGTTAAAGTGGTGGTCTTGCTTGATCTTGAAATCATAAGTCAATAAGTTTTCGTTCAAGATGGAAATGTTTTTCGTGATTGTTCCTTTGCTTGTGGAACGGTGGAAGTCTTTGTCCAGCGTGCTTGGTTCGAAATTATTCTGATTTTGTTGATTGTAGTCAATAGCGCCCGATACACGTAGATTCAGACCTCGTATGATATTATAATCCAGCACGAGATTGTAACGGAGTGAATAACTCTGGTTCTTTTCGATCTTCGAGTTCAAGTCTTTTAACATATATTCTTTAACATAATCTTCACCGGGTAATAAAGAAGATTGATTTTGAAGTTCGACAGATATTCCCTCTACTTTTTGTCCGCTACCGCCTTTTCCTCCGCGGCTGCGGTCGCTATAAGAAAGGGAAATCTGATTGTTAAGTTGAAGGCGTTTCGTGGGATTTGCCTGGACGTTTGAGATCACGTTCACCCGTTCGAATCCGCTTGACAGCATGATACCTTCCTCCTTGTAATAGCCGGCGCCGATCATGTAATTCATGGTTTCACTTCCACCGCTTGCCTGTAAATTCGCATTGTACACGTTGGACGTGCGGAATGAGTATCTCCACCAATCCGTGGAATTGTTGTAAAATTCGTTCAGACTGTCTTGTAATGTATAGGCATTTCCTGCTCCGGATTTGTGTCCGAAGAAATAGTTGTACAC
Organism: Butyricimonas sp. DFI.6.44; assembly: GCF_022132345.1. Taxonomy (NCBI): domain Bacteria; kingdom Pseudomonadati; phylum Bacteroidota; class Bacteroidia; order Bacteroidales; family Odoribacteraceae; genus Butyricimonas; species Butyricimonas sp. DFI.6.44. The sequence goes on along the minus strand of NZ_JAKNJD010000017.1, from coordinate 3,507 downwards.
GGGGTCTGTGTTCGTTGTGTATTTATATACCTCTTCGTAGGAAGTCGGCATAACCCATTTCCCGTCGGCATTCTGGTAAGGGTTCACCGTGTTGCGCAATGCGTTTATGTTATACCGGCGAACTAAATTTCCACCGCTATGGTCGGGAGCTTCCGGTAGCCATGAAACAGAATAGGAGGCATTGGCTGTAAATTGGGCTTTACCCGAGCGTCCTTTCTTCGTGGTGATCAAGATGACTCCGTTTCCGGCACGGGAACCGTAGATGGCTGCCGATGCTGCATCTTTCAGTACTTCGATAGATTCAATCATAGAAGGATCAATATCGGAAAGGGTGTTCGTGCCCGTAATTAGAGAAGTGAATGCTTGCATGGGGACTCCGTCAATCACGTAAAGTGGAGTTCCGTATTTTCGGTCGTCTCCTTCGCCGCCATTATTATCGTTCCCTTTCGTGAAGAAAGAGTTATATCCCCGGATAGCCACGATGGAACCACCACCTCCGGGAGCACCGGAAAGGTTGTTGACTTCCACACCTGCCATGTGACCTTGTAACAAGCTTTCCAAGCTATGCGTCGGGAGTTCTTTCATCTCGTCGGCTTTCAGCGTGGAGATGGAACTGACCAGAGTCCGCTTTTTTTGTGAACCGTAGGCAACAACTTGTACCTCTTGCAATCCGGAGATGTCTTCCTGCATCTTCACCACGATTTGTTTTCCCTCGGTGTATTGTACTTTTTGAGTTTTAAAACCGATGAACGAGAACACGAGTGTTCCCTTGGGCATAGGCAAGGGCAACACGAAATGTCCGGCGGTATCCGTGGCTGTTCCCACGGTGGTGCTGTCGAGCATAACGGTTACTCCCGGCATGGGCAGGTTCTTTTCGTCCACTACTTTTCCTTGGATGATGTACGATTTCTTCTTGTCGTCTTTCGCCTGTTCCTTGAAAAGGATGATTGTCTTGTCGAGTACCCGAAAACCGAATCCCGTGCCTTTCAGGCAAGAGGTCAGTACTTCCTCGATGCTAGCCCTCTTGAGGTCTAACGTGATATTCGAGATTTTTTTCACGGCGATGTCGTCGAAGAAAAAGCTATACTCTGATTGCGTGCGAATGGAGTTCATCACGCTCTCCAGAGAGGCGTTTTTCACCTTCAAGTCCAGTTTTACATCCTGCGAGTAAGTGGCTGCAGAGATATGCATCACGCCGATAAATGTAAAAATAAGGCACAATTTCATAATTCTAAATTCTTTTTGCCATAATCCTCCCGAGGAATGGCCGTTACTGTTCATTTTTTTCATACATTTGTAATGTTTTAAATGGAAACTAAAACAATTTTAATAGAACATCCGGTGTTAGCGCACCGGATGCTCTCGTTTTTATTACTTCAGCTGTACTGATACTGTTCTCTTGTTCACGTTAAATATTACTCTCTCGTTATTTTCTATTATTTTCAATATTGCGTTGAAATCTTCGGTTTTGTTGATGTCCCCCGTGAACCGGATGTCTTTCGCTTCCGGGTTAAGGTAGAACACGTGCAGGTCGTACCACCGGGACAGGATGTTGAACAGTTCTTCCAGTCGGGTATTCCGGAAGGCGAAGCGTCCGTCTTTCCATGCCGTGTAGAGGTACGTGTTGACCTCTTGTTTATAGAGTTTTCCGGTTTCTATTTCGAGGGTTCCCTGTTCCCCGGGAATCAGCCTTATCTGCTGTTTGTATCTTGCCGATTGCATGATAACCGAACCCTCGACCAGCGTGGTCTGCACGTTCTCTTCATCCGGGTAAGCCCGGAAGTTGAATTCGGTTCCCAGCACGGTAACCGAGGCTTTCGACGACACGACAACGAAGGGTTTCTCTTTGTTCGGGGTTACCGTGAGGAAGGCTTCCCCCTCGAGGAAGATTTCCCGTTTGCTTCCAGTGAAGCGTACCGGGTAGCGAATTTCAGATTCGGCGTTCAACCATACCTGCGTGCCGTCGGAAAGTGTCAGGAAATATTCTCCTCCCCGGGGTACTTGCAAGGTGTTGTATATCGGGGTGGTTTCACTGATCAAGGTATCTGTCGGTGTAAGATAGGATACTTTGCTATTTTGTATCTTGACAATCATTCCGTTCTGTTCCTGCAACGGGGTGAACGTGCTGTCGGATAATACGATGCGCTCTCCGCCTCCCATGGTCAGTATCGCCTTGTGGCTTCCGGGTGTGATTACCTCCGATATGGCAATCACGGGTTCCGGTTGTTTTTCACGCAACAACAGGACGAGGGCTAATCCCAAGGGCAGGATAAGGATCGCCGCGTAGCGGACGAATGTCTTGATGGAAAAACGGGTTCGTTTACGACGTGTCGTGATGAATCGCTCGTAATCGCCGAGCCTGTTGACGGCGTTGTAATCCGATAGTTTTTGTTCCAGATAGCTGCCTTGCTTGAATCCCTCGTATATTTCCCTGTTTTTCTTCGAGGCGGCGAGCCATTGTTCCAGCGTACCCCGTTCTTTCTCACTGGCAACCCCTCGCAGGGAGTTCGTGATGGCACGGGACAGGCGGAATATGTTTTTCTCTTTTTGAGTCATTGGGGTTGTTCTTTCTTGTAAAACCCCCGAGTGAGAAAAAGAGTGAGTGAAAATATGATTTTTTTTGAAATATTTTTTAGGACATGGAATATCAGTTGTTTACAACCCCATTTTTTCCAATATGAAAAGGAGAATACTTCTTTCCACGATATGTACAAGGCGATCGTGGAGTATCTTTTTGCCGCTTTGTTTATGCGATTTGACCGTTTCGATGCTGATATGTAAGTCTGCGGCGATTTCCGGGTTCGCTTTCCCTTCCAGTATCAACTTGAATACCTTCTGGCATTGGTCGGGCAAAAGTTCGATTTCCTGCACGAGCAGCGAGTAACATACTTCCTCTTCCAACACCCGGTTGAAGTAGGTCTCTTCTTCCGAGGGTTCATCCCGGTGGGCGTCGGAATATTCCTGTTTCACTTTCTCGTGGCGCAGGTGTTTCAAGCATTTGTTTTTGACGGCAGTATAAAGATAGGCTTTCAGTTCGTCGGGCGTCCCGAATGTTTTGGCGGATTCGATCAAGGCGAGGAATATTTCTTGAACGATATCCTTGTCGGCTTCCATGTCGGGGACATAATTTCTCGCGAACAAGACTAGCGGGGTGTAGTGTTGCTCGAATAATTCCCGAATTGTGTCACGTTCGCTTGGGGAAAATGTGTTTGATATTCCTCCGTTTGATTGTTTGTTATCCATATTTTGCCGTTCCTGTTTGTTGATAGATATTCCCTATCTAGGACAAAAATAGTAGAAAAACTGTAAAATTCAAAATTGTAGTTCATAAAGTCCTTTTAAAGGAACACTCATCGGGTTCCCGTGTCCCCATGCCGGGCAGATAAAATCGGCTATCGCGCGGAAGGTGGGGGAGAACATTCAAGTGCTGGATTACACGCATTGAGAATGAACTCCGCGGCACTCAAGCGTTGACTTTCCATGTCCCTATATTCCGTTCGGTAGCAA